>NZ_JANHZS010000006.1:0-183871 GCF_041414765.1 Pseudoalteromonas sp. DY56-GL79 | reverse complement strand
GGCAAACACTTGAAATGATCGCTGCGAAAAAAGCCGATGTTGTGGTGCAGGTTAAAAAGAATCAGCCCAAGCTATATCAGGCTGTAACCGATCAATTTCAACGCGTATTCGATGCTGGCAAAGAGCAAGCCATAACCGAGGTAAAGCAGCAAGCACATGGTCGCACAGAGACGCGGGTAGTGTATCAACTCAAGCCAAAATTAGACGAAGCGTTAGCAGTGAGTTGGCCGACAATTCGCAGCATCATTGCGGTAGAACGACACAGAACCTGCGGCGGTAAAACCAGTATTGATACCAGCTACTACGTCAGCTCAATGTCACCAAAAAATAAGGTGCTAGGCCACTACATCCGTCAACACTGGCGTATAGAGAACTGTCAGCACTATGTACTAGATGTTGTTTTTAAAGAGGATTCATCAAGAATTTGTCTCGATGGTGCGGTGGAAAATATGGCCCTATTCAGGCGTTTTGTAATGAATATGCTCAAGCAGTGTGAATGCGGCTTACCGAGTCAACGTAGCAAATTGAAAACCGCTGGCTGGAACGACAAATTTAGGGCACAGGTGTTCTTTGGCTTATAAGTAATCAAAGTATGCTCCGCCCCTGCCAGTTAACCAGCCTTTTGACTCACAAAAATAAAATGTAGGTATTGTGAGAAAATATGAACCTGCGAGGAGAAATGAAATGCCACTGAGCTGCTTAAATTTAGGGTTTTTAGTCGCTCGAACAAAGTTAAAGAGTGCCACAAAAAGTAGAATCCATGAGTGCAAACTACTAAGAAACAAGTAAAACAAATAGTGAAAATCGACCACAACTTCAAGCTACCCTGGCTCTCACCTTACTTATAGCCCATTTAATACCTAACCAATCTTTATTGACTAATAGAGAAGTAACCATAATAAAGTCCACAGAAATCACTATATATGAGTATAAATACCATAAGAACCAGCGCGTTACATTTTTATAAATATATGTATCTATAAACATAAAGAAGAACATAACAGTATTAACAGCCAAACCTACCATAATATATAAAACGCCAACTTCGAGCTTTTCATCTTTAAAAAAAGTATGCGAGACTAGAAAAAGAATCAATAAAGTAAAGAGATCAAACAAAGCGAATATTCCGTGAATAGCCGTATTGTAGCTATCAGAAGCAATGATAAAATCACTTACAAAGTAGGAGGTAAATAACAGGATAGAAGAAAAGAGTAGCTGTAAATTTTTCTGGACTTTTAGTATATAAAAAAATAGATGTAGCAGTGAAGCCATCAAGAAGCCCCATATAACAAGGGCTCCTATACTCATACCAAAAAAGTCATAAATTAACATTAATCATTAGTACGGTTCTTTAGACCCAGGCGGAATTATTACGCTTCCACGTGCGCCAGATACCATCTCAAGTTTACTTACAGATTGAATCACCTTATCAGAAAGTAGCTTTACTTGACTAGTTGTTTTAGCTTGATTTTTTCTCGCTAGGATTGTTTTTATCATGAAATTTCCCTCAAAACTTACACTTGGAACCTGGTTCCCAAAAATGAACCATCAAAAAATTATCGAGATTAATTAAGCACAGGGTATGCCAACATTTATTAAGATAAATTCAATCGGTTGATTTATATACAAAAAGAGCGCTTGCTAGCGCTCTTTTTGATTTTATAAAAGCTTAGTGTTAAGCAACAAATTTACATGGAATACTTAAGCTAGATGTTTGTTTTATAATGAAATCCATCGCAATTTCATCACAGTTATCTTTACGCAAGCACAGCTCACAGTCTTTCATCACTTTTTCAGGCAAGCTATCTTTGGTACAGTTGTTAAAACCTTGTTTCATAAAGAAGCCAGGCACTCTAGTTAGCACAATAATACGATTGAGTGCCAATTTTTTGGCTTTCACCAGTAAATGCTCGACTAAAAGTTGCCCTTGTCCCTTTATTTCGCTTTCGGGATTTACACCCAAAGAGCGAATTTCAGCAAGCCCTGTGTCGTAAATATACAAAGATGCACACCCGGTCACTTTGCCATCGACCTCAGTCACCGCAAACTCATTGATACTATGGATCATGTCACTTTTCGCTCGCGGTAGGTTCTCACCTACTTTAGCCCAGTATTGGATCAGCCCAGCAATGGCTTCAACATCATCTAAATTAGCATCACGTACTAAGATTTTTTGCTTTTTTTTTGCCGTTTTAATAGCACTAGTTACTTGTGGCAATGAGGTGCCGCCTAATGCTTTACGAGCGGCAATACAAGCGTCAATTTCGAGTACAGGGTAGACATCCTCTGCAATTACTGCGCTGACTTGCTGGAATTCCTCTAAGCTCAGATCTTCGAGGTTTTGCCCCTTACTAATAGCCAACTGCACTAATTCACCGACGATGTGGTGGCCTTCCCGAAACGGAATTCCCTTAGCAACGAGATAATCCGCAAGCTCAGTTGCATTGGCGTGACCACCTTTTGCCGCCGCTAACGTTTTATCACCATTAACCTTAATGCCTTTAACACATGCTTCTGCCATATGAATACACGCAAGCCAAGTTGGCATGGCATCAAATAGGCCTTCTTTGTCTTCCTGCATGTCTTTGTTATAGGCCAAAGGCAAAGCTTTAAGCGTCATCATCATGCCGCTAAAGGCACCAAAAACTCGGCCCGTTTTGCCGCGGATCAGCTCTAAGGCGTCAGGGTTCTTTTTCTGTGGCATCAAGGATGAGCCGGACGTCACGCTGTCGGCCAGATCAATAAATCCAGATTCACCAGAATTGTAAAATATCAAATCTTCAGCAAAACGAGATAAATGCATCATTGAAATAGACGCACAACTGAGTAGCTCAACCACAAAGTCACGATCAGAGACCGCATCTAAACTATTACGAGAGGCCTCTCTAAAGCCAAGGTTAACGGCCAACACTTCACGGTCGATAGGATAAGCAGTCCCCGCTAGTGCACCTGAGCCAAGTGGGCACACATTTAACCTTTCAAGCGCATCATTTAAGCGCGACTCATCACGCTCAATCATCTCAACGTAAGCCATACACCAATGACTAAAGAGTACAGGCTGAGCACGCTGTAAATGGGTGTAGCCAGGTAAAATAGTACCAAGCTCCTGCTCTGCAAGTGTAACCAAAGCTTGCTTGAGTGAACTCAGTGCCACAAGCAGTTGCTGCGCCGTTTTACGACTCCACAGTCTAAAATCAGTGGCTACTTGGTCGTTACGGCTTCGACCTGTGTGCAGCTTTTTACCTAAATCACCCACTTTGTCGATAAGTTTAGCTTCAACATAAGAATGAATATCCTCATGTCCCGCGGTTGCTACACTACGCGGATCAGCAATCACTTCATCCAAAAGCTGTTTCAGCGCTGAAATGATCTGCTGATGTTCGCTTTCAGTTAATACTTCTACTTGCTTTAGCGCACCCGCCCAAGCGATAGAGCCAACAATATCTTGCTCTGCCAATTGATAATCAAATGGCAGAGAATCATTAAATTGCTTAAATGCCTCATCAGGACCTGATGAAAAACGGCCGCCCCATAATGCCATCTCACTCTCCTACCTTAAGACTGCTTTTGCTTGTTTAACGCCGCTATCCGGCTAGATAGTGAGAATAGACGAATGAATCCCTCCGCATGAGATTGGTCATATACGTCATCTTCACCAAATGTGGCAAAATCTTCGCTGTATAAGCTATTGATTGATTGCTTTTGCACTGCATGTACGTGGCCTTTATAAAGCTTAAGTACCACCTCGCCAGTTGCTTGCTGTGCGAATGACTCTGCAGCAGCTAGAATTGAATCTTTCAGTGGGGTAAACCAGCGACCATCATAAACTAAGTGTGCAAACTCTTCGCTAAGCGCGGTTTTCCATTTGCGACAAGATTTGTCTAAGATCAGCTCATCAATCGCTTGTAACGCAGCCATCATCACAGTGCCTCCCGGTGTTTCATAACAGCCACGAGATTTCATGCCGACCAGGCGGTTTTCAACGATATCCACACGACCAACACCGTGCGGCGCTGCAATCTCGTTTAACTTAACTAGACACTGATAAGGACTGTAACGCTCACCGTTAACACCGGTGATTTCACCCTTTTCGATTAATACCGACACATATTCAGGCTGATCCGGTGCGGCTTCTGGAGAATTAGTCATGGTCCAAACCTGATCGCTTGGCTCATTCCATGGGTCTTCCAATTCACCACCTTCGTGAGAAATATGCCAAGCATTGGCATCACGACTGTAGATTTTAGTAGCAGAGGCTGCACAAGGGATATTACGCTCAGCCAGATAGTCGAGCAGTGATTCACGGCTTGATAGTGACCATTCACGCCATGGTGCAATCACTTTAAGGTCAGGCGCAAGCGCTGAGAAGCAAGATTCAAAACGCACCTGATCGTTCCCCTTGCCTGTACAACCATGAGAAAGTGCATCCGCGCCAACTTTACGAGCGATTTCAACTTGAGCTTTGGCGATAATAGGACGCGCCATTGAAGTACCCAGTAAATATGTCCCTTCATAGATAGCACCAGTTTTTAGGGTTGGATAAATATAGTCGCTAACCATTTCTTCTTTTAAGTCGACGATATAGCACTCAGAGGCACCCGATGCGATTGCCTTTTCTTCAACCCCAACCAGTTCTTCTTCACCCTGACCTACATCGGCAACAAAGGCGACAACTTCACAACCGTAGTTCTCTTTTAACCATGGCACAATCGCTGATGTGTCTAATCCACCAGAGTAAGCCAGTACCACTTTTTTAATCTTGCTCATGTTCTTTAACCTCAAACGTAATCTTTGTTTAACAGCGATACCAGCAATGCGTTTTGGGCATGCATGCGGTTTTCAGCTTGTTGAATAATTTTTGACTTTGGCCCGTCCATCACTTCGGAAGTAATTTCAAACTCACGGTGTGCTGGCTGGCAGTGCAAAATGGTTTGTGCGCCACACGCTTCAACCAATTGTTGGTTGATTTGATATGGCATAAAGGTGTCTTTCACCTGTTCAATTGGCGTTTTATTCCCCATCGAAACCCAAGTATCAGCGTAGAGCACATTGGCGCCAGCCGCCGCTTCTACCCGATCACTGACCAGAACTGAGGCACCATTTACCGCTGCAATTTGTTCAGCTTGCTTTACAATTTGTGCATCTGGAGAATGACCTTTAGGACAAACCGCCACAAAATCAGTACCTAATGTTGCCGCAAGCAACATCAATGAATGTGTTACGTTGTTGCCTTCACCGAGATAAGCGATTTTGATCTGACTGACATCGTCGTAAGTTTCAAATAAGGTGAGAAAATCAGCCAACGCTTGGCAAGGGTGATATAAATCACATAGGCTATTCACAACTGGCACCGACGAAAACTCAGCGAGCGTCTCAAGCGTACTATGATGATTTACACGAGCCACAAGGCCATCGGCCCAAGTCGAAATATTAAGCGCAAAATCTTTTACGGATTCACGCGCCCCCATTGCACCATTTTGCTGATCTAAATACACAGCATGGCCGCCTAATTTGTGGATACCGATATCGAACGACAAACGTGTTCTTAAGCTCGGCTTTTCAAATAGCGTGACTATCGACTTGCCAGCTAAGGCTTGGTTATATTCTTGCGGTTGATTTTTAATATTTTTTGCAAGCTTTAATAAGTTCAAAACTTTAGTTTGGTCTAATTCCAAACCAGTTAAAAAATGCTTAGTCATGATGTTTTCCTACGGCAGAATTTGTGTACCTACGTGCTCACCATTGAGCAACGCAATTAAATTTTCTGGCTTTTGCCAGCTAGAGATGTACACCCCTCGTCGTAAGTGTTGGGCAGCGTGAAGACTGGTCTTAACTTTGACCTCCATCCCGCCCACAATGACCTTTTGCGTGATTAACGTTGAAATCTGTTCCGCGTTAAGTTGATTTAATGGCTGTTTATCGCCATCAAGTACCGCCTCAATGTCAGTCATAAAAATAAGTTCTGCACCAAGTTTACTGGCGATAGCAGCTGCTGCTTCATCCGCATTCACGTTGTATAAATGGCCGTCAGCGCCAATACCTACTGAACTAACAACAGGCAACCTATCAAACTCCAACACTGCTTCAAGCATGCCACCTACACTCGCTTCACAGCTACCCACACGGCCAAGCGCTTTTAGTTTTTGAGTTGTGGTAAACCCTGCATCATATAAGCACAGCCCAACGGGCTTGAGCGTGGCGGTAATGGCGTCCGCCATCAGTTGCTTGTTAGCACAGCCTGCAAGTGCACCAACAATATAGGGCATTTGCTCTTGCGGACTGATCCGCAATCCTTGATGTTTTGCAGTAGCAAAACCGGCATCGGTCAGCCACTTATCAACCAGCGCCCCGCCACCATGAACAATCACAAACTGCTTGTGTGGTGCATCCTGTTGAATTTGCTTGATAGCTGAAAACAATGCTTGCGCTGCACCCTCTTGATTCAACACCGCGCCACCTAGTTTTATCACCCAAGTTTGTTTGCTCATGCTGATACTCCTAAACCTTGATAATGCTCAAGTCCCGCCGCCAAGTTCATACACTGTAATGCTTGGCCTGCAGCCCCTTTAAGCAAGTTATCAATCGCGACAACCACGATCAGTTGATTGCCCTTTTGCTGCCAACCAATATCCACAAAAGGTTGATTTTCAACGGCTTTGATTGATGGAAGTTGACTCCCCTTTAACCTGATCAGCGGCTCATCGGCAAGCACCTGGTAAGCGGCATCGACTTGATTTGGTGTGACATTTTCTTTCAGAGTGACGTAGATCGTTTCCAAGATACCACGCTTAAAATTCCCTAAATGCGGCGTAAACAACACTGGGTGTTCAAGGTATTTTTCTATTTCTGGACTATGTCTGTGCGTAAACAAACCGTATGGTGCAAGAGATACTTCGCAAAAGTGTGTGGCGACATTCGCTTTTCTTCCTGCGCCGGTAACACCAGAAACAGCATTGATGATAACTGGCTGCTCTGTTATCAGATCAGCTTGTTGTAATGGCTTAAGTGCATTGAGTGCCGCAGTCGGATAGCAGCCCGCGACCGCCACTAACTTTGCCGTTTTAATAGCATCGCCATACCATTCAGCTAACCCGTATTGCGCTTGCGCTAACCAGTCTTGATGTGGGTGAGAAAAACCGTAGTAAGTTTCGTAGTCTTCATTGCAAGATAAACGGTAACCTCCAGATAGGTCAAAAACCCGTTTGCCCATCTGTAAAAATACCGGTGCAAGTTCCACGCTAACCTTGTGATCCGTGCATAAACACACATAGTCCGATGATTGCTCTATCAATGAAAAAGCTTGCTCATTTAAGGGTTGCAGCTCAATATCTAGCAAGCCCGAATATTCTGGATATAAATCGCTGATGAATTTGTGTTTGTCTAAGCTTTGCTCAGATACAAAGCAATGCGCAAGTGTGAAGGCAGGATGCTTGGCAACCAGCTTAGCAAGCTCAGCGCCACTGTAGCCGCTCGCTCCGATTATAGATACTTTCAACATAGTGTTCTCAAGATTAAAAAAGTTTGATTTGGATTGGTTCTGCTAGTTGTTGAAGTCAAATCGTCGCATTGCTGTTCCAAAATATATTTATGCTAAAAAAGTGAATTGATATTCACTCTAAACATCTTTATATTTTTATGCAAGAACTTTGAATAAGTATTTTAGGAATTTTTATGAAATTACCCGCTTTTATGGAAATGTATCAGCAACTGATCGCCGCGCCATCTATCAGTGCATTAGAAGAAAGTCTCAACATGAGCAATCAGAATGTGATCCATCTACTCGCGCAGTGGTGCGAAACGTTAGGGTTTATCGTTGAAGTAACAGAGCTTGAACATGCAAAAGGAAAATATAACCTAATTGCAAGACGAGGCAGTGGCGATGGTGGATTAATGTTGGCCGGCCACACGGATACCGTGCCATTCGACGATAGCCGCTGGCAATTTGATCCTTTTAAATTAAGCGAGCAAGATAATAAATTATATGGTCTTGGAAGTATTGATATGAAAGGCTTTTTTGCTTTCGTATTGAATGCAATCTCAGAGCTTGATGAATTACAGCAAAATGCTCCTATCATGATTTTAGCCACCGCCGATGAAGAAACCACTATGGCTGGAGCTCAGGAAATCGCAAAACATCCAAGCTTGAAGCCGGCGCGCTGTATTATTGGTGAACCCACCGATATGGTGCCAGTATTTACCCACAAAGGCCATATGACGACCGCCATCCGCATCGTTGGTCGCTCAGGTCATAGCTCAGATCCAGAGCGCGGCTTAAATGCCATTGAAATCATGCATCAGGTGATTGCAAATTTATTAAAGTTAAGAGAAGAATTAAAGAATAAATATTCAACGCCACATTTTGCTATTCCTTACCCAACTTTAAACCTTGGGCACATTCATGGTGGCGACAATGCCAACCGTATTTGTGGCTGTTGTGAACTACATATTGATATGCGCCCTTTGCCTGGTCTGAGCATCAAAGAATTACAAGCCATGCTCACGGCAGCTGTAGCACCCATCAATACACATTATCCGAATAGTGTCTCGGTTATAGATATGCACGAACCCATTCCGGCTTTTACCGGCTCAACGGATTCTGCTTTGGTGAAAATGGCTGAGCGCCTGTCAGGACAACAAGCAATTGCTGTAAACTATTGTACCGAAGCACCATTTCTACAGCAGCTAGGTTGCGAAACTATCGTTATGGGACCGGGTTCGATTAATCAAGCACACCAACCCAACGAGTTTTTAGCAATGGAAAAAATCCAGCCAAGTCAGGATATTATTAAGCAGCTAATAAGAGAAAGTTGCTTTGCTTAGCGGATTGGCGAGTTCATCACTTCACGCTCAGGCAATGAAATCGCTGTAATGATATGTAATTGCCATATTCACAGTCTGCACTATACCTAACTGCATTGCAGTGATGGTTGAAGATCCCGTCATCGCTGAGCGGTCATGACAGGGATCATAGTGCGGGCGCCAAATCAAAAGTAGCTAGAATTAGTCGAGGTGCTCGCAAGCAATTTAGCGAGGATATAACCGTGACTGAAACAACACCACCAGACCTATCGCAACCGTTACTTATTGATCCAGTCCAGAGCAGCCCAGCAGCTCCAACCACCAGCTTAGGTCCACTGCAACATTTGGTCGGCACTTGGACTAACCAACCCTTAGCCAACTCAGGATTGGGTGGCCCCGACAAACCATTTTCTTACTGCTTAATGCCACTACCTCAAGAAGCCAGCTATATTCTTAAAAATTTCTCCTATTATGAAGAGCTTACTTTCTCAGCCATCCATGGCACCGCACCAAATCGAGGAGGATTTGGTACCCAGGTCGCTAATACCTTATTTTACGAACAAAGAGTTTATTTTGCAGAAGGTCCAGCGAAAGATCAGCTAGTCCATGCGGAAAATGGTTCGTTGTTGTATTTATCAGATGCAAAGCAATTACTTGGCCCGTATGGCAATGGTGAAAATCCAGGGCTTGGCAACGAAACCGTACCAAACAGTGTGGCGCCAACTCAAACTTATGACTTTATAAAACAAATGTCAGTTCCCCATGGTAATTCCATTTTAGCCAGTGGGCATTTTCAATCAGGTACTGGTGTCCCGACGATCCCAATGCTGAGCCAAAGTGATATTTTGCCTATGGGATTACCCCATGGGATCAGTACGGCTCAATACACCACCAAAAGTGTTGGTAACTTAAATCCTGACTTTACACTCAATCCAAACCAGCCTTTAAATAATGCCTTAGAAGTTTCTCCTCCCAAGAAGTTTATTCTACTTGAGGTCGATACCGCGCATTCAGGGATCCCAGTCACGAATATTGGCTTTGAACAACAACATGCAAAAGTTAGCCGCTACGCGATTAGCTATTGGCTTGAGTCACTTGACGGTAGTGATAACTTCACGCAACTGCAGTATTCGCAAAATATCACAATGGAAATTCCGATCGCTGGTCAACTCGTAACTTTTCCTCACATTACGACCAATACTATGGTCAAGAAGGCATAAAAATAGGGGCGCTGCTGAGCCCCTATTTCCGAAGTGCACGTTTGATTAAATTGGTGAGCCTGGCGGCATTGCAAGCGCTTTAAAGCTTTCAGGCCACTCTCCTGAATCTAAGTAGTGATTAATTTGCTGCGCGAGCATATGTTTAAATGCTTGCTCAAAAGCAACATCGCTAAATACCGACGACTGATTAAAGTCTTTCGCAACTTTTGCTAAATAAAACTTTAACTGCGCCTGCACTTCAGGTGCGACTTTATCGTTGTTACTCAGTTTTACAAGCTGAGTTGCACTTAGGTATTGCACTCGTTGCTGTAGCTTTTGAGCCATACCTTTGCTGCCTGACTGGGCAAATACCTGCTGATATAAAGCCTCTAAAAGTGCCTGTGTACCAAAATATTGAGTATCACGTGCATGCTGCTGTGCAAGGCGGTTTAATCGCTGTGGATTAAGCAGCAAGTCAAGGCTATGCTGTGCGGCGACTTCTGGTAATGCCATCGCATCTAGGGTTAGTCCAGTTCGACCTTTAATACTTTCGCGAGTTTTGTACTCACCGTAAGCCTTAGGAGGTATTAACGCCAAAATAGAGTCAGGGATAGTCAACGCCGCAGGTGACAGCGTACTCAAAAGCGCATTGGCCGCATTTTGTTGCACCTCTTTAGCCACAACTTTCGCCCCTTTTATTACCTCGTCACCGCGAACTTCATAGTCGTAATCCACGCCGCCAATCAATTTTACTGCGGCTTCAACCTGATAACGATGGAAAAGATACAGTGGTACCAGTTTCTCCTCTAGCTGCGACAGAGCAACTCCTTTTTGAATGCTGTGAATACCAAAGTTATTCAACGCCTGCTTGCGCACATCCAACACACGCAGTAATTCGGCAGCAGGATCCGCACCGTTATCCCAAAGGTGCGCCGTTGGGTGTGCTCCGCCCTGCGCTCTTGCATCAGAGTCAGAGATAAATTCAAGCCCCTGCGCCTTATTCTCAGCAAGAATAGCTGCAAGCTCAGTGGCTTCATCAGCACCACCGAAATCACTGTAACCATATTTAATCACTTGCGTATCCCACGCGCCCATGCCTTTTGCGTAGCCCTTAGTGATATCCAGTTGGCCATTTTCAAATCCTACCAGCGGATGAGGATAGTCCATGACTGACGCGCGATCCTTTACCGACGCTGAGAAGTTGTGTGCAATGCCCAACGTGTGGCCAATTTCATGTGCACTCAACTGACGAATACGGTCTAGCGCCATAGCATGAAGTCGCTCAGTCACCTCATTACCCTCAACAAACGGCGCAGAAAGTGCCTCGGCGATAAGAATATCTTGACGGACACGCAACGAACCTAACGTCACGTGACCTTTTAAAATTTCACCGCTACGAGGGTCAATCACCGACGCGCCGTATGACCACCCCCGAGTAGCACGATGAACCCACTGGATCACGTTATAGCGAATATCCATAGGATCGGCATTTTCAGGAAGTACTTTGACTTGAAACGCATTTTTGTAGCCAGCAGCTTCAAATGCTTGATCCCACCATTTAGCACCATCAAGTAATGCTGTTTTGACCGGCTCAGGTACGCCAGGATCAAGATAGTAAACAATTGGCTCTACGGCCTCCGAGACTTGTGCAGTTGGGTCTTTTTTCTGTAAACGGTGGCGTGGGATATAACGCACAAACATTGACTGTCCAAGCGGTGCTGAGTAATCCTTATGCTCGATACTCCAATAACCCGATTGCGGATGAAACGCACGTGGCTGGTAGTTATCGTCAGGCAGCTCAATTAAAGAATGATGCTGATGTACTGTAAGCGCATAAGGATCTGCACTCACCTGACGTACATATTCACCAGGCTTTGTCCCTTTGAATGTCAACACGGCTTCAAGCTCTGTGTTTTTAACAAATGCCTTTGAACGCGACATAAACACAGCGCTGCGGCTTGAGTCTAAGCTAAAACTACCTTGATTACGATTTGCCAACGTGCGAGAAACACCATGCACATCGCTGAGTAGATAAGGCGTGTAGTCAACCAATACACTGTCTTTATCTTCTGCGACCACGTTGAACCCGTGTAGAATGCTTGAAGCAAAAGCCTCTTTAACACTTTGCTTTTCGGCCTTATTATTCGCACTTGCGCGATAATAAGTGTTGATAGCACGCAGCATCACCTTATCACCAAAACGTTCAAACTGAACTAAGTGCGTACCGCCTAGCTGACCGCGGTCTAAACCGATATCATTCGAACCTACACCATAAGGTAAACTATGCTGTAACAAGAAAGGGGCGTCTAGTTTGTCGATGTCTAAGTACAATTTGCCGCTCGAATCATCGCTATAGAAGGCGTAAAAACCGGGATGATGATTAAAACTGGCAGTAAATTCGTCAATAGACTTAATTGCTGCGTGTGCTTGGGTTATCATACACAGTAGCAAAGCGGATACAGTTTGAGTGAAGCACGTTATTTTTCTCATGGCTGCTCTTTGTTATTTATGGTTTTGAGGCTTAACCCCAGTTGTATATGAAATCGTATACAATTTACAGTCTTTCAAGACGAATTACAGCGCTGTTTATGGCACCTCTCACACTATTTATTGCCATAAACACAAGGTGATCAGGATTTAAAAAATGCGTAGACTCCCTCCGGTGTTAATTGAAGATGGTTGTTCTCGTGAGTTGGTTTCTTTAATCAGAACCATTCTCGCGGCATGTAAAGAAATATCGTTCCGTGTTGGCCAAGGTGCACTTTCAGGTGTATTAGGCTCAACCTTAGATGAGAACATTCAAGGTGAAACGCAAAAGAAGCTCGATGTACTTTCAAATCAACTATTGAAAGATATTTTGCTTGAATCTGGCTATGTCAAAGCCATCGCTTCTGAAGAAGAAGATTACACCGTCGCCGGCAATCCAAAAGCGAACTATATTGTCGCTTTCGATCCGTTGGATGGTTCATCCAATACCGACATTAATTCACTAGTCGGTACTATTTTCTCTATTATGGAAGCGCCTGAAGGTTCAGACCCTAGCGATCCTGCAATCTTTATGCAGCCAGGTCATAAACAAGTTGCAGCGGGCTATGTGTTATATGGCCCATCAACCATGTTAGCGCTATCAACAGGCAAAGGAACTCGCTTGTTTACTCTGGACAAAACTCACGGTAGCTTCCTACTCACGCAAGACTTTGCAGCCATTCCTGAAGACACCAAAGAGTTTGCTATCAACGCTTCCAACCAACGCCACTGGACCCCAGCAATGCAAAATTACATTGCCGATTTACTTGAAGGTGAAACCGGACCGCGTGGTAAAAACTTCAATATGCGCTGGATAGCGGCAATGGTTGGCGATGTTCACCGCGTATTATGCCGTGGCGGACTATTCACTTATCCAGAAGATCGTAAAGATCCAAACAAGCCATTTAAACTTCGCCTACTTTACGAAGCCAATCCAATGGCGATGCTTATCGAGCAAGCTGGCGGTATTGCCCACACTGGTCGTGAACGCATTTTGGATATTCAACCTGAAGAAATACACCAACGCGTCGGTGTTATTTTAGGTTCAAAGCACGAAGTTGAAGCGTGCCTTGCTTATCATAAGTGATCTATTTTGAAGCGAGGAAATAGCTCGCTTCACAAATGAAAAAGGTGCCATTGGCACCTTTTTCACATTAAATAGTGGTATAACTCGTCTCCACGGGCACATCGGGATCTGCGCCCCATTCACTCCACGAGCCGTCATATACCGTCAAATGTTCATAACCTAGCTCGTCAGCCACCAGCGCTAAAATACAAGCTGTAACACCTGAGCCACAAGAGAATATCAGAGGCTTAGTTTTGTCCTTTGATAAGTCGCTATACAACTCTTCAAGCTCGGTGAGAGGTTTAAAGCAGCCATCGGCGTTTAACAAACTCGTGTATGGCAGGTTTTTACTTTTAGGCACGTGGCCGCTGCGCATATCTGCACGAGGTTCTTGCTCTTCACCAGTAAAGCGCTTTGCACCTCTAGCATCGAATAGGCAACTCAGTTCAGCGTCAATATTACTAAGCACAGCCGCTTTATCAACAAATGCTGTTTCATCATATGCAGCGACAAAGTTTCCTGCTTGTTGGACTTGCGCGTACGCTTGACTCAAAGGGTATTGTTTTTCACACCAAGCAGGGAATCCGCCGTCCAGTACATACACTTGTTTATGACCCATCATTTTGAGCATATACCAAGCTCTGGCAGCGCTAAACATGCCCTTATCATCGTAAGCGACTAACACATCATGTTGGTTGATACCAAGCTGTCGCATTTCTGCTTGAAATTGAGCTGGACTGCAGCACATATTGGGTGATGTAGCATGGGGATTAGCTAGCGCACCACTAATATCAAAGCGCAGCGCGCCTTGAATGATTGCAGGAGCGCTATAAGGGCCTGACTGACCCGGTTTCACAATACCAGCATCCAATACTTTCACTTTGCCAAGGTTTGCAAAGAGCCATTCCCTATCGACCACATGCTTCATGCTATTACTTTCCTTCGGGTCTGCGTACGACCTCTATTATTTCCGTTGTTGAAATTGATGGGGTGCGCTCCAAGTAAACCACATCACAGATATCTTTATATATATCGAACTTGTCTTTCCAATCATCACCCATCACCAGAATATCGGCATCAAAGTCTTTGATATATTGCGCTTTTAGCTCCAGAGATTCTTCCACAAACACCTCATCTACAAATCGCAATGAGCTAATGATTTTTAGGCGATCTGCTATTGAGTATATTGGATTTCTACCTTTTTTCGAAAAGTTAAGTTCATCCGACGAGATCCCCACAATGAGATAATCACCCAGTGCTTTCGCACGCTCTAAAATATTGACATGACCAACGTGGAATACATCAAAGGTTCCAAATGTGATAACTTTTTTCAACTTGGCTCTCTTCATTCGTTAATAAGTTTATGTGTAAACACTATATGAAGTATCAACAGCGCCTTCTAATCTTATGAACTATAAGTACCGAAGGTAGAATGTGATTGTAGCATTCATTGATTTTCTTACAACGATATGACGCTTTTGGACGTTTACTTGATTGGCTTTTAAAGAAGTGTGAAAACGTTATAACCAAGTCACTTCTGCGAAACAACTTGGTTATACGGTGTTGTTAGTACTGTCTGACTTCTAGGTTTACTTCAAAACCATCAAAGTCATAAGCGTCATTATCTGTCGCTAAATCAGTCCAGCCACCACCATTGGAAGCCCATGGAGTGAACGTCGAGTTCCCAACTTCTCGTCCACCCCTATCAGATACTCGCAAGCCGATACGAAAATCGCTTAAAGAGCGGCTACTGTTCCAAACTCTGGTTTCGATGCGAATGCGAAAAGCATCAGGGTCGAATCGGTCTGTATCAAATGCCATACCAGACCAACCACCACCTTCACTCGCCCAAGGAGTGTATTGCCAGTATCCAAAATCACCTCGGCCGCCTCGGTCTGCAGCTTGGATAGCTAATCGGAAATCACGGTTTGTCGGGATCTGGTTAAGTACAGATAAGTGTAAACGTAATGCATCGGGGTCATATGCATCTCGATCAACAGCCCAATCAGACTGAACATTAGAACCTGCAGAAAGATACTTAGTATACTCTACAGCACCAGGGTCTCTGCCACGATCATCTAGAGCTTGTAATCCTATACGGAAATCGTAATTCGAACCTGTACCAGCTAAATTAACAGTTGAGTCAATTTGCTCTGCTGCAAAAGTAGATATGCTAACGCCCAGTGAGCATATAAGCATGATAGATTTAAACTTCATGTAAAACTCCTTTTATATATAAATGTGTAGTACCAATTTGATACCTAGGAATTTTACGACTCAAAGCATGATAATTTAATGTAAATAAAGTTAAAAAGTGTAGGTGTTGATTATAATTTGATTATCTCACTTCGCATCGGTGCTAAGCGGGCCAGAACTTGATTTTGTAGAGAATGAGCAATCCCAACTTCATTCATTGCGTTGATCAAGAGATCAACCACTCGATTAAAGTCAGACTCACTAATAGCCATGCCGGTGTGGATCTGCACCATGCTATCACCTTCATAATCACAAGGGCCATCTAAGGTATCGCACAGATGAGTGATAAACCCTTCACGAAAGTGCCTAACATTGGACTCTCTAAAATAAGGTAAAATAACGTCATCATTGCCAATCTGTTTAATAAACGCGTCTACTAGCTTTTCTGCGCCGGCGGTGCCCCCTATTTGCTCATATAGGGAGGTCTGTGGAGTTGAAGCACTACACGCCACGAGGAAAAGCAAGATTGCCGTTAGTGATAGCCATTTCATTTAAAAATACCCCGTAACAGATAGATACCAACCCGTTTGAGAAGGCTGCCCTGCGATTTTGCCAAGGTCTAGCCATGCCGCCGTCACACTCACTGACTTATTCGGGATCCAAGCGACAAAAACATCTTTCCAATCTGATTCACCAAGTCCAAGGTTGTTGGATTTTTGGCGATATTCTGCACCGACAGCCCAATGCCTAGATAAAAACACTGCACTGCTAGCTTCTAGTTGCCAAGGCGCACTGTCGTTAGCTCCACCATAACCTAGTATGCCAAGTTGATTAGCCCGAGAATGTCTCATCGTAATATTCCAGAACCAGTTATAACCGCCTACAGCGCCCAAATGCAGTTTGCTTGCAGCTAAGTAATAATCCGTTCCTGAGTCGTCTTCAGCGCCGAGCAAATTGGCAACCGTAGCATCATCCAAAGACTTATGTTGAATACCAAAGCTCAATTGTGGATATTTACTGTAGACGATATCGCCATATAGCCGCACCTTGGCACCGACAATATCTTGCTCAATATCAAGATTAAGCGCATCCACATCGAAGTTTTGTCGAGCGAAACTTAACTCTACGCGGTTGAATAAGTTGGCTTGAACGCCACACACATCGAGCTGGTAGTCTTTCAGGCTAGCTCGGCTACAAAACCCGCTCGCCGCCCATTCATCTTCCGAAGCATATCCTGCAAGCTGCGCCCACGGCACAATGCCACCACCTGCACTACCCTCAACCTGTGACACCCCGGGAGTCGCTAGTAACTTTCCTGTTGCGGCGTAAGTTGGTCCGCACACTATTAAGCACACGGTAAAAACATTAGCCCACTTCATTATACCTCCCCAACCACAGGTCAAAGTCTGCGGCTTTGAGTGGCTTACTTAGATAGTAACCTTGTGCATAATCACACTGCATTGACTCAAGTAGCTCAAGCGATGCTTTGTCTTCAACGCCTTCCGCGACCACGCTAAAACCAAGTTGGTGACCAAGCGTGATGGTGGAGCGCACAATAAACTGGTCTTTTTCCGATTGAGCGAGCTTTAAAATAAATACCTTGTCGAGCTTCAGCTCATCAATAGGTAACATTTTTAATCGACCAAGGGAAGTTTGACCCACACCATAATCATCAAGCGAGACCTGCACGCCAAGCTGTTTGAGCGCTTGAAGAACCGCAATGCCTTTTTCCTCATTCTCAATCATGTCTCGCTCAGTAAGCTCTATGGTGATCAACTCAGGTTTGACGTTATGTGTATCTAGTAGCGTCTTAAGATGAGACAAGAAGTTTTTATCTGCGATGTCTTGTGCCGATACATTAATAGCTGCCTTGATGCGTTCACCTTGGCGTACCCAATTAGCAACTTGTGACACCACAGTCTTTACTACCCACTGAGTTAACTCAACAATCAAACCTGATTGCTCGGCAAGATCGATAAATAGTTCGGGCGACACCCATTCACCATTTTTACGTTGCCAACGAATAAGAGACTCAACCTTATCAATACGATTGGTTTTCATATTTAGCTTTGGTTGGTAGGTCATAAAAAGCTGACCATCATCGTTGGCAATAGCGTGTTTTAGTTCATCAATAATTTGCAGACGCTCTAGATGGGCTTCATCTTCACCTGATTGGTAGTAGTAAACATCATGACCATCGTGCGCTGCAGTATCAACTGCGATCAAAGCCCGGCGAACGACATCCTCGGGAGTATGTGCCTGTTTGGGGTAATGCACTACGCCGATACTAAAGTGAAGCGAAATATCTAATCCCTGCACAGTGTAAGGCTTACTCAGGCCTTGATTTAGCATCTCAGCACATTCAACAATACCAAGCACAGCACTTTGCGGATCGGCACACGCACTCGCTGGATGTGCAACTAAAAACTCATCGCCGCCAAGCCTAACATTCAATCCGCCTTCTGCTGTATTGATCTCCGCTATCCGTTTCGCCACGGCTTTAATACAATCATCTCCAACCCGAGGGCCGAGCTTGTCATTGATATGGCGTAATCCCTTTATGTCTATGGCAATAAAGTAATACTCTGCACCACTGCTGTGCATACTATGTAGTTTATCCAAAGCCGCATTACGATTAAAAAATCCAGTTAAATGGTCATGACTGGCTTGAAAGCGGATCTGCTCTTCACGCTCTTGAATGTCTTCGCCCATATCATTAAAAGCGTCAACAAGCTGGCAAATTTCTTGGGTCGGTCGAGCCTCTTCCAGTTTGGCTGAGTAATCCCCTTTAGCAAAGCGTTTTGCCAACTCAGTAAGCTTACTAAGCGGTGTCGTAAGATTCTTGGCAACAATACCACTGGTGATAAAACCAATAAGGATAGTACCGAGGGAGAGTAAAATAATGGTCAACACCATTTTATCAAATTCTTGATACTGAGTAGTTAAATCCGCACTGAGTACCAAACTCACCGGGTTACTTTCAAGAGAAGGTAAACTCACCTCTGCACTTTCATATACCGGATACTGGCTAAGCCACCGTGTCGTTTTTTGCGCCGCTAGAAAAGTAAATAAATCACCACCGAGTGCAAGAGCAGTCAGCGAGCTTGCTTTTAGGTTATCAGCGGCACCAACAAAGCTTGTTTCCATTCCTGTCAGCTCTTTTAGCTCAAACGCCACAGCAGATCCAACCTCAAAGCCAATAATTGAGTATGCAATCGTCCTAGGTGCTCGCACAGGCAAAATAATTACTTGATACAACTGCTCACTAAGTACCACAAAAGCTGAGTGGTCGGTGTGGCTCTGCAACGCTTGCATCCAAGTTCTGGTGTCGCTCGGGAAGTTGAGTCCTTCCCTGTTAGCGGAGATCAGGTCGCCTTTCACATCTAGCAGCAGCATTAAGTCGGCATCAATACGGCGGGAGTGATTAAGCAACACACTACTGATGGTTTGTGCATCTCTCGTCGCGACCGCCTGTTTAAAGCCAAAGTCAGCGGTCAGTACAGTCGCCGCGGTAACCAATAGCTGCTCTCGCGCTTTTAAATATTGTTGATAAACATTTTGCGCCACTTGAATTTTTCTTTGCACTTGCGCTTCATTGAATTTACTTGTGGACCACCAAAAACTTGCCAAGCTCATCCCTGCCGTGACTAGGATAAGCAAAATACAGAGACTAATTATTTTATTTTTAAAACTGTTATTCATTCATGTTGTCCAAAGCGCTCGCCAAAGGTATTACGCGGCGCTGGATAAGTTGTTTTTATTGTTACGGACATTGGCGCCGTTGTGTTCACTATTTGCACGGCTTGCCGACTATCTATGTCATTTTCTTGATAAGGATGCCATACCGTTACTTGTTTTGTAGAGTCTGGCAAAGTTACTAATCCATTCGCATCAGATACCAATACTTGCTTGTCATCTGCAATGTAAATATAGCCCACCATAGAGTCGTGAATGTTACAACCTAACACCACTACACCAGCGTTTTCAAACTTAAGCGGTTGATTTGGCGTGCCAGCGTATAGCTTTAGCTCAAAAGGTTTTACCGCAGAAAACGAATAAACGTGATGACGGATATCATCGCTATTGGGAAAATTAACCAATTGTCCTTTTTGGATGGTAAGAATGAAAGGAACAAACTGTTTATTGATTTGATCCATAACCGCCACTGCTTTTGCTGCTGACTCGACAGGCTCGTCCGTCAATTCAACAACGGCATGCTGCAAGGGCTTGCCGCTGCCATCTAGCACTGTTAATTGCCCGGCATTTGCGCAATTTGAATCTAAAAGGAATAAAAAACAAAAACTTAGTAGGAGTAGAACAGACGTTCGCATATCTGACTCTATTTTTTTGCAACAATTAGGTTAAGTAAAAGAGACCTTGCAATGAAAAGCAAGTGAATTGAGGAAATTGCCCTAATAAACTTGTCTATCAGGGCAATTGAAAAATAATTAATCTATTAAACCGTACAGCTTATCAAGAATATCAATAACTTCTTGGCGAGGATCAGCAGGGATCATTAGTTCACGACCAACGATTTTACTTGCGATCCCAACGTAAGTTTCGCTTACCGACATCATCACAGCTTCTGGCAAAAGATAATCGCGAGCAAGCGCTTCTCGCTCAGGCATGCGATCTTTATTAAGCAGCACATCGCTATCTGGTACATTGTTTATCAATAGCTGGCGGAAACCTTCTTTTGAGTTTTCAACGATCTTACCATCGCGATAAGCAGGGCCATCCCAAATACGTGACGAGTCAGGCGTACCCACTTCATCAATGTAAATTAGGCGCTCTTGGCCGTCTTTATCTTCAACGTAACCAAACTCAAATTTAGTATCAACAAAGATCTGATCAAGCTTCTCAAGCTCTTTACTGATCAGGGCAAAGCCCTCGGTTAGCAACTGCTCGTACTTATCCACATCTGCCGCAGATTTAAAGTTGAACGCTGCAAGGTTATCTTCGATGTTTTTACGAGAGATATTTACGTCATCCACTTCTGGTACGTCTGCTAAACCTTTGATGATCCCTTTGGTTGATGGTGTGATTAAGACATTATCTAGTTTTTGATTGGCCTCTAAACCTTCTGGTAATTGCAAGCCACAAAACTCCCTTACGCCCTTTGCGTAATCGCGCCACATACTGCCGGTAATATATTGACGCGCAATCGCTTCAACTCTTACCGTACTGGCTTTACGCACAATCCAAACATAAGGATGTGGAATATCAACAATGTGATTACCTGCAAGGCCAGCTTTATCAAAAAGTGAAAACCAATGTGAAGCAACGCTGTTAAGCGCAATGCCCTTACCCGGTACACCGTTAAGACCATTTTCACCTTGCCAAATACAATCAAACGCTGAAATACGGTCTGAAATGACCATAATTGCCAGCTCTGTACCAACCGGGACTTGATAGCCTTTTTCTTCAATTAAACGTGCACTGTCGGCGTCGGTTAACCAATAAACTGAACGTACTTTACCACTGTGAACCGCACCTTTAGTGCGAATTGGAAGATCGTCATTAACGTCTAAAACTTTGTAGCTACTCATTGTTACTCCAATGACAGGATGCGCCTTGCTAAAGGGCACAAAATAATGAGGGGGTTAGGGTCGCTATAATAGTCGAGCTGAACAAAAATCACAATTTAACTTACACGCTTGTTGTTGAGCTTAACTTAGTTTTGCTTTAGTCATTCTTGTTATACCATCACAACATTATTTGCCAGCGTTGAGGCGTTATGCTTACGATATCTCAATTACAGTTTACATGGCCTAAGTCGAGCACCCCGGTGCTAACCATACCTAAGCTACATATCGCCCGAGGTGAACACGTGTTTTTACATGGTCCAAGCGGCAGCGGTAAATCGACTTTGCTTGGATTGATTGCCGGCACCTTGGATTGCCAGCAGGGAGAAATTGAAATTGCAGGTACAAACGCGAGCGCACTGAGCCGTGGCCAACGAGATAAGTTTAGAGCCGACCATATAGGTACTATTTTTCAGAACTTTAATTTGTTGCCCTATTTGTCGCCTGTTGAAAACGTTACCCTTGGCTGCGAATTTTCCAAAAAGCGCAGGCAAAACATTTCCTCACAGAATAAATCTCTTGAGCAGGAAGCCAAACTTCTGCTCTCTGATCTTGGTATAGACGAGCACACTCAGCAGCGCAGTGTCGCGGAGTTAAGTATTGGCCAGCAGCAGCGCGTAGCCGCCGCTCGCGCATTTATTGGCAGGCCCGAAATCATTATTGCCGATGAGCCAACCTCAGCCCTCGATGCCGACAGCCGTGATGGCTTTATTAAATTACTCTTTAGCCAAGCCGCGGTTTACAGTGCATCTATTCTCTTTGTCAGTCACGATAAAAGCTTAGCGCCGTTATTTGATAGGCAAATAAGCTTGCCTGATTTACAACAAGGAGCATCGCTATGCTAATCAAACTTGCGTGGAAAAGTACGCTAAACCGAAAAGCCAGCGTCGCCCTAACTCTAGTGACCATTGCAATTAGTGTCATGTTACTGCTGTCGGTTGAGCGTGTACGCCAAGACGCAAAATCCAGCTTTGCGAATACTATTTCTGGCACTGACTTGATTGTCGGCGCACGTACTGGTGATATTCAGCTTTTGCTTTCAAGCGTATTTAGAATTGGTCACGCCAATAATGCCGTACAATGGCAAAGTTACGAGTACATCAAGGCACAACGCGGTGTTGCGTGGAGTATTCCCATTAGCTTAGGCGATAGCCATAAAGGCTTTGCTGTGCTGGGTACAGATGCAAGTTACTTCAGTCATTATCAATACGCTAAAAAACAACACCTCACCTTTGCCGCTGGTCGACCATTTCACAATGGCCAAGAAGTGGTGCTTGGGGCTATGGTCGCAAAAAAGCTGGGTTATCAGCTGGGACAAAAAATCGTCATTTCTCACGGTATGGGCAATACCAGTTTCCATCATCATGATGACAATCCGCTGGTTATTTCTGGCATTTTGGCAGCCACGGGAACGCCGGTGGATAAAACACTACATGTGCCGTTAAGTGCCATAGAGAGCATGCATAGCACAGGACACAACAAGCCATCTCGAATGGTTGCACGAGAACAAGATGCAACGCACCATGAGCATGAGCATGAGCATGAGCATGAGCATGAGCATGAGCATGAGCATGACAGTAAAAACAATAGCGCTTTACTACACAACCTCGACTCTAAGCCCGGTGATTTAATCGGTTCAACAAAGCAAATCACAGCATTTTTACTGGGTTTTGAGTCACCACTTTATACCCTACAAGTGCGCAGAAATATTAATCAGTATAAAGGCGAGCCTTTACTGGCAATTATGCCGGGGGTGACATTGAGGGAATTGTGGGAAATGCTAGATATTGTCGAAAAAATCTTGCTTCTCATTACCCTTGCTGTGGTGTTGATAAGCTTACTTGGCATGTTGACCTCATTGCTCGCCACGTTGAATCAAAGGCGTCGAGAACTTGCTATCCTACGCTCCGTTGGTGCGCGGCCTTGGCATATTTTTACGCTTCTCATTAGCGAAGCGATTTTTATCACCGTGTTAGGATGTGCTTTCGGTGTAGCGCTTTTTTATGCCTTGCTCATTGCTGCCCAATCCGGCCTACAAAGTCAATTTGGCGTAGTCCTAAGTATCTCAGCGCTCTCAACCTATGAACTCACGCTACTAAGCGTTATTATAGGCGCAGGTACTTTGATCGGCGCCATTCCTGCCGCCCGTGCTTATTTTTACTCGCTTGCCGATGGCATGCAAATTAAAACCTAAGAGGATCAAGATGCAGTTAACCGCACGAACTCACGTTTTTTACTTCATTGCATTCATCACTGCGATGGTATTCAGTGGTATCGCAAATGCGGCACCACCTAAAGAGATATTCTGGGAAGATTTAATTCCAAAAGGGCATGTCCAGATCAGCAATCAAGACGCAGCAAGCCATGATGGCGCCGAGCAAAATTGGGTGCAACCTGATTTAGACGCCCCAGTCGTCAAAGAGTTAGACGGCCAACTAGTCAGCTTACCCGGCTTTGTTGTACCACTTGAAGGTGACAGTGAAGTGATCACCGAGTTTTTGTTGGTTCCCTACTTTGGCGCTTGCATCCACGTGCCGCCTCCGCCGCCAAATCAAATTGTTCATGTCAAAATCAAAGGCGGTGTTCCGATTGAAAGCCTATATGATGCAATCACAGTCAGTGGCACGATTAAGGTTTCTACTTGGAAGGGCGACATCGCGCAAACAGGTTATATGATGGAAGCCAGAGGCGTCGCGCCATTTGAGCTCTAAAAGCCATGTAAATCAATAAAAAAGAGTGCCAATACTTAATCGAGCTTGATTGGCACTCTTACCACTGCAAAACATACAATTTTATTTCTGCTATTTGCCCTACTCAGTGGTAGGAACACTGGCATACACCAGTTCGATGAGATTATTCATGGTTCGCGACTTTTGCATATACGTCTTTTCCATATACGCCAGCTCCTGGAGCTCAAATAAGGTACTCTCTACAAGAGAAAACCACTTAGCAGTCGTCTCAGCTATCTCAACCTCTCCACGACTCGATTTTTTAAGTGCTTCATAGAGAATATTTAAGTCGTTATATTGACGTAGATAATCCATATCACCCTCAGTCAGTTGTTACCCTTGTTTTCATTTCACACTACAGTAACAAAAGCCTCGCTAAAAAATCTTGTCGAACCCATTTTTCTATTAAAATGATGAAAATAAAGTGAAAAGTATACGTAGGTTCTTGAGCGATATATCCATAATTGACTGATTAAATTTCCTCTTGCAGAAACATTTTTATTGATTACAATTACAAGTTAACAAAGATTACACATAAAAATAACTTAGATAGAGTGAACATACTCTCCCATACAAGAAAGGATTAAATTGGTGGGCAATCCCAATTTTAAATATAACGGTGATGACCTTAGAAGAATGCGCCTTGCTGCCCAAAAAACCACGCAGCAAATGGCTGACCTTGTGGGTATTAGCCGCCAAACCTACGAAAACTATGAAAATGGTGTAAGCCGTATACCTTGGGATCACTTTCAAGTTTGGTGTAACTACTGTGATATTGACCTTTCTCCCATTATTAAACAGTTTCAAGCCCTGCGGAGCTTAATTAGTGATACCCAATTAAGACGCAAAAGCCCGACCTCTCCTGATGCAAAGAAAGTGGAAGAGTAAGTAGTCATGTTTTCAGTTGATTTGAGCTGCAAAAGGATAAAAATAATGAAATTTTTAATGCAAAAAAGACTTCAGAAGGTAATAAAAATCAAAAAGTTACCAATATACAGTGTAAAGTCCATTAAAGGTGGCAGCCTAGGAGTGGTTAAACATGACCCTCGAACTTTCTCTATAGCTTCCCATGGTGGAACTGTAATAGATCCAAGATCAATCACTTAACCTCTTTGGTGTTACAAGTGATTCTCAATAGGCGATTTTCAGAGTACAGTATTAACAACTTTAACCACTGCAAAGCCTATAGAAGGATGTATATTATGTCACCTACAAAAACGAAAAAAAATGTTTTTAGAAATTTAAATACCTTTGAATCGAAACGTGTAGTTGGGGGGAGTCATGGCGGAACAGTTGATGACCCTAAATTAAAATCGGACGGAAGTAATGGTGGATAAAACGATAAACGATCGGAAATACATATGAAAACTACATGGTACTTTTTTATAATTGCGCTTGCTTTCACAGGGTGTTTTTCAATGGCACATTACTATACAGACTTTGCGTATCACATTCATACGCTAGTTTTTATTTTATGTATTTCCCTTTTATCCAGAGATATGATTAACGTGCAGCATTTAGTATGTCTTTTACTAATAGCAACTCTGATAGAAGCTGGCTCTTTTTATTTAATTCAAAATGTGTTTTCTTTAGGCAAAAAGCCATACCAAATAAATTTCATGATATTTGTCATGCATTTCACCGTAGATCTACTCTCCTTCATTTTGATAAAACGTAGAGTTCGCTTATCGATGAATTATGTTAAAAAGTTTCAACCAAGTAAGCGTGAATATATCTACATGACACATGCCGATATCATACTTGTTGGGATCTTCTTTTTGTTTATGCTTGTAGACTTAGCAGCTTTCGCTGAGAACATCATTCGTAATCTAGAACACTTTGGAGTAGATGAAAGCTTTGCAAAACAATTTTGGAAGTGGGGTATCGTTTATTATAGCTACCCATATGTAAAATCCGTTCTATTGGCTGCTGTTATTACCACACTTCTAGCTACTATCTACGTTGAACGTTTTCGTCCTGCGCCAATTAAAGAAAGTGAAGAAGACTTAACGCTTAAAAAATCCGAGCCACAGCATAGGTCATAGTGACCTGTGCTGTTTTTACCCTAAATCAATTGAAGGAATAAACGATGGATTTAAAACTGAACAAAAAGCAATTGAAGTCATTAGCAGGTAGTAAGCTAATTTTGGATAACAACAAGACCCGTGAGATTGGTGGTGGTTGTTCCTACTATTGTAGTCGCGACTTAAACTGTGACACCGATGGCCCAACGATGGCCTGCCCATCAAAGGCGTTAGCGTGTGTTCCTGAGCCAAATACATTACATTGTGATTGCCCAACCAATATGTGCTAGTCACTAACCTGTCGCGATATAATGTCGCGACAACAACCCTGTTATTCTCCGTTCAACTTATACCAATTGTATTAAGCATAGACCTTTGCTTGATACTGCTGAAAACGCATAAAGGCCTGACGAGCGCCGGTGATCAATGCATCTTCTTGCGTACTAGTTAACTCAACCGTATCGATAAATTGAATTAAGTGACGCCACGCACTGCCGCGCCCGACTCCGGGCCCTGCTAAGTAACGCGCGCCATACTCACCTGTGACGGGCAAACGCGCCTGCACTTGACGCCCAAGCATTGCGGCCCCAACCTTAGAGCCTTCAACGACATAAAACGCTCCCAAAGCAGTCGCAAACTCGGTTGAAGTTGTGATAAACGGCGACAAAGACGGCACAGGTAATGTGTGCTGTAAGTCAGCAAAGTCCAGCTCCAACAACCCAAGCCGTCGGCGCGATTTGAGATCGTCAATATGCATAGAGAGTTCACGGTGCTCATATAATGCAGCGACATCTTTAAGAAACAGGTATTGAAGGGTTAAAAACTGGAGATAACGCTCAATGCTGGCAAACGGGTCTTTTGCCATAATGCTGTTATCTATGCGGTCGTGAAGATCAGCAGTACTTGCTTTTAATTTCAATGCACGGCTAGTAAGTGCGCTGGCTGCGGTCATGGGACTTCCTGTAATGTAATGCGAGGGGAAAATGAATGGACTGTGTTGGCTTTTTGAAAAGCCGCTCCAGCGATTGACACTGGAGCGAAGAGATATATCTAACAACTAGTTAACCTGTGGTTAGTTAGTTGAAGGCAACTCCATAATACCGTCAATCTCAACCTGTGCGCCTTTTGGTAGTTCTTTTACACCAATTGCAGCACGAGCTGGGTATGGCTTTCTAAAATACTGAGCCATGATCTCGTTGACCGTTGCAAAGTTACTCAAATCAGTTAGGAAGATATTAACCTTAACCATATCTTGTAACTCGCCACCAGCCTCTTCACATACTGCGATAAGGTTTTTGAACACTTGGTGCGTTTGCTCTGCAAAATCTTCAGAAATAAATTCCATTGTCTCTGGTACCAATGGAATTTGGCCAGATAAATAGACCGCAGTACCAACTTTTACCGCTTGGTTGTATGTGCCAATTGCTGCTGGCGCTTTATCTGTTGAAATAATAGCTTTGTTCATTAATGTTCCTTTATTTTTTACGATACACGCGTTGTACATCTGGCATCACTCGAATTCGGCGCATAATATCAGCAACATGAATTCGGTTTTTCACGGTAATACCTAAATCAATCACGTATAAATTACTTTCTTTTTCGTCCGTTGCGATTTCGACAATATTAGCTTGAGTCGTCGCAACCACATTGGTTAATTTAGCCAACGCACCTTGGTGGTTAATAATTTCCACACGCAGCGCTGCTATATATTCTTTCTCTGGGTTGTCTTCCCACTTCACGACGAAGTACTTCGAACGCTCGTTGCGCCAACCCTTAATATTTTTACATTCTTGGCGGTGAACCATTAGGCCTTTGCCTTGGCTCATATATGCTGTGATAGCGTCACCCGGCACAGGACGACAACATTTAGCATAGGTTACCAACATGCCTTCTGTTCCGATTATCGCGGCTTTAGCACGTTTAGCAATATCTTCTACCGCATTATCATCTTGCAGTAAACGCTTCGCTATCAATACGCTCATGATATTGCCACAGCCAATCTCAACCAGCAGCTCCAACAAGGTATTGAGGTTATGCTCTTCAAGTACGTTGTCGATTTGCTCTTGAGCAATATCATCTAGCTTATACTCACCCAATGCCGAGTCGAGCAAACGACGGCCTAGTTGGATCGCTTCTTCTTCTTGTTGGCTCTTGAGGTAATTGCGGATCCCAAGGCGTGCTTTACCCGTTACCACAAAGTTCAGCCAAGTAGCGTTAGGGTGTGCACCTGAGCTAGTAATAACCTCGACAGTTTGACCAGTATCCAGCGCTTTACTCAACGGATAAGGCTTACGGTTTACACGAGCACCCACACAGGTATTACCCACATCGGTGTGCACGGCATAGGCAAAGTCTACCGCCGTTGCCCCCATTGGTAGCTCGACAATACGGCCATCTGGCGTAAAGACGTAAATTTCTTCTGGGAATAATTCGGTTTTAACGTTTTCCACAAATTCAAAAGACGAGCCTGCACTTTGCTGTAGCTCAAGCAAGCTTTGCATCCACTGACGCGCACGCTGCTGCGCGGTATGGCCGGCATTATCACCTGACTTTTTATACATCCAGTGCGCTGCTACCCCTTTATCCGCCATATGATCCATATCATGAGTACGAATTTGGATTTCTACCGGAATACCGTGCGGGCCTACCAGCGACGTATGAAGCGACTGGTAACCGTTGGTTTTCGGTACGGCAATATAGTCTTTAAAGCGAGTTTCAATTGGCTTATATAAATTATGTGCAACGCCTAGCACACGGTAGCAAGTATCCAGGTTGTCGACATTGATCCTAAAGGCGTAAATGTCCATCACCTCGTTAAACATTAACTCTTTATTCAACATCTTGCGGTAAATACTGTATAAGTGCTTTTCACGGCCTTTTACAGAGCCTTGAATACCCGCTTCTTCCAATCTAGATTCAATCTCAGACTGAATATTGCTGATCACTTCTTTACGATTACCACGTGCTTTGGCGACTTCTGAACGTAACGCACGATAGCGCATTGGATATAACGCCTGAAACCCGAGATCTTCTAACTCATTTTTAATATCATGAATACCAAGGCGGTTTGCAATTGGTGCATAAATCTCTAATGTTTCGCGGGCAATTCGACGGCGCTTGTCAGGACGCAAAGCGCCTAGCGTTCGCATATTGTGCGTTCGGTCTGCAAGCTTAATAAGGATGACACGAATATCCTGCGTCATCGCCATGATCATCTTGCGATAGTTTTCGGCTTGGAACTCTTTTTTATCTTTGAAGCTCAGTTTATCGAGCTTTGACACCCCTTCCACCAACTCAGCGACCGTATCACCAAAGATCTCCGCTAAGTCGTCTTGGCTAAAGTCAGTGTCTTCAATAACATCGTGCATAAGCGCAGCCATGAGTGTTTCATGATCAAGCCTCATGCTCGCAAGGATCTGGGTTACTTCTACTGGGTGAGTGATATAGGGCTCACCGCTAGAGCGCGTCTGTCCCTCGTGTGCCTCACGGGCCACGACATAGGCTTTTTGCACCAAATCGACGTCTTCTGGTGACAAATATTCTGAGATTTTCTTTTTGAGGCCTTCAAACAGATACATTCACACTCCAATGTTTCAGAGAAGCTATACTCGGCGAGTATAAAACGGGTTACAAGCTAGTTACTTAAGAATATACGATGAAACACCAGCAATGCCAATGAACAATTTATGCCACTAGTTAGGAAGTTAAAGGCGTTACGCGTTGTGTAATTTGCTGGCGATTAATACCAATTGGTATAAAACAATAATGCCAGCAAAAAAGCTGGCATTATTGAATCTAGACAGTGGTTGGATTAGCGATTGCCACCAACGATTGCAGCTACTGCAGCAAGCTCTGCAGCTTCTTGGTGTTGCTGCTCTTCACGGTCGATAATATCAAGCGAGTCAGTGGTTACAAAACCTTGCTCAATTTCACGTAGCGCGATTACGGTTGGCTTGTCGTTTTCAGCATCAACCATAGGATCTTTACCGCCTACAGAAATTTGGCGAGCGCGACGCGCTGCTACTAAAATCAAGTCAAAGCGGTTACCAATTTTATCTACTGCATCTTCTACAGTTACGCGAGCCATCGAAGCACTCCAAATTCAGTTCATTATGCAAAAGGCTAGTTTACTGTATGTCTAGCCTTTCGCCAAGTATTGATGGTTAAAAAACCTCAGGTTTAAAAGTAATTATTTTAGCAAGTCGGCGATAAGTGCTTGATGACGGATAGACTGTGCTTTTTGCTCAAGTCTTGCGGCAATAACAATATGTTCAAGCTCACCACGTGTTTGTTCAAAGTCATCATTGACAAGAATATAGTCAAACTCGTTATAGTGTGAGCTTTCTGATTTCGCCTCAGCCATGCGACCTGCAATTACTTCTTGAGAGTCTTGACCACGACCATTTAAGCGCTTTTCTAGCTCCGCAGTTGAAGGAGGTAAAATAAAGATGGTCTTTACTTCAGGCATCAACTCACGCACCTGACGCGCCCCCTGCCAGTCGATATCTAAAAACACATCAATACCAGCGGCAAGTTGATCTTCTATCGCTTGTTTTGAAGTGCCGTAGTAATTTTCGAATACTTGCGCCCACTCAAAGAAATCGCCTTTATCGATCAGCTGCTTAAATTCATCAACCGAGACAAAATGGTAATGTACGCCGTTTTCTTCGCCTGGACGAGGAGCGCGCGTAGTGTGAGACACCGACACTTTAATATCGTCGTGCTTTTCCAGTAACGCTTTGATTAAACTTGATTTACCCGCACCAGAAGGCGCAGAAAGGATAAACAGATTACCGCGTGTAGGTGATGTCATAGTCATTCTCAACAATAAGTACCGGCCGAGTGGTATTGGTTTACTCAAGTCTGCCGCAGAGCTAAAAGCGGGCATTATACCGAGTAACGTATAAGAATACACTAGGGATGAGAATAAGGAAAAGTCGAGGAATAAATTCAGCGTTGTGAGTAACCCAGAACCTATCACTGTGCTAAATTTATTCCTCTAAAACAGAGTGTTATTTTGCCGCGAAAAGCAGCAGCTCCTACCAAGGTATTCGCCCAGTAGGAGCGAGTTCACCGCGCAATCTTTTAACTGCTCGCCGCGTAAAGCATCTCCTACCAAGGCATTCACCCCGTAGGAGCGAGTTCACCTCGCGATCTTTTAACCACTCGCCGCTTAAAGCATCTCCTACCAATGCATTCACGCTGTAGGAGCGAGTTCACCTCGCGATCTTTTAACAGCTCGCCGCGTAAAGCATCTCCTACCAATGCATTCACCCCGTAGGAGCGAGTTCACCTCGCGATCTCTTAACAGCTCGCCGCGTAAAGCATCTCCTACCAAGATATTCACCCAGTAGGAGCGAGTTCATCTCGCGATCTTTTAACCCCTCGCCGCGTAAAGCGGCGCCTACCAAGGCATTCACCCAGTAGGAGCGAGTTCACCTCGCGATCTGTTTAAAGCAAATCAGCTACGCTGCTACGTACTTCTTCAGGCCATACACCCACTTGCACTTGGCCAATGTGCTGCTTTTGCAACAACAACATCACTAAACGCGATTGGCCAATACCACCCCCAATGGTTTGTGGTAATTCACCCGCAACTAACTGTTGGTGCCAATCTAAGCTCAAGCGTGCTTCGTCATCGGTTAATTTAAGCTGTCTTGCAAGCGAATCAGGACAAACACGAATGCCCATTGACGAGATTTCAAATGCGTCTTCTAGCACTGGGTTCCACACCAAAATATCACCGTTAAGCCCTTGGTATTTGTCGCATGTTGGCGTTGACCAATCGTCATAATCCGGCGCGCGAACGTCATGAATCTTACCGTCACCAAGCTCACCACCAATACCAATTAAAAATACCGCGCCATATTCTTGAGCAATCGCTTTTTCACGTTGCTTGGCTGTGAAATCTGGATACATAGTGCGTAATTCTTCACTGTGCACAAACGTAATTTTCTCAGGAAGGAATGCAGCAATACCAAACTCATCCTCAACCACTTTTTCAGTTGCTTTAATTGAGTGATAAAGGGTTTCTACCGTTTCTTTTAATTTTGCCAGCGAACGCTCACTGTTTTCGCAAATCACCTTTTCCCAGTCCCACTGATCCACATAGACAGAATGGATTGGCGATAGCTTATCTTCGTCAGGGCGTAGTGCTTTCATATGCGTATAGAGGCCTTCGCCTTTAGCAAAACCATAATCGCCTAGTGTTTTACGCTTCCACTTAGCAAGTGAATGCACTACCTCAAACTGCGCATCCGGTAGCGTTTTCACTTTTACCTGCACCGCCTGCTCGTGGCCACTTAGGTTGTCTTGAATACCATCGCCCAAACGCGCCAAAATAGGCGCTTGTACTTCAACTAAACCCAATTGCTCGGTTAGCTGTGCTGAAAATACTTGTTTTACTCGTGCTATCTGTTTTTGTGTCTCTTGATACTTGCTCAACATGGTTAGGTCCTCATTCCCGAATTTGTCGTTTTGTTGAGTCTATATTTAAAGAAAGCGACACAAACATCAACAACCCTCAACAAAAACACCTTTACATAATTATTTTCATCAAAAATATGCTATAAAATTTATATAAACGATAATTGTTAATGGATATTTACATGGAAAATTATGAGATCGACAATCTGGATAGATCCATCCTTCACGCTTTAAAAGAGAATGCACGAACGCCCTACGCGGAATTAGCAAAAAGATTTGCTGTTAGCGCCGGTACCATCCATGTTCGGGTCGAAAAAATGAAGCAAGCGGGGATCATTGAAGGGACTCAAGTGAGCATTAATGCCAAACGACTTGGTTATGATGTCTGCTGTTTTATCGGAATAAACTTAAAACACGCTGGCGACTACCCGGGAGCCATCGCACGTTTAAAGGAATTTGAAGAAGTTGTTGAAGCCTACTACACCACGGGCAATTACAGCATTTTTATCAAAGTGATGGCGCGCTCCATCGACCACCTTCAAGATGTGCTTATTAATAAAGTGCAAACCATTGAGTCGATCCAGTCAACCGAAACGCTGATCTCACTGCAAAACCCAATTCAGCGCACCGTTATGCCCTAGCTTCTTTTTTGTTATAATCGCGGGAATTTTTTGATTAGAGTAGTAAGTAGATGGCTGAGAATAGATTCCATCGTGTAAAAAGCGTATTAGATAGACGCCAAACCGACCTCACAGTGTGCCTAGATGAAGTGCATAAGCACCATAATCTGTCAGCGATTGTGCGTACCGCAGATGCGGTTGGCTGCCACCACGTACACGCAGTATGGCCACAAGATCAAAGACGGTTAACAAACAATACCTCTGGCGGCAGCAAAAATTGGGTTGAAACCCATATGCATGAGGATATAGACCAAGCTGTTGCGACAATTCGTGAACAAAACCCAGGTGTACAATTATTAGCAACCAACCTTAGCGATAGCGCCGTTGATTTTCGTGAAATTGATTACACCAAACCTACCGCTATTATTGTCGGGCAAGAGCGTTTAGGGATCTCAGAGCGCGCACTTGAGCATGCGGATCAGCACATCGTGATCCCAATGCAAGGTATGGTGCAATCACTCAATGTGTCTGTTGCTGCAGCGCTTATTTTATACGAAGCGCAGCGCCAAAGAGATGCAGCCGGACTGTACAAACGTACAGATATGATGGATCCTGTGGTAAAACATAAGTTACTATTTGAAGGATGTCATCCAATCATTGCAACCCGCTGTCGCGAAAAAGGGCTACCTTACCCGGCACTTGATGAGCACGGTGAAATCGTTGCAGACGACGCTTTTTGGGACATTCTTAAGTTTACGCAGAAGAAATAAATAACGCGGATCGCGCTAGAGGATTAGCATGTCGACACCAAATTTGGCCACTTATCCAATCACCGAATTAAAAGGCGTAGGCCCAAAAGCGGCCGAGCGTTTGGCCAAACTTGGCATTCAATCGGTGCAAGACATGTTATTTCACCTTCCGCTACGCTACGAAGATCGTGCGCGTACCTATCCTATCTGCGAGCTGCAAGCGCATAGCCATGTCAGCATTGAAGCCGAGATTGAACGCAGCGAAATCACGCAAGGCAAACGCCGCATGTTGGTGTGTTATGTTAATGATGGAACGGGGCGGATCGCGCTGCGCTTTTTCAACTTTAATGCGGCACAAAAAAATGCCATGCAAGCGGGCAAAGTGATCCGCTGTTTTGGTGAGGTTCGCCGTGGTCACTATGGCTTTGAAATGGCGCATCCAGAATACAGCATCAAAGAGACGCGCTCTGCACCGAGCGATCCGAGTCTTGCGACGCTTACCCCAGTGTATCCTACCACCGAAGGATTAAAGCAACTGAGCATTCGGGCAATTGCCGATCAAGCCGTTGAGTTACTGCGCAAATATGATGTACCAGACTATTTACCAGCGCAATATCGGCCATCGCAGCAAAGCGTAAAAGAGGCGCTGTTATTACTCCACCGTCCACCACAGGAAGTGGATTTAGCGCAATTAGAGCTAGGGCAACATCCCGCGCAAGCACGTTTGGCGTTTGAAGAGTTATTGGCGCAAAACCTCAGCTTGCTTAAGCTTAGGCAAAAAGGCCAAGCGGTAAAAGCGGTTGCACTACCGCCCACCAACCCACTTGAAGCCCAGTTTTTGTCGGCTTTGCCATTTGCCCCCACCAATGCCCAAAGTCGAGTAGTGGCAGAGATCAAAGGCGATTTACAACATCCCTACCCCATGATGCGATTGGTGCAAGGGGATGTTGGCTCAGGAAAAACGCTTGTGGCAGCGCTTAGCGCGTTATCGGCTATCGCGCAGGGTTACCAAATAGCACTGATGGCACCCACTGAGATCCTATCCGAGCAACACGGCATCAACTTCCTTAATTGGTTTGAACCTATGGGCATAGAAACCGTATGGCTGGGTGGTAAAACCAAAGGTAAGGAACGCACTCATGCGCTTGAGCGTATTGCTTCAGGGCAAGCACAGATGGTGGTCGGCACCCATGCGCTATTCCAAGAGCAAGTACAGTTTTCTAACCTTGCGCTTATCATTATCGACGAACAACATCGTTTTGGTGTGCATCAGCGCCTAGCGCTGAGAGAAAAGGGAAAGTTTGGCGATTGCTATCCGCATCAGCTGGTAATGACTGCAACCCCAATCCCGAGAACCTTGGCAATGACGGCCTATGCAGATCTTGAAACCTCAATTATTGATGAGCTGCCACCGGGCAGAACACCAATCACAACCGTCGCCGTGCCAGACACCAGACGCAATGAAGTGATCAAAAAAGTACAAAAGGCCTGTGTTGAAGATAAACGTCAAGTTTACTGGGTATGTACGCTGATAGATGAGTCGGAGGCGTTACAATGCCAAGCCGCAGAAGACACCGCAAAAGCACTTGCCGAAGCCTTGCCTGAACTTAATATTGCGCTGGTACATGGTCGCATGAAAGCACAAGAAAAGCAGACCATCATGGACGAATTTAAACAAGGTCATACCCATGTGCTGGTTGCCACAACCGTGATTGAAGTTGGCGTGGATGTACCCAATGCTAGCCTTATCATCATTGAAAACCCTGAGCGCTTGGGTCTGGCGCAGCTTCACCAATTGCGCGGCCGTGTTGGTCGCGGACAAATCGCATCACATTGTTTACTGCTTTATCATGCGCCACTGTCGGTCACCGCACAAAAGCGTTTAGGGGTGCTTAGAGAAAGTAACGACGGATTTGTCATCGCTGAGCGCGACCTTGAGATCCGCGGCCCGGGTGAAGTGCTTGGTACAAAACAAACTGGATTGGCAGAGTTAAAAATTGCCGATCTTAGCCGTGATAAACATTTATTACCGCAAGTGAGAAGCCTCGCTTTTACCGTGCTAAAAAACCACAGCGATATTGTTGACCCGATTATCTGGCGCTGGATGGGTGATAAAAGCGAGCTGGCAATGGCGTAAGCCTTAAGCGGCAAATGATATAAAGATTGCGAGGTCAACTCGTTCCCACTAACGCGTTTTGTAGGTCGAGATTTATCTCGACAGCATAAGCTGAAACGTCGGAGCCGCTTTATGCGGCGAGCTGTAAAAAGATCGCGAGATGAACTCACTCCCACAAAATGAGTCGGATCTCACAAAATAAACTCGTTCTCACAACTCTCTCATACAAAATAACCCATCGCGCTACGCTTGCTTCTTTTATCAAAGCTTGGCTACCATCTCGCTACATCAACTAAAAAGACTCAAAAATGAATCCTTTACTACGTGCTGTATGCTCCACCTTAGCTGCTTGCGTGGCATCAATCGCCTCAGCTACAGCAGTTTACCCAGATGTACCAGAGCAGATTAATCCATCCGCCAAATACGTTTTTTACTCTCATGGCTATATCGTTGAAGGTGATAATGAAACACCTATTCATAAGCGCTGGGGTAAATATGACTTTCCAGCCATCAAACAAGCATTAAGTGACGATGCCTATACGCTAATTGCTGAGCACCGACCTAAAGGCGTCGCACCAGAAACGTATACAAAAACCTTGGTTAGTAAGGTCCGCAATTTACTGGATGCGGGCGTCAGCGCCAGCAACATTACGCTCGTGGGGTTTTCTCGTGGTGGTGCATTAACGATAATGGCAAGTGATACATTAAAAAATGATGCTATTCACTACGTGGTACTAGCTGGATGCGCTGGGCTTATCAAAAGTAAAACCGAAATTCAGCTCTACGGCAAGGTGTTGTCTGTTTACGAAACCTCAGATCAAGTAGGTTCTTGCGATTTTGTGAAAGCCCGCTCAACAAACCTCAAAAGCTTTACAGAGCTTTCTATTTCAACTGGAAAAGAACACGGCGCTTTCTATCTCCCGAGAGACGAGTGGTTAAAGCCCGTTAAAAGCTGGATTTTAAATCACTAAACAATTAGCGTGGCGTTCTGTCAAAGGAACGCCGTACAGCGCCTTCATTCCACTCCCTTCGATATCTTTAAATCGCACTTTCAAGCAAACAAAACTCTGTTTACTTATTGCACTTTTAAAAATGCTCTCTATAATTGAACCTTATTCGAATGACATTCGAATAAGGTTCAAACTCTAAGGAGAAACGATGGCACCGGCACCTAAATATGATAAAGAAACCCAGCAACGCATGATTTTAAACGCTGCGGAACAATGCATTAATGAGTCTTCAGTCACTGACTTTACAATGGCAAAGGTCTCTTTGCTTGCAGGGTTGTCTATGGGCTCAATATATAAATTTGTGCAGACTAAAGAAGACCTAGTAATGGCGCTGGCCTATGAATCTTTTACCCATACATCCAGTGTTTTTAAGCAAGTGTTATCCTTACCACTTAGCACGCCAGAACGCATGCTCGCGGTGTGTCTTATCTCGCCACAAAAGCTAAAACGCTTCTCTTTTGATTATGAATTGCAGTCCTACTCTACCAATGAGGCGGTGATTAAAAGGGCTTCTGAGTTTTGGACCAATAAAATTATCGAATCCTGTGGTGGCTGTGAAAACGTGTTTAAACAAGCGCTAATTGATGGCATTGAAGCAGGTGAGTTGCAAGCTACACCAGATCTACACGACATGATAGAAGAAATTATCATCACCGGCTGGGCGCTTACCGTAGGATATGAGCAAGTACTGCGCTTGCAACAAACTAAGCAAATTGTTGAGGGCACGGCTTCATTGCTCGCACCACTTGAGCTTAATGACCCTGTTATTCGCAGTACCGTGCGATTACTTAACAGCTATCCATGGCAACAGCCTATCACTCAAGATTCACTGGTACGCATAGAGAAAGAATTGCAAGCGCTCGAGCTTCGTTAACTTAAGGAAATCACAATGAATATCAAACGTTGGCTTATGGCCGTTGTCATCATTCTCATCGTTATTACCAGCCTTGGTTTTGTGAAGTTTACACAAATCCAAGCGGCGATCGCCTTTGGGGAATCTTTCCCAGAGCCCTCCGCTTCGGTAAAAAGCACGTATGTATCAACCACTGAGCATATTAAATCGGTTAAGGTTGTAGGTCAGCTTCATGCCAAGCGCACCGTCACCATTAGTAACGAGTATCCCGGTCTTATCACTTACGTCGGTTTTAAACCCGGTGAACAAGTGGAAGCGAACCAAATATTGTTGCGCTTAGATAGCAGCATTGATGAGGCAAATCTATTAGCGGCTAAAGCGCGAGTAAAGCTTGCTAAATCAACCTATCAACGGGTTGCCAAATTACTAGAACAAAAGCGGATCAGCCCAGATGAGGTGGACAAAGCCGAGGCTGAGGTGGCAATTAATCAGGCAGACGTAAAACGACTAACCACATTAATCGAGAAAAAAACCATACGCGCCCCTTACCCAGGTCAAACGGGGTTAGAGCAATATCAGGTTGGTCAATTACTTGATGCCAATAGCGAAATCACTTTCCTGGTTGGGTTAGACGACAGCATTTGGGTGGATTTCAAAATTCCACAAACCTTACCACAACCTAACATAGGCGAAGACGTTAGCGTGGCAATTTCTAATGCCAGCGGCCAAAAGCCTGCTCGCGTATCAGCCAAAATGCCAATGGTCGATGTCGCATCGCGTCAACAAAGTTATCGTGCTGAGCTACAAAACAGCAATGGCACACTCAGCCATAATCAAATGGTGCTAGTCAATGTACCAACCGAGGTCGTAAGCGCCGCAGTAGTGCCAACCAATGCGATCACGCGCAATCACTTTGGCGAATTTGTTTATGTACTTGAAAAGGACGACAGCCAAAACTGGCGGGCAAAACCGGTAAAAATCACATTAGGCGATAAGGTCAACGATCAGCAACTTGTACTATCTGGCCTGCGTGGTGGTGAATTTATTGCTGCTGAAGGGGCATTCAAGCTACAAGAAAACTTACTGGTTTATACCGATCAGGTTGCTGCTGTTGATGGCAATAACGGAGGCCAGTAATGAGCGCATTACACGAAAATAAGCCGTCTATCATGGATATTTTTGTTAACCGGCCGGTACTGGCGATCGTGGTGTCATTGCTTATTGTGCTAGCGGGCTTTAATGCCGCCCGAGATATATCGGTGCAGCAATATCCAAAAATAGAAAGTGCCTCACTGGTGATCAACACTGTCTATACGGGCGCTGCCGCAGACGTTGTAAAAGGCTATGTTACCGAGCCCATCGAGCGAGTGGCCTCTACCGTTCCGGGTGTCGACTATGTAGACTCAATAACTACCTCGGGACTTAGCAAAGTCACCGCTTGGCTTGAACTTAATCACAGTACCACCGACGCCTTGGCTGAGCTGACTACCCGTTTAAACCAGATTAAGTTTGAGTTACCCAGCGGAGCAGAAGATCCAGCCATTCAAATCGTACGTGCCGACAGCCCATATGCGGTATTCTATCTCGATGTAGAATCTCAAGGTCTGCCACGTAATAACGTGAGCGATTATTTGATCCGTAATGTTGTCCCTTCTATGTCTGATATTCCCGGTGTCCAAAAAGTGACACTGGAAGGTGGCCGCGATCCCGCTATGCGAATTTGGCTTGATACCGAAAAACTCGCTATCTATGGCGTAAGTGCTAGCGATGTATTTGCCGCGCTACAAGCAAACAACACCATTGCAACCTTAGGTTACAGTGAAAATAACAGACAACGCATCGACTTGATGGCCAATACCTCGTTAAAAACGGTAGCCGATTTTAACAACCTAGTGGTAAAAGAAATCGATGGCACGCAACTCAAGCTTGGTAACATCGCCACGGTAGAACTCGGTGAGGCCGAAGGCATGGTAACCGCACGCCTTGATGACCACGATACGGTATTCTTAGCGGTGTGGGCATTACCAGGTGCCAATGAAATCGATATTGGTGACGCGCTATATAAAAAAATTGATGAGATAAATACCATCTTACCCGACGGCATGCATTTAAGAATTGGCTACGATGGCACGCTTTATATGCGTGATTCCATAAAAGAAATCTTCACCACACTTGGGGAAACCGTCCTACTCGTGGGAATTGTTGTACTCGCCATGATGGGCTCGTTTAGAACCGCCATGGTGCCGCTGGTTACCATTCCTATCTCGATTTTAGGCGCAATCGCGGTGATCTCAGCGATGGGTTTTTCACTCAACTTACTGACTATTTTGGCTATCGTGCTTTCTGTTGGTTTAGTAGTGGACGATGCAATCGTGGTGGTTGAAAACGTTGCGCGTCATATGCGCGAAGGCAAACCCAGATTACAAGCGGCGCTTATCAGTTCACGTCAATTACTCGTCCCAATAATTGCCATGACGCTAACCCTTGCTGCGGTCTACGCGCCAATCGGATTTTTAACAGGTTTAACGGGGTTCTTATTCAGAGAGTTCGCATTCACCTTAGCCATTGCGGTATTAATCTCTGGACTGGTTGCTATTACCTTGTCGCCCATCATGAGTGCTTACGTTAACCCTGAAGGCGGTAAAGAAGGTAAATTAACGCAAAAGGTCAATGGCTATTTTGATCGATTACAAGCGTTCTACTTTCGTGCGCTCGATACCTTGTTTAAGTGGCGTCCACAGGTCTTTTTTGTCGCTATCGTGTTCTCTTTATTGTCGGTGCCGTTTTACCTGTTATCACAAAAAGAGTTAGCCCCCATCGAAGATCAAAGCAGTATTCAAGTCGTAGTGGAAGCACCACCTGAATCTTCTCAAGCTTATACTTCAGCGAAAATGAATGACACTGCCGAGGTCATGAACGCCACTGAAGGCGCTGAGTTTACTTGGCAGATTATTACGGCGGCAGCGGGTTTTGGTGGTGTAGAGCTTGCACCATTTGATGAGCGAGAAAACTCAGTACACGACTTACTATACGACCTATACGGCCGGTTAGGCAGCGTGACTGGGCTAAGTTTATTCCCTATTCTACCAGCATCGCTTCCTACCGCAGGGCAGTTTGACGTTGAAGTAGTATTCCGTGCCAGTGACGACCCAACCGCGATGAAGCAGTACGCTGATGAGATTATTCAACGGGCAACCGCCAGTGGCAGCTTTATGTTCGTCAATACCGACCTAAAAATCGACCTGCCGCAAGCCGAGCTTGAAATCGACCGAGAGCTGGTTGCAGACTTAGGTCTCAGTTTGTCGTCGGTAAACGAGCAACTTAGTATTTATATGTCGAATAATTTTGCCAACTACTTCAACAAAGAAGGCAAAGCCTACCGCGTCATTCCCATTGTGGGCAACGGCGAAAGGTACAATCCTGAGAACATTCTTAATATGCAAGTAAGAACGGATGCTGGCGATCTTATTCCAATTTCAGCATTTGCTACCTTGCGCACCTTCACAAGCCCGAGAGTGCTTGGCTCATTCAACCAGCAAAACTCGTTTAGAATATTGGCAGGCACACTACCGCACATTACCAAAGAGCAAGCGCTCACACAGGTTGAAGAAATTGCGGCAGACGTCTTACCGAGCCATTACTCTATTGACTACGCTGGCGAATCAAGACAGCTAAGAAAAGAAGGCAACACCATGGTTGGCGTACTCCTATTTGCCATGATAGTGGTGTTTTTCTTACTGACTATCCAGTTCAACAGCTTTAGAGATCCGCTCGTGGTACTACTCGGCTGCGCACCACTGGCACTCGCAGGTGCATTGATGCTGCCGTTTTTATCACTCACGACCGTCAACATTTACAGCCAAATCGGCCTAATCACGCTCATCGGTTTAATAGCCAAAAATGGCATCTTGATTGTTGAATTTGCGAACCATTTACAGCTTGAAGGTAAATCGAAATTTGAGGCGGTAAAAGGGGCTGCAGCCACACGTCTAAGACCCATCCTAATGACCACTGGTGCAACCGTGCTTGGTCACTTCCCGTTGGTATTGGTAACCGGCGCAGGCGCAGAAGCGCGCAACAGCATAGGTATTATCTTAGTCGCTGGCATGCTCATCGGTACTTTCTTCACTTTGGTTGTCTTACCGCTACTTTATGAAAAGCTAGCCAGCGATCACCGTGGCGAAGCCGAAACCATTGAAACCTACCCTGAAGCGCAGTTGGTAGGCAAAGTAAGTATGATGTGATAACTGACTAACAACCAAAAGGACACTAAGTGCCATACTTAGTGTCCTTTTTGATTGGTAAACCCTTTCTTTTGATAAGCTATAATTTATTTCAATCTATAGCCGCTTTTGAGCGTGATTTGGGCTAACAAGCCTGTCCGCATGCCCAACCGGAGCTCCACGAGTATTGGAAATTATAGCCCCCGAGCCATCCGGTGACATCGGTGACTTCGCCGATAAAGTACAGGCCTTTTTGTTTTTTAGCTTCGAAGGTTTTTGAGCTTAGTTCGTCGGTATCTACACCACCTAACGTAACCTCTGCGGTGCGATAACCCTCTGTGCCATTTGGTTTTATTTTCCAGCAGGTGAGAGTTTCAGTAAGCTTTTCAATCTCAGTGTGGCTGAGTTGGTTGGCGTTTTTATCTGGGATGCTACCGTCGCTGATTAGGGCTTCAATAAAGCGCTTTGGTAAAATGGTCGAAAGCAAGTTCCTCAAGCTCTTTTGCCCTTGTTCACTGCGCCAGTCATGGAGTTGTGCTTGCACATCTAGATCAGGTAGTAAATTGATGCTAACAAACTCGCCTGCTTTCCAAAATGAGCTGATCTGCAAAATTGCAGGGCCAGATAAGCCTCTGTGAGTAAAGAGAATATTTTCTCTAAATTGGATACCGCTTGCGCTGGTCACTAGGCTATCTACGCTAATACCAGACAAACCGTCAAAGCGTGCTTTGTCGTGATCATGGAGTGTAAATGGTACAAGCGCTGCCGTGGTTGGTAATACAGTTAAGCCAAATTGCTCCGCTATTTTGTAGCCGATTGGCGTTGCGCCAAGTTTTGGCATGGTTAAGCCACCTGCGGCGATCACCACTGACTCGCAGTTGAAGGTTTGAGTTGTGGTTTTGACTAAGTAGCGGCCATCGCTTTGATGCTCAACCGCTAATACTTCTTGACGTAAATGGAGTGACACGCCCGCCCAGTCACATTCGGTAAGAAGAATATCTACGATGTCTTGCGCGCTATTGTCGCAAAACAATTGTCCAAGCGTTTTATGGTGATAAGCAAGGCCATGGCGGTCTACCAATTCAATAAAATCATGTTGGGTATAGCGGCTCAAACACGACTTTACAAAGTGTGGATTTTTACATAGATAGTTAGCAGGTGAAGCATTTTCGTTGGTAAAGTTACAGCGGCCACCACCACTGATCAAAATTTTACGGCCAGGCTTTTTCCCCATATCAACCACTGCAACTTGTCGCCCTCGGTATCCAGCCTGTGCAGCACACATCAATCCAGCAGCACCTGCGCCGATAACGACCACCTCTATTTGTTGCATAAACTCACTCAACTTTTTATCTAAGATTTCTACACTTACCGTTTTGCCAACAGTTTAGCTTTAAGCGGCAAAATCGCGACCAAGCGAAAATTATACCTAGATTCTTTATCTAATCACAGCTGCGAATACCAATAGTCACCCGAATACCTTTTAAACACTTGTAAACATTATGTCAGCGTTATCATTTCTCAAAATTTAAAAAACAAGAAAATACAACTAAAACAACCCAATAAATCCACCCTTTAGTACTAAAAAAGTATCCGCTCTATTGGCTACAAAAGCTTCACAAAGTTAAAAACACTATTTTGTTTACAGTCATTTACAATGTAACTGAAATTTATTCTCTCTCTCACAAAAATGAAAAATATCGATTAAAAACAATACAGTAAGAATTTTTTATAGCCATTTATCCATCCACATATAACTAAAAAATTAGTGCAAATAACAAAACAGCGCTTTCTTTTTTTTAACTAGGAGTTTACTTTCACTGACCATCAGCTTTTTATTAACAGCTGAACAACAAGTTAGAAACTAGGGAAACATTATGACAATCAATAAAAACTTTAAGCGCGCTGCACTAAGCGTCGCAGTGAGCGCTTTATTCACTGCAACAGCAGTTACAGCCGCACCAGCACAATCAATCGGCCAAGATGCAGCGCTTGCAGCAACGGCACAAAAACTATCATCACAAGGCACGCTTGGTACACAGTTCATCATCAAGTACAAAGATGCTGGTTCGCAAATGATGGGCCTTTCAGCTACGGATCTTGCTCCTGCTAAAATGCAACAACGTGCAGAAAGCTTTGTACAAGGCTTTAAGAGCACTAAAGCGAGTGCTCGCGCTCAGTACGTACGCCCAATGGCTCTTAGCAATCACCACGTTATGCGTGCTGACAAAAAGCTATCAGCAAAAGAAGCACAAGCATTCATGAACGAAGTGATGGCTTCTGGTAATGTTGAATACATCGAAATTGACCAAATGCTAAAGCCATTCGCAACGCCTAACGATCCTCGTTATAACGATCAATGGCATTACTACGAAGCTGCTGCTGGTATTAATGCCCCTGCAGCGTGGGATAAAGCAACAGGTCAAGGTGTGGTAGTTGCGGTACTAGATACAGGTTATCGCCCACATTTAGACTTAGATGCCAACATTCTGCCTGGCTATGACATGATCTCTAATACCTTTGTTGCTAACGATGGTGGCGCACGTGACAACGATGCTCGTGACCCTGGTGATGCAGTCACTCGCGGTGAATGTGGAACTGACTCTTCAGGTCAACCTGTACCACGCGCGGATCAAGACTCAAGCTGGCATGGTACACACGTAGCGGGAACAGTTGCTGCGGTAACAAATAATGGTGAAGGTGTAGCTGGTGTTGCATACGACGCTAAAGTAGTGCCTGTACGTGTTCTTGGTAAATGTGGTGGTTTAACGTCTGATATCGCTGACGGCATCATTTGGGCATCTGGCGGCTCGGTATCTGGTGTGCCTGCAAATGCTAACCCTGCTGATGTTATCAACATGAGTTTAGGTGGCGGCGGTGCATGTAGCGCAACCACACAAAATGCAATCAACCAAGCACGTAACAACGGTACAGTCATTGTTATTGCGGCAGGTAACGATAACGATAACTCAGCAAACTACAACCCAGGTAACTGTAATGGCGTAGTAAACGTAGCATCTGTAGGTCGTGATGGTAGCCGTGCTTACTACTCAAACTATGGTGCAAACATCGACGTTGCCGCTCCGGGTGGCGCGCAAAGTTTTGCTGATGATCCAGAAGGTATCTTGTCTACGCATAACTCAGGCTCTGGTGCACCTTCAAATGATAGCTACCATTACTCACAAGGTACGTCGATGGCGGCACCTCACGTTGCGGGTGTTGCTGCGCTAATCAAGCAAGCTAAACCATCTGCTACGCCTGACGAAGTAGAAACTATCTTGAAAAACACTACACGTAGCTTCGCTGGTAGCTGTTCAAACTGTGGTACGGGTGTTGTTGATGCAGCCGCTGCGGTAAATGAAGCTTTAGGCGATGTTGTCACACCACCTACAGGTAATACTCTTGAAGATGGCGTTGCAAAAACGGGTCTAAGCGGCGCGGCTGGCAGCAATCAATTTTTCACTTTTGACGTACCTGCTGGAAAAACCAATGTGACCTTCACCATGAGCGGTGGAACAGGTGATGCTGACCTTTATGTAAAACTTGGCAGTCAACCAACTTCAGGCAGCTATGACTGTCGCCCATATGAAGGCGGTAATGCCGAAGTTTGTAGCTTTGACGCACCTCAAGCTGGTACATACCATGTAATGATTAACGGCTATAAAGCTTATTCAGGCGTAAGTTTAGTTGCGGCAACTTCGGGCTCTAGCACAGGTGGTCCACAAGCAGGTGGCGGTACAATTGAAGATATTTCAGCTTCAAGCGGCCAGTGGGTTCATTACACAATCGAAGTACCAGAGGGTATGAGCGACTTCACCGTGAAAACATTTGGTGGCTCAGGTGACGCTGACTTATTCGTTAAGTTTGGCTCTCAACCTACAACAAGCAGCTATGACTGTCGTCCATACGAAAATGGTAATACCGAGACTTGTGTAATCACTAATCCACAAGCGGGTACATGGCACCTAAGCGTTAATGCTTACCGTACGTTCTCGGGTCTAACCTTAGACGCGCAGTACAAGCCATAAGCAAAATTTAGTAGGCTCAGATTGAGTCTTCTTTCCCCAACGAGAGGCCGCATTTGCGGCCTTTTTTAATTATTTCGAGTTCAACTTGCAGTAGTCGAGATAAATCTCGACCTACAACACGCGCTGGTGGGAACGAGTTTACCTCGCGATCTTTTAACTGCTCGCCGCGTAAAGCGGCTCCTGCGTTTTGGCTTATGCTGTCGAGATAAATCTCAACCTACGGCACTCGATGCTGGGTGTGAGTTTACCTCGCGAACTTTTAACTGCTCGCCGCGTAAAGCGACTCCGACGTTTCAGCTTATGCTGTCGAGATAAATCTCGACCTACAAGACGCGCTGGTGGGAACGAGTTTACCTCGCTAGCTTTTAACTGCTCGCCGCGTAAAGCGACTCCGACGTTTCAGCTTATGCTGTCGAGATAAATCTCGACCTACAAGACGCGCTTGTGGGAACGAGTTTACCTCGCTAGCTTTTAACTGCTCGCCGCGTGAAGCGGCTCCGATGTTTCAGCTTATACTGTCGAGATAAATCTGGACCTACGGCACTCGATGGTGGGTGTGAGTTTACCTCGCGAGCTTTTAACTGCTCGCCGCGTAAAGCGGCTCCGACGTTTCAGCTTATGCTGTCGAGATAAATCTCGACCTACGGCACAATCCTGATTACTGTAAACCTAAAGTGCCCCTGATCTCCCGCATTTTCTCTTTAAGGCTTTGTTGAATTTGCTGAACTTGCTCATGTGAGCTATTAACCTGGCCTTTCATGCTATCCATGGCGTGGCCAAAGGTATCTAAGAGATCTGATTGCTGATTGGCAAGATCCATTGCATGGGCGGCAACTTGGTTGGCGCTCTGTGCACTCTCTGCCACACCTTCTGAGTTGCGTTTCAACTCTTGTGCATGGCCAGTTTGCTGCTGTGCCTCATCTGCCAAAGCCGAGATTTGTGTCGATACTTTGTTTGAATTATCACTCAAAACATTTAATTGCTGGTGAATATCAGTCAGTGAGGCTTGTGTTTGCTGTGCAAGCTTTCGTACTTCATCCGCAACGACCGCAAACCCGCGGCCATGCTCACCTGCACGCGCCGACTCAATCGCCGCATTAAGCGCGAGTAGATTTGTTTGTTCTGCGATGGAGCTGATCATGTCAATCACTTTACTCACATCTGAAACACCATTAAGTAATTCATTTAAGCTCTCTAATCCCTGCTCTACCCGCTTTTGCGTGGTAGATGAAGCGCTCAACATAGCATCCGCATAGGACACACTTTGTGTCATTGCTTCAAAGGTGTTATTGGCATTGTCGGCAACTTGTGCGTTGATTTGATTGGCATCTGCCCCAAGCGCTTTAAGCGAGTCAAGCTGTGCTTGGTTTTGCTCCACCTGCTCAAACGTGTTTCCAGCTTGTGCAGAGATCTGCGCCAAGTTAGTGTTCATCTCTTCCATAAAGGTATTTATCACACTCAGCATTTCTGAGCGTTCGTCCGCTTCCGCTCGCTGCCTATCGATTAACTGATTAAAGTAACTCGCAATTTCACCAATTTCAGTGTCTTGGTTTTTACTTTCAATATTGCGTAGCTCATTACTTTCGATTAGCTGAGCAAAGCCATCGCGTAGTTGTCTCAGCGGAGTTAATACTTGATTGAACTGCACAAAATACACACCACCCGCAAGCAGTACAAGTAACCCAATTGCCACACCAAACAGCATAAATACATTGGTTTTTACGTCAGCCTGCTCAGTTTTTAAGTTGGTTTCTGCTTGTAGGATATTCTCGGAGATTGCTTTAATGTCACCTCGCAGTGCCAGCATGCCTGCTTGGCGTTGTTTGGACTGCTGTAAGGTATTTTCTAAGTCGCGGGCATAACGTTTAGGCCAGCTCACAAGCTCCGCTTTTATTTCTAGCGCTAAGTCTTCCGCTTGTGCACCTAAAAATAGCTCGTCTTCGTCTACCTCACTCATTACCCCTAAGTTTTCGAGTCGGTCTATTCGCGCGGCAATATCCTGCAAACGGCTTAAACTCGACATCAAACTCTGCTCGGTCTGCTGTTCGTAAGCCATGACTAATTGGTAGGTATATAAGCTCAAATTCGAGACTTCGCTAAAATAATCTGAAGCGAGATTAAAATAGGATTCTTTGGCGGCACTATCTTGTGCTTTAATTGCGTACTTAACGAGACTCGATGCTGAACCTGACATTTGTCTGAGCGCATTATCCAACAGCGCAAGTTCATTACCTGAGAGCTTGCCGAGTGCTCGATATTTACCTGCAATATCCTGTTGTAGTTGTGTGAGTTTAGTTTTAAGTTGCTCAGCAAGCGCTGGTGGCAACTGCTCTACACTTTGCTGTAATGCTTTGATTTGTTCATCAGCCTTACTTAAATACTGGCTATCGCCCGCACTCAAGTAATCTTCTACTGTACCCTCAAGCTCGATGATCACCGCATTTTTAACTTGATTGTATGCGGCGTCTTGCACATCAAGCTCAGTTAACACTTGGCTTGCCCAAAACAGACTCGCCCCAAGTAGAATACTCGCTGTCGTCAGTAATATTGCCAATAACCGAGTAAAAGTAGACACGCGCATAGAATCACAACCCCTTTATCAAAATGCTTCGCAAGAGTATTAAGGATTTATGACAACTTAATTAAATCTGGTTACCTTTCCTGTACAATTGTGCAAAACCATACTTTTTACGTATATCCATCTAGATATCTACTGAACAAAATTAAATCAGGTAGTGGTGTGCTATTTCATCGCGGCATTAACATAAACGTCAAAGCGGTTTTTCTTGGTTTTTATTTGCATGCTTGGCGTTTTATCATTTAAGAAGCCAGCGTAGTCTGGACGTTTTACCACAACTCTTTTAGTGGCTAACTGCAAAGCAAAAGGCAAAAGTGCGTCCGCATCTAAGTCATTGCCAACTAAGTCTTGAAATACTCGCATTTCTTTCTTCACTTGCGCTGACTTTTCACGATGCGGAAACATAGGATCAAGATATACTACATCCGGACGCCAACCCGCTTGCTCTAGCAAGTCATGGCTGGAGCCAAACTCCAGCCGCATAGTTGACCGCACCCATTCGCCAATTTCAGCATCTTGATAGGCGCGTTGCAAGCCGTCATATAGCAGCGCTGCGACTATCGGGTTACGCTCGTGTAACACTACTTTGCAACCCATAGACGCAAGCACAAAGGCATCGCGTCCAAGTCCCGCAGTTGCATCCAATACTGTAGGCACAGCACCTTTATTTAAGCCCACCGCTTTTGCAATTGCTTGTCCTTTGCCACCACCAAATTTGCGTCGATGAGCAACTGCGCCAGTCACAAAATCAACACGAATAGCGCCGAGCTTTGGTTCATCTTTTTTGAATAACTGTAAGCCTAGTTCATCATAGACCAATTGAAACTCCGCCTCGTTAATAGTGAGGGTGGATAAATTAAACAGCTTAGTTAGCGTATCTAGGTAGGATCTGTTTTCTTCAAAAGGGGTGTGAATATACAAGCTAAGCTCCCAAGGGTTACCAACCGTGGCAGTATACCCCTTTCCCTTTCTAGTGTCTTTGATTATCCAGTGGCTTAAAACAGTTCAATATCAGCCTGCGACGCCACTTCATTCTCACCCCAAGGTTTCGCTATTTTGTTTAAACTCTCTATAAGCTGCTGGCGTACCTCAGTCACTTCTCCTAACTTATATTTAATTATGGTTAGCTCATCGCTTAAATAAGTGAAGTGCTCATAGAGTTCTTGCAACCGTTCTCTTTCACTTGGCTCTAAGACTGCAAGCTTGTCGCTTTCCAGCACCGTCTGAAACTCAGCAACTTTGCCACTGTAATGATCGCCAACGCCGCTTAAATGATCGCTCAGCTCAGCAAATACCTGCCCGATATGTTCCACTTTATTGAGCGCATCTTCACTGACTTCCATGTCTCTGATTTTGGCATCAGTGGCTTCCAGTATGTGCGGAAACAAATCTTTATAGCGACCATAAACCGCAACATCGTCCACTGGCATGTTTTTAATCAGTAAAGAGACTTTAGGATAGTTAATGATAGTTCTGCGACCAAAATCAACAAAGCGACTGCCATCTTTGTGTTTCTCAAATAGCTCTTGTTCTATCGGTTGAATAGCACCTTCACTGGAGTAAAACATCGCGTCTTGGTGGTACCAAAAAGCCACCGCAACATCGAGCTCCATCGGCATAAAAAATTCTAAAAAATGAGCGCTCAAAGTATTGAGGTCATGCGCGTGATACGACTGCCCAACGTAGCGCATTATACGACCCATATCACCAGAGTCGGTCATGGCTATTTCGGCTGTGGTTTGGGCGCGCTGTACGTCTTGTTTGAGCTGCGACGAGGTTTTTCTGTAGTCATCAAGAACATTAATACGCGCTAACAACTCTTCGGCGTTAAAGGGTTTGACTATGTAGTCGGCAGCGCCGGCGTTGTAGCCCCGCATTCGCTCTGAAATATCGGCACGAGAAGACAAAAACATAACTGGGATCTCAGTGGTGTCCTCTAGTTTTTTGAGTTGCTCACATACCTCAAAGCCCGACAGTCCAGGCATCTCGACATCAAGCAAAATAATATCCGGACGGTATTTTTTAGCCAACCGTAAGCCTTCCTCGCCATTTTTCGCATGTAATATTTTGCACGTACGCGATAGCGCCTCATCAACAATGTGATGGACGAGTTTGTCATCATCAATGGCAAGAACCAGTTTCGTCATGTGGCTTTCCCTATTAATTCATATCTTTATAGAATAGTCAGAGATATTGAATTTGCTAACAAAAAGTCACACTTTCTAAGACAAAAAAAACGCCTTCAGAAGAAGGCGCTTGGAGTGGAAATATAACTAGGCGGCGATCCCGCTGTGGCGCAGCAACGCATCTACTTTTGGCTCTCGACCACGGAAGCGAGTAAACAGTATCATCGGCGCTTCTGATCCCCCCTTTTCAAGAATGTGATGCATAAATTCACGCCCAGTTTGCGGGTTAAATATCCCTTCTTCTTCAAACTTAGAAAACGCATCCGCAGACAGCACTTCTGCCCACTTATAAGAGTAGTAGCCCGCGCTATAACCACCAGCAAAAATATGGCTAAAGCTATGCTGGAAGCGATTAAACTCAGGCGCTTTAACAACCGCAGTACGCTCACGCACCGCATTGAGCGTTGCTTGAATTTGGCAATCCGTATTTGGCTCAAAGTCTGCGTGAATATGAAAATCAAACAACGAAAACTCCAACTGACGTAGCATTTGCATGGCTGATTGGAAGTTCTTTGCCGCGAGTAATTTGTCTAACATTTCTTTTGGTAGCGGCTCACCCGTTTCATAGTGCCCTGAAATGAAGTTCAACGCTTCTTCTTCATAGCACCAGTTCTCTAAAAACTGACTTGGCAGCTCAACCGCATCCCATGCCACACCATTAATACCAGCAACTGGCGCTGCATCCACTTGCGTTAGCATGTGATGAATACCGTGACCAAACTCATGGAATAAGGTGGTTACTTCATTATGGGTAAATAGCGCAGGTTTATTGCCAACGGCTTTATTGAAGTTACACACTAAATAAGCGACAGGAGTCTGCAACTCACCATTTGCGCGTACTTTTCGGCCCATGCAGTCATCCATCCAAGCACCACCACGCTTATGTTCACGGGCATATAGGTCGAGATAGAAATGACCACGCAACTCACCTTTATCATCGTGAATAGCAAAAAAGCGTACGTCTGGATGATAAGTATCAACGTCTTTGACTTCACTCACACGGATCCCGAACAGGCGATTTACGGTTTCAAATAAACCGGCAAGTACCTTATGCTCAGGGAAGTAAGGGCGCAGTGCCTCGTCAGAAATCGCATACTTAGCTTGTTTTAACTTTTCGCCATAATATGCATAATCCCAAGGTTTTAGCTCACTTACACCGTGTTCTTTATTCGCAAAGTCACGTAGTTCAGCCACTTCTTGCTCGGCTTGTGGCTTTGACTTAGCGGCAAGGTCATTCAAAAACTTAAATACTTGCTCTGGTGTCTCAGCCATTTTGGTTGCCAGTGATTTTTCTGCAAAACTAGAAAAGCCAAGTAACTGAGCCAGTTCGTGTCTAAGCGTAAGCGCTTCATGCATAATCGCTGAGTTATCAAACTCGCCAGCATTAGGCCCTTGATCCGAGGCGCGTGTTACAAACGCACGATAAGCTTCTTCACGGAGCGTTTGGCTATCTGCGTAAGTCATCACAGGAAGGTAAGAAGGAATATCTAGCGTAAATACCCAGCCCTCTAATCCTTTGGATTCGGCAGTATGGGCGGCGAGTGCTAAGGCTGATTCAGGTAGCCCAGTTAAATCAGACTCATCAGTAATATGCTTTTGCCATGCCTGAGTGGCATCCATTACGTTGTTGCCAAACTTTGATGCCAGCTCCGACAGTCGTGCCACAATTTCGCCATAGCGCTTTTGCTTCGCAGCCTCCAGCGCAATGCCAGAAAGTTGAAAATCACGCAGTGCATTATCCACCGACGTTTGCTGAGCAATCGTTAAGTTACCAAACTCAGCTGACTCTTTTACTGCTTTATAGGCTTCATATAACCCTTGATGTTGGCCACAATAAGTCGAATATTCGGAGATTAATGGCAAACACTCATCATATGCTTTACGCAGCGCGTCTGAATTGACCACTGAGTGCATATGCGATACCGGCGACCACATGCGGCTAAATTTATCGTCCGCTTCTTCTAGCGGCAGTACAAAGTTGTCCCAAGTATAATTCGACTGCGCTAAAACAGTGTCGATAGTTTCACGACAGTGCGCGATGGCAGATTTTAATGCTTCAACAATATGTTCAGGCTTAATTTTCGAAAAAGGAGGTAATCCTTCTAGCCCGATTAATGGGTTACTCATGGGCACGCTCTTTATTTTCTAATCTAATATTGAGGTTGAAATAAGGGTGAATGACCGCATTTACAAGTATCTGAACAGATTTTTGCTTAATATCGGTCTTCGGTTGTGCACTTTTGCTATTTACTTAATATAAAGTAGTAGGGTTTAAGCAAAACAAATAATTGGCGAGGAATTTTTATGGCTCAACATTTTGACTATATCGCAATCGGTGGCGGTAGTGGCGGGATCGCATCTGCAAACCGAGCGGCGATGCGAGGTGCCAAAGTGGCATTAATAGAAGCAAAGCACTTAGGCGGTACTTGTGTAAACGTGGGCTGCGTGCCAAAAAAAGCGATGTGGCACGGCGCTCAAGTTGCTGAAGCCATTAAACTATACGCACCAGATTATGGTTTTGATGTTGAGCTAAAGAACTTCGATTGGGGTAAGCTGGTAGAAAGTCGCGAAGCCTACATTGGCCGTATTCACCAAGGTTACAACGGCTACCTAGCAAAAAATGGCGTCACCGTGATCAATGGCTTTGCTAAGTTTGTTGATAACAACACCATTGAAGTCAATGGTGAGCACTACACTGCCGATCATATCAATATTACCGTAGGTGGCCGCCCAACGATCCCTAATATTCCAGGCGCTGAGCACGGTATCGATTCAAACGGTTTCTTTGAGCTTAAAGAGCAACCTCGCCGCGTAGCGGTTGTGGGCGCGGGTTATATCGCGGTAGAGCTTGCGGGCGTATTGCACAGCTTGGGCACAGAAACCCATCTATTTGTTCGTAAGCATGCTCCACTTCGTAATTTTGATCCTATCTTGGTTGAAACCTTAACTGAGGTAATGGAAAAAGAAGGTCCAACGCTACACACTCACGCAGTACCACAGTCAGTGACCAAAGAAGAGGATGGCTCAGTCACCTTACATCTTGAAAATGGTGAGTCTTACACCGTAGACAAACTGATCTGGGCAATTGGCCGTGAACCAATGACAGATCTTATCAACCTCGCTGCGACAGATGTAGAAACCACACCTAGCGGCCATATTAAAGTCGACGAATGGCAAAACACCACAGCCAAAGGTATCTACGCGCTCGGTGATATTATGGATGGTGGCATAGAGCTGACTCCTGTTGCCGTGAAAGCAGGTCGAATGCTAGCCGAACGCTTATTCAATCCGGAATTGCCAAACGCAAAAATGGATTACGACTTAGTCCCTACTGTCGTCTTTAGCCACCCACCGATTGGCACCATTGGTCTAACAGAGCCGGAAGCAGAAGAAAAGTACGGTAAAGACAACATCAAGGTCTATACCTCTACCTTTGCTGCAATGTACACCGCAGTCACTCAGCACCGCCAACCGTGTCGCATGAAACTTGTATGCGCAGGCCCAGAAGAAACCGTAGTGGGCCTACACGGCATCGGCTTTGCAGTAGATGAGATGATCCAAGGTTTCGCCGTCGCTATGAAGATGGGCGCAACCAAAGCAGACTTTGACTCGGTAGTCGCAATACACCCAACTGGTTCCGAGGAATTTGTTACTATGACGGGTTAATGTAGAAAACATACTGTCACACGTTTATAAATCTGGAAAGTTAACATTTACCATCTAAGTCGAACCGGCTTAGATGGTTCAACTTTTTAGGTAAATAAATGGTTCAGTTAATAAACTCAAGTAATGTATTTAGAAATACAAAATTAAATTTTGACGAAGGGTATTACCACTGCATACCCATTGATCACAACATCGGGTCTCTGCCTACCTTTTTTTCAAGAAGTGGCCAATTTTTAATTGAGCCAAACAGCTACCTTTTCTATTTGAAGACAGTCAAAAAAGCTAAAGATCTCAGTCCTTGTAGCCGAGCGCTTCTCAAGTATTATCAATTTCTAGAAGAAGAGAAGCTTGACTGGGATCACTTCCCTCCTATTAAAAGACTAAAACCTACCTACCTTTTTCGCTCCTATCTACTTTCAGCAGTGAAATCTGGGGAGCTCGCGCACAGCACAGCCAATGCGTATATCAATCAAGTTAAGAGTTTTTACCTGTGGACAATACATGAACGCTATTTGGTAGTTAACAGTGAGCAGGAAGCACCTTTTAAAATTGAATTTGTCCAAGTACAGAATCAAAGTATGCTCGCACATTTGAGGCCAAAATTTACAGTAGAAACCAGTGACCTTCGGATAAAAGTTCCCAAACAGAGTGGCTCACAAAACATCAGGCCGTTATCACCACTAAGTCAAAGTTCGATAGAAACACTAACCTTATTTCTGTTTAAAACCCCTGTTGAACTAAAACTACAAGTGCTTCTCTCATTAGATACCGGAATGAGAATTGAAGAAGTAGCCAGTTTCAGCTTAGGAGCACTAAAGACGGCCTACCCAGTTGCAGAAAGCTGCCATAGGTTTGAAGTTACACTATGTCCACAATCTAATGGCGTGAAAACCAAACTTGGAAAAAGACGAACCGTTGAAATTTCCATAGAACTACTCAAAGCCTTACAAGAGTATCAGATATCAGAACGGCGACTCCGTCGGGCGAATAAGCTCTATCGTAAGTTAAAGCAGATCTCAGATATGGAAATATCTGGCACACATCAATTCATAGATTCGCTCAAACATTGTGAGCGCCATGAACCATTATTCATAAGCCAGCAAGGCAACCCAGTTACTCGAGAAACTATCAGCTCTAGATGGCTTGAATTACGCGCTAGCATGCAAAGGCATGACACCTCTTTTACACACAAGTTTCATGACCTGAGAGCGACTTACGGAACTTACAGACTAAATGATTTATTAGAGGCTGGACTAGGAACCACTGAATCTTTAGAGCTGTTGATGAGTTGGATGGGCCATAATAGCGAAAATACCACTTGGAAGTACTTGAAATTCTTGAAACGGCGAGACGTCTTTAAAGCCAAATTCGGAATTTTAGACACCATCATGCACGAAGCACTGGGAAATGACGATGAGCTATAGAGAGGCACTAAAGTGGGATCCTGAACTGTGTATAAAGATGGTCGCGAATCACGTTCGCTTTTGCGATTTCAATAGACTTTTTTATATCGGAATACCACCCGCCAAACTCATACAGAGCGGTCACGATTTTAAAAGAGCAAACCGTGATAAATATATTTATGCGTTGAAAGATAGGTATAAAAGCGAGCTGAACGAAGGGGCATCAGAAGTAACTCTTTATCACCTATTTTACAGCCTAACAAATTACCTGAAATGGTGTGATGAGCACCACGTTGAAGCCTTCACACAAGAATCAATAGAGGGGCATTTCTCAGCGCTTCTCAAAGATGTAATGCGAGGCAAAATAAAGAACACTACGTATACGCGCAAAAGATCTAACTTGTTTGTCGTTTTTAGGGATCACCTAGAGTTACCTATAAAATGGTTTTTAGGAATACCAACAGCTGGGAAAGATCAATTGTCACCCTTTGAAGCTTATACCAGGAGTGACCTAAATCAGTTATTGCCTTTTTTACGACAACTTTTCAATCAAACTTCAGAGCAATTCTTACTTGATCCTGATGCCCATTTGCGAGGCCATAATACTGTCCCCACTATGAGTTTCGAGTGGAAAGGAAAAGTTTATCAACTGAGTGCGGGAATCTCTAAGATGATGTGCGCTGCTACTTTTTTAATGAGTTATTATACGTATTCCAATACTGGTACTCTACTGCAGTTACGACGACCAACCCAAGCATCAACTTCATTTGGTGAAAAGTGGTACACCATGCCGGCTTTCAAGCGACGCAGCTTTAAAATGATTCACGTCGAAATCGGTGAGCATGATTATCTTGATGTTCCTAAGTATTGTTTAGCTTTTTTTGATAGGTTGCTTGAAGTATCTAGGACAATAGATAGCTCCAAAGATGCTCCGTTATTTCAAACCGTTGCATATAAAAAATTGCGACCCGTTACAAATACAACATTAGAAGACTTCAACCGTCGTTGGTTACAAGTTCACTTTAACTTTGTAGATCAAACAGGGCGGCGCCTGAGACCTATTGTAAGTCGATTTAGAGAAACAGGTTCAATTACAACACAAGCTTATCAAGGTGAATTAGCACGCGATATCACTCTAGATAACACCCCTCAAACTCGCAGAAGACATTATTCAACAGGCAACAAATTCAGCAATAACGCGATGATGCAGGATGTTGCTTCTATTCGCCAACATCAAGCGCAACACAGACAGGATGCAAAAACGGCTCAACTAAATCTAGGTATCGAAGTTTTGGCCATTGAGCAAGAACAGAAGATTAGCCTTCCAAATCTATCAAGGACCCCCAACGGTATAAGTTGTGCTAACCCTTTTGGCGGTGCTTCTGAATTATTTAATAGAAAGATAAGGCAACACGGCTTATTCAAAGAGGGAGAAAAACTTGCGTGTGCAGATTTACTTAAGTGCTTTGGGTGCCCTGAGCAGGTGATTGTGCAGTCCGTAAGTGACATTTGGTGCCTACTGTCATTCAAGGCCTGTATAGAGGAATCGCAGTATTTACACTTGAATAATCAGCATTTCAGAAACAATTTTGAACCTGTTTTGGAATTTATTTCCGCGAAAATATTACCAAAGGTTAAGAAAGATATTTTAAAGCAAGCTGAGCAGAAGCTAGATATGGATGGACCCCACCCTATGTGGGATGACCCTAGCAGTATCTTAAGCCTGCTATCTAACACTCCATCAGATTTAGAGCTTGGAGCTATACCAAAATGAATAAACTTAACATGCTTTTCTCAACATCTGAAAATGGTAATAAAATCGACCATATCGACCATATCGACATTATTGACCTAATAGATAAGCAAGACTGGGAAACTTTAAACCATGTAGTCGTTTGTGAAGATTTAAACGGGAAAGTTACTGCGCGTTTTGAACAAGACGTGTGGGACTTGCTTCCATATTCTAAGAGTAAAGCTAAACGTTACTTAAATTTTACAGAATGGAAGGATACCCCGGAACTCCAGCTAGAGTTAAAGACTCTCGTATTTGGCTGGCTTTATAACAAAAGTGTAATCGGCATAGCAGCAAAATTTTCCACCGTAGAACAAAGGCTTTATAAAATTAAAGCTGCTTATCGTTTCTTAAAAGAGGCAAACGCAAAATCTCTTTCATACCTGGCAAATACAGCTCATTTTGAGGACTTTAAGTTAGATCTGGTAAGGCAGAATTACAGCCAAAGAAGTCTAGAACTTATATTTGTAGCCATTAACAAAGCAACTGAATTAGAACCTTGGCTAGGGACTTCATTTGGCTTTGCTAAAAAGCTAGCAGCAGTATCGCTAGCCAAGAATATGAGTGGGAGAACGCTTCAGCAAACTCTTGTGATACCTGAACGTCTAGCCGATGCGATTTATGGTAAAGCTATAAAGTTAGTAGAAGATGCCATCATGCATAAAGAGCTGATAGCAAGCACAGAATTCCAGCTGCAGAAAAACTACGATGCAGCTAAAAAGATTCTAGATACAAAAATTCAAAATGGGGCCAAGTTAACCTGTGTAAATCGTAAAGGAGAGGTTGTAGACCAACGTAAATATATAACGGCCATAGCGGACTACCTCCCGCGAGAGGTAAGCTCAATTATTTCACCGCTCACAAATTTAATTCCAGATGTAAAAATTAGGAATGGGCATGACTTTCAGCGGTATTATGGGCAGTTAATTACGGCGTCTTATATCGTATGTGGAGCATTTTCTGGGATGCGTGACTCTGAACTAGAGAAGTTAACCACTAATAGCTACTACAAAGATTCTTTTAACGAGCGTGATTTTCACTTTCTTCAATCCGGCACATTTAAACTTGGTGAGAAAAAAGAGACTTGGATTACAGCTCCTGCTGCAAAAGTTGCGATTCAACTTGCTAGTGAGTTAACCAAAATCTGGCGAGATCAAATTGATTATCCGCATCCAGATTACCAAAATACTTTATGGTGTAATCAGATTTTACGGTCAAAGAAACCATGCCTCATTACCACTTGGCCCGAAAGACTAAAACGTTTTTGCAAACATTTTGAGTTCGTTGTCACTGACGAAGATTACAGAGAGTGTATTCAGTCTAACCCCAATTCCATGGACAAAATAAAAACCAGCGTAATTATTGGTCAGCCGTGGCCCCTATCAACGCACCAATTTAGACGTTCGCTCGCCTATTACACAATTAAGCATCGACTTGGAACGAAGGTCGCCATAAAACAGCAATTCAAACACCTACGTCTTGCGATGACTGAGTGGTATACCAACGGTGGCCAACTTGCTTCACTTTTAGATCTTTCTGTAGATAAGAAAGTGCAACAGGCGCTTGATGCAGCAAGCAACGAAATGGTAGCGAACAAGATATTTCAGCAATGGCATTCTGATGAGTCTTTATCTGGCTCCTTTGGTAAAGCAATTGTTAAAATGCGCGACGATATACCCCATATTTACAGCTCGTGGGAAACAATCTATGAGGCCGTTAAAAAAGGGCTTTTGACTTTGCATGGAACTGCGCATAGCTATTGTAAAAATGGCTATAACTGCGATATGGATGGCATTGTAATGCCACAATTCTGTGTCGATTGCTCAAGCCAAGGCAGCATCATAGACGAGGAGCAAGCCCAGTGGTGGCAGAGAAAGCATGTCAGCCTATTAAACTACCTAAAATCAGTAGAAGATATTTCAGTCACAGAGAAAAGCCATTTCATCACACAAATAAGGGCTGCTGAGAGTGTAATGAGCGACTTCAATATGCCATTCGAGCCATTTGAACCAGACCTAAGGATAAAAAACACATGAGCAAAAGTGAAAATACCCTAGTCGCACTAGAAGCTGCGCTGGAACGCATACTCTCAGGCAATCCTAAACGCATTCCTACAACTCGAAAACTGAGTGTGAGAGCGATTGAAGAAGAAGCTAACTTAGGTAACGGTAGCGGCTACTACTACCCTGAATTCGTTCAAAAGGTAAAACAAGTTAAAAGTGATATTGCTTCTTCAAAAGGTGAAATTTTGCTGCCTGAGGTTGATGCTGTACGCACGAAACTTAGAGAGCAAAAGCGGATAAAGGAAAACTATAAAGAGAAATATGGGACAGCCAAAGAGCAGCTAGCTTTGTTTGCCGCAGCGCAGCATCACCTCAATGATAAGTTAGTACAAGCACTAGCTAGAGTTGATGAATTAGAGTTTGAAAACGAAAGCTTAAAAGCAGAGTTAGTCGAGTTTAAAAGGAGCAAGATCACTTCGATCAACTCAATAAAATCTTAATTTAACCAGTCAGATTTGGTTGGTAAAAAGCAACTGAATCTGACTGTTTTATTTTTGCTACTTTTAGAAGAAGGTAACTACCAAAATTGGATGTGCTATAAGGCCAGAGTTCATCAGCCATGAATTTACACAATGGGCGAAACAGCATGATATCCAGATTGATTATATTCAACCGGGCAAACCACAGCAAAACGCGTATATTGAACGTCACAACAAGACCACCAGATACAGTTGGGTAAGCAAACGTTTATTTGATACGCTTGAAGAAGTTCAAGACTACACCACAAAGTTGTTACAGTTTTACGATCATGAGCGGCCACATCAAGCTAACGGAGGGAAGCCACCGTTAATGGCTGCTTAACTTAACTTCTACTTTTAGCTACGGTTAAAAATGGGAGGATTACCCTGTAACTTCTGTACAACTGCTACTTAATGTGAATATTTCGAAACATTTTCCCTCTGGGTAGCCGATTGCCTTCAATGTAAGTTTTCATATATTCAGCTACAGCTGGTGACACATTATTGGTGTCTAATGCTTTTAATTGACCAGGTTTTAGCTCGGACTCAAAGTAAAAGTGCTCTATATTCGCATTAGCAGCAGAAAATCCACTTTTATTAACCACACTAAATCGCCCAACCAGAGAGAAGTGCCCATCCGCACGTTCAAAAATTAGCTTTAGATTAGGGCTTGCTATAGTCGCTACCCCCAAAGAAGGACCTAAGCCATAATAACGAGCCGGGTACCAGTCTTGATACCAGAAGACCCACTTAGCTATATTTATATCACCTTCCTTAAAACTGATTCCATCAGTATTGCTTTCAATATATGGAGTACCCGTTCCCAGAGATAAATGCGGCGCATATAATCCTCTTACAGCTTTATCAAGTTCAAACCTGCTAGCGATTTTTTCATGCAAACATATTGATAAAGGGTAAACACCTGTAAAAATTGGGTTTTGATTATTTTCAATTGCGCTAAATTTTTCTGAGGCATTTAGTTCACAGCCTTCAGCAATGTTCACGGCGAATACCTCTAGATCAACATTGATACCATTAACTTGATGCACAACAGGTCCCGAACCACCAAGCACCACATCATCATTACATGCAAGCTTGTCCAAAATCTTTTTCAGCCTCCTCTCAGCGGGTAACTGTTCGTTCTGTATGATTTCTGACGTATCTGGCCAAAATGCAGGTCTAGATACTGGACCAACATAATGAAGCAACTCAGAGAAAGGATTGGCCTGTTGCACCAAGCGAAATACTTTCGATTGATCAATAGAGTAATTATTAACCGCATATAAAATAGTTCGTACATAAGCCGACATCACCGCCGACTCTGTAGCTGAAGATAAACTACACATCAGATGATCCCGCGACCAAAACATGCCGCTGGTGAAGCCGTATGGATCAAAGTAAGAATAATTATCCCTGCTATTAATGTATTCCAGCTCTGAAGACATATGACCAAGAAGGTCAACTCCAACATTGCTTCCTAAAGTACTTATAGATGTTGAAACATAGCCAGGCACTCCATTTAATGATTTTTTCAACCTTTCACTAATTCCAATATCCGTGGATTTCGCCAAATATGAGCTAGCTAGATGTCTCTCATCGTAGTTAAACCCCAAATCTTCAAATAGATATTTTAATGCCAAGGAGTGATATGGGATCGCCTCGATGAGTTCTTCTGCATAGAAAGGATTTGTTTCAACAAGTTTAAGTATTGATAAATATTCAACGACTGATATTTCATTCGGGAGTGACTTAGTACATTCAATAAACTCTTTTCTGCACAATCCCTTCTTATCATTATCAATTATATGAGCTATCTTTATAGCTGTCTTTTTCTTAACCGCTTTATCCGGCCATTGGTAGAATTTTAAGAGAAAACTAAAGGCCCATACTTCTGTAGGTTTTATCTCGTCCAACCAATACGAATCTCGAATTGGCAAGTGTTCTATGTCCCTTTCCAAACCACGAACGATTACGTCAGTGACATCCGCTGCTAAATCATTCTGACCTACAGCTATTAAGAACATTACTAACTTACTAGTTGGTACAATTGACCACTCATCGCCGCGTAATTGAAGGTGCTCACCATGAGTTGAATCAGCTAACAGTTCCTCCCATCGGTCTTTATACTCTCGGGCATAATAGCAAATCATTTCTTCAGATTTTGAGCCTGAATATCTACTCCAATAACTATTAGCTCTAATACTTCTAAGTGCCCAAACATACGCCCTCCTTTTACCTTGAAGCTTCTTGCTCGCTTGATAAATAGTATCGATACTTTCCTTAAGCCCTGATAAATAAGGGAGCTCTTCGTCGTCCTTGAAGAAGTTTTCATATTCAGCTATGACTCGTAGACCTTCTCCCAGATCAACCCAATGTCCTATCCATTGTGAAATATAACTAGAATCTGAGTATCTGTACTCTTTTCTTATTCTCTCTATTAAATCACCTAAATATTCTGGCACATAAGAACCAAAAGGAATTTTTATTTCTTCTTTATCTATATTGCTACTAGATTCTCTACCTTTTGGTTTAGGTGGCTCTGCTCCATAATATTCGACTATTTCTTGGAGTACTGGGGCAAGAGAATAATCTTCATTTGACCGTTCTTTAATAGCTTCAACCAAACCATAAGAATAAAGACAGCTAATCAAATCTAGTACTCCAGGCAAACTGATGTCGCCGTTCTTTATATAAGCAATTAGAATATCTTCAAGTACATACCAATTCTGCTCTTTAAGGTGAAAGCAAAACTCATCGTATATTCTGCTAGGCAAATGCTTACTCAACAGTTGCATATACCAAAATGGGATATGCCTTATTTCCCTCTCCGTGAATGAGAACATGTCTACTGTAAAACATGAAACTCTCTTCAAATAATCAGCAACATCCCCAACATTAGCATCAGAACATGCCTGAATTGATTCAAACACCTCATGAAGTGTAATATCTTTTCTATACCCGTAGCCAAGCATGTACTTACAAGTATGCTCTAAACCAGTTTTCACGGCATCCTTTAAACCGAGTGAAGATGAAATTGATACAATATCAATACACTCATCACCTAGTTCCGCTGTATTACCTTCCCTATTGTTAAGGTCATTTAAATAATCACACCAGTAATTATTAGCACTATCATAATCGACAGGAACAAAAGAGTGTTTTACTGCCTTTTGAAAGAAAACAACGGGACTCCACCAGGAATAATCTTGAGCCTCTTCAAGATATTTCTTATCAATATTTTCAAAAAGATTTTTTTCTTTCAGCAATAGCGAAATTTTGATACATAAACTAGGAATGGAATGTATTACAGATAATGTTTTAGAATGACACTTACAATCGTAACCAACATGCTTTTTACAACCCGAACTTTCTATATATTTGTAGACATCCAAGGGTTTTAACTTTTCTCCGTTACGAATTAACTTCGCTGTATTCACAGCTGCAATATAAAAACCAAAAAAAATAGAAAAATCATAATCATCATCAATATGGTGTTTTAAAATTTCTTTATCAAAAATTAATGTATTAAAAGCCAAATGATCATTCAATGTATGAAAGAAGAAATCAAGCAGCTCACTTTCTGACACATTCCTGTACTTAAAATAGATCGGACCAACAAAATTATTATGTACAGGCAGCTGATCTTTTAATAAATAATAAGACACACCAAACGAAGAAGCTAATACATCATCTCGATAATCTCTGCTAGATATATCAACACCAGAAATACAAGCAGAAGTTATAGCGCACACTAAAAACTTCGATTTACTTTCCTCAGGGAGATTAAAATAGTCAATATCAAAAATATATTCTGAATTATCGCTTCTTAACAAGGATGAAAATAGCTTTTCATACAAACCATCTTTAGGAGTAATTCGGTCAACCAAATCAATAACTCTACCCACGTCTGGTTCATCACAATCACACAAAACTTGAATTAACGAATCAACCGCTAAGCTAAATTTATTTTCAGTTCCCTCATATATATTTGCGTAAAATACTGCCCTTTTGTATAGTTCTTGATAACAGTTCTCTACAATTTCTCGATACTTTTCCCTACATAGTGATGCAACAGCTACAATATCCTCTATATCCAATGTTCTTATATTGTCAGATTTCCAAAGCAATCCGTATTCATCATCAGAATACTTCATAGCCGAGCGAGAAAATTCTGAAAAATTCTGAATCTGATATTCAGGACCATTGATAAACCTAGTTTTTATCAGACGTAAATCAACTAGACGAGTATAATTTTTATTAGAAAAAGCTACTTTTTCAGCACTAGAGATAATATGTTCAATATGCCCCAAAGGATACCCATTGCATAACGAACTTATAACCCACTCTTTGGTAACACCTTGAAGCAGCGGATTAATGTTTTCCATTTCCGATTGTACAATCCAACCCCAGGCCCACCTCCAAAATGATGGAGCATCGTTGCTAAGCCATTTACTTACAACCGGATATAGCCTTCTTTTAGCACCTTCAAATTCTTCCCGCTTATGGATATTTACTAATAGGCTCCCGTGAAACGGAAACACACCACTACGGCGGTGTTCTACTAAATGCTCAATCTCTTTATATGCTTCTAAAAATGTTTGTGTCCCTTCAAAGCATTTGGAAAAGCTATTTTTATCTGGCCATGGAAATTCTGTCACAGCCATTAAGTACAGAATCTCCTTAGCTACTTCCGAGAGGTTTGCCCAAATATTCCAGTAGTATGTGTTAATATCACCATCCGGACACTTATCCAGCTTCTCGATATCATAAACGGACACATTCTTTTCTTTGGCTAATAATGTTCGCAACGAATAAATTACATGCAAAGGATATCCGCTTGAAATCTTTTGTAATGCTAGAGCTATTTCAGAAATAGAGCTTGCAGATGTCCTTCCCCCAATATTAGCGACGCCGGAATCACGCAAGCCTTCAAGCCATGACCCAATTGCAGACAAATCCATATAAGGGATATCTAACCACCGATCACCTTCGACCGGACAGTTACTTAGCAATCTGTTAGGCAACTTAGATCTACTGACCGGTTGAGTTCCAAAGACAATTGTTACGCCTTTTGGAGCCGGCAGAACTCTATTTATCAAATGTTCTAATTGAGATATATCAGACCTCTCTCTCCATACATGGTCCAATCCATCCACAATTAGTATAAAATTTTCCTCTTTCTTGTTTGCCTCTTCTCCTGCACGAACTAGCCACTTATCTATGTTCTCTGGTGATTCATCTAACCCAATCCAAGAAATCATTGGGGAGTTTTTGATTTGCTTAATAATTGATGATGCGGCAGTAGAAAAAGAAATCCTATCGTCCAGACTTTGAAGTCCCAGTGAATAATGATGTCGCGCTACAGCAACATTCTTAGCCTGTAGATTTTCATACAAATAGGAAAGGTAGGTACTTTTTCCCATACCAGGAGCACCCGACACAACCCAAGCCCCCCCCGTCTCTAGCTTATTGATAACATCTTGATGAAAATTCATTGTTGGGGGGAGGTATTTTTCAGGTATATCAAAGTACTGGGAGAGATCACGGCTGACTCCTAGACTCAATAAGCTGTGTAGGTCCTCAAACCTTATGCATCCATCAACCGAAGGCTCTCCTTTTCTAGTAGCCCATCTCTTTACTTTGGATAAAAATCTATGCCAGCCCTCTTCATTAGTGTGGTCTGGAACTAAAGAGTCATGAAGCTGATTCTCTAGATTATCAATCGTTGGTTGACTATGTATGAAGTTGAAATTATTAAAGAACTCCTCAGCCTCGGTCTTTCCACCTAACTGGGATTCAATAATCTTCAGGTGCTTACTTGGAATACTGAAAAGGTCGATCATTCCATTTTTCAAACATGCAGAGAATTCAGTATCCGGCCTTCTATTTGTTATAAGCTCTGCTTTTCCCAGTTGACTATTCTTAAACGCTTCAGTTAAATCTTTGGACCACTTTTGAATTAAAGAAGTGCCATTCCCTTTTCGATAGGTGAGCCAATCAAAACTAAGTGTAAGATCCTCTCTGTTCGCATCAATTGTGAACTTAACCTGGGTTAGCTCGTATTTTCCATCTGGTCGAAGGGCAATAACATCATCTAAACTAGTTACCTTTGCGTCAGACAATGAGGTACTTTCTACTTTTACCCACTCATATTTATCCCTATCGTGGTACCAGTTAACCAATATCCTTATACATACTAGGTCCTGATAGTCATACCCAAGGCGGGTCAACTGAGTACTTTTGATTGGAGAATTCATCTGGGTTGGTATTCCTTTATTGTTCTCGTTGTTCACTAGAATGCTTGGCGCGTTCCCAGATAGAGCAGAGTATGTTGCTACTCTATGTGTCATCGACTTAATTCAAATCAGCCTTAGAACGATTATTGACTTTAACAAAGTTATCTTAATTTCTGGACAATTGCTAAATTAGCTACTATCCGAATTTTAACTTCCAGCAACTATGAAAATATAGCGTTCCCCCAGAGGCTTTTCGTTTTACCCACAGAGGTTGAGCTGTTTGGAATGCTACTTTCTTATCTTGAACACTATACCCTTGGCAATGTAACTTCCATGTTTCCAACTCATCTATTGACGCTAGTTTCTTTATTAACTCTTCCATGGCACAATTTCTCCGATAATTGCCTACACTCTCACACTTTCAACTTCTGCGGGCGTAGATTTTTTCCGCACTTTATTTTTACGGCCATTAGCATTTACAAGAGCCGGCTCTATACCGTCCATATAGTTATGCTCATAAGTGATTTCTTTGGTGGGAGTCTTTAAAACGGCTTTAATACTTACCTGGCAACTTTGCCCATCTTCCAAACCTGCGATATGGTCCGCTTGTTCAGCGGTCAAATTACCTTCAACAAGAATAACATCGTTCAAGGATAATCTAGGGACTATGCACCTATGTATGAAGTTGTCACATTTAACATTCACACCGCCATAGTTAAACTCAATAGTTATTTGCTTTATCGTGATATCAAACGGATTGAAGTTTGCTCCTCGCAACCAAAATTTGAACTTGGGTAACTCACCTAGCCATAACTCAAATGGTTTATGTCTTGGACGCAGATCAATATTTATTTTTTTAACTGTGTAGCTTTTAGCGTAAAAAATGCTAATCAAGTTGCTTATAGCCCTGACTATGGTCTGTATTATGCCTTTTAAAATTACCTTTGAACCTACTTTTATGAACAACCCTAAGACAAATACACCAATACCACTAAAAAGCCATTCTTTGTGCTCCATCAACATTTCCATCATGCGAGTATCCTTGTTTCAGCGCCCTTTATGCACTAACGAGCCAGCTAGATTAATTCAAATATATAAAGTGAATTAATTTCTAGCAATTTCAGTTCGAGCTCGAATTTCTATCACCAACTCATTGTTAAACAATCCTACCTTGTTCTACAAGTGGTAATTTTTAGTACGAAGAATATGCCAAGGTGGGCTCGTAACCTTCTTTCAAGGTACACGAATTTAAAACCTAGCTGGTGAGAAAATAGTTACTCAAAATTGGGGAAGGTCTGCCAACTCAATATGTGAGCTGGTTTACGGGGTTAGCGGTCGTATGTTCAGCAGAGCCAAGAGCGGCCTATAAAGTGAGTTTTAAATTATCTTGTGGTCAACAACTAAAACAACAATCTCAATTCAGTACAATTCTTTAGCAAATATGGACGCGGCTTTAATAAGAATATCTCGCTCTTTTGACACTTCTTCAAGGCGTCGTTCTAGTGATTTGACAAACAAGCTATCTTTTGAGTTTTCTAGCTGCTTAGCTGTCTGAACCCAATAATATAAAGTGCTCTGACCTATGTTCAAATCTTTAGCAACGTCAGCAACTCGCTGTCCTTCCGACAGCACTCTTTTTGTTGCCAATAATTTAATTTCTTTTGAGTAAGTTTTACTCACTTTTAATTCCTCGAACAAAGCTTAGGATTCCTAAGTATACATGCTAGAGTAAAGCTTAGAGAATCTAAGTACCAGCATTTTGTTATGATTTACCTTTGGATTTTAACAACCCCCTTCCAATCAGGCTTAAAGAGGCTAGAACACGAGCGAACATTTCTCAGAGAGACTTGGGAATTCGAATTGGCTTGGAACCCAGTTCTGCGAGTGGGCGTATGAATCATTACGAAAAAGGCAGGCATACACCTGATCTGCAAACTTTAAAGCGAATTGCTGAAGAACTGGGTGTTCCGCTGAACTACTTCTTTTGTGAAAGCGAAGAAATGGCCAAATTTGTTACATTGTTCGCTCAATTGTCTAAAGAAGAAAAGCTAGAGCTGTTAAATAAACTAGAACTCCGTACCGATTCAAAGCATTTCTCAAACCAAACCATCTAGGTTTCAGTAACTTAGATAATATAGTTGTATACAATTCCCCTACGTAACCTCCCCCCATCTAAGTACTAAACTGTTCTTTGAATATTCCGATGTATCCATAGTCAGCAGTCATCCTCGCTGGTAGCAATACAGATTTTAGAAATAATCGTGTTATGTTGGTTTTTGACGATTCAAATTAAAAATGGAAGGATTACGCTCCAACGTTTATGATACGAAAAAATTCTACTTCTGGCGCTAAATAATTTACGGAGGCTCACTGAAGTACTCTCGGGTTTGTTAAAAAACTTGCAATTCCTTTAATGAAGGATTTATCGTCTTACAGACTCAGACAACTTCTGAGGGTAAGTTATCAAAACCAACATCAATTAGAAAACGACTAGCTGGAATATTACTAATGGAAAAGACTAAGGCATCTCCCTTATCTGAAGCCGAATTAGACTTGTTACATTTTTTGGATCAAGAGTTAGAAGTAATGCACCAACAATTTAGTTTTGAAGTGTTACTTGAAACTATATCTAAACTCATGAATCCACTACCTGTTAACGCCAAAGACTCTGAGGAACTCAACCAATATATAAAGTGGCTTAAAATTAACTTTAAAGATGAGAGAAAAGTATTCACCTGCAAAAGGCAAGAACTAATTTATTATCTAACGCAGCATAGCAATGGAAAAGAAAGGAAAAATAAATTAGGGGTTAACAATGAGTGGTACTCAAACTGTGATTCAAATAAAAAAGAAATAAAACGTTGGTACAAAGGCATTTCCCATGCTTTAAGAGCCGACCTAACATATTACCCTGATAATGAAAATGCTAGAATTGCATTTAATAAATTAAGAGAAATGATCGATGAAATGGGCCTAAGTATTGATGAGGTGGAAAGTGGAAACTAACCCCAACTTGTCAACTAAAGATGACGCTGATTTAAATTCAGACTGTACCGACATTGGTGAAAAAGATTTAGATACAGAGAAAAAGGAGAACGTCGGAAATAAAGGTAAAGATCTTAAAGTCGTTGAATCTCTTGGTACATTACCGACTAATTTCCCGTTAATTCCGAGTGAAATCGATCAAGAAAAGGCACAGAAAAAGCGAAGTACTATTCAAAAATCATCGGGACAAACTGCTGATGGTAAAACCCTTATTGGAGTTGAAGGAGTTAAAGCCGTACTAGCTACAGATGATACAGGGACAAGAATTGTTGTTTCTGACATGGATGATGACGACAAAGTAATCGAAAATGGAAAAACTTATGTAAAAACTCCAGCCGTCATTAAAGTTTTAAATGAAAGAATAGAACAGCCCAGAGACGCTCTTAAAATAGCGGAGTTAAAAGACTCTATAGGTTGCTTAGAAGCAGTAAGAGATAATTCAAGTAGTGTACAGAAAAGAGCAATTCAAGAAGTTAAAAATAGACAAGGCCAAAAAAAGCTTAAAATTGATGCGAAATTGCAAACTACTACTTGTGCTCTGAGTGGTCAACCATTAGATGCTGACGCTGAAATGGATCATGTGATAAGACAGGCTGAAGAACCAGAAAAATCTTTATGTATAGACAATGTTAGAATGGTCAATAAATCTGAGCACAGAAAAAGGCATAGAGAAGAAAACGCCGAATCTAAGCAGTGGATGGAGAATAATAAATAACACACTCTATTGTACCAGCTAAAGTTTGATTTAAGTTCATTGACCTAATTGAATAAGAGTTAGAGTGGGGTTTCGGTCAGTACTTTCACTATTTAAGGAACCTTAAAGACCGAGGCTGGAACGAAATCTATCCCTACAAAATTTGAAAAATACGAAACACAATTTAGTTTTTCGGGAAAAATTGTGGAAATTTGCTATTTTTCTGGAAAATACTCATAGCCCTTATAACAAAGGGATTTACAGAAATCTTCCAGATTATACGTGTGACAGTAATGGGTTACCATGAGATAACCTCATGATTTAATTATCAAATAATCTTTTCATAATAAAACGTGAGCCGCAGACAAGCTCGCGTTTTTTATTCTCTATCTTACATGAGTTCAGGCATTCACTCAGTAGGTTAGATAGGATGCGAAGCAGCGCCATCCAACACTTTCTAAAAGACACGATATCAATAGGATTAGCAAAGATTAGAAATCAATATGACACAACCTAATCTATCTAGTATCGAGACTACTAGTACCTGTAATACTGAAATAATGCGATATGATTGTGCGCACGTCACTTTTAAACAATCGATTTGTATACAAGACTGATCCGTGGAAAGCTAGGAAAATACCGCGATGAAGTAGCTAACTTCAAAGAACAGATGTCACTAATGGCAGCTACTCACAACGCTCTTGCACTATCGAGCCATCAGTTTCTTAAAAGAATTCCTGATTTAGAGTGTGAACTACATTTGTTGAAGAAATAAACCTAGATGAAATAACTTCGAATTTGATAATATGAAAAATCAAAGGGATATTTCATGACTAAGGCTTTGACTTGTTGTACTTAATACGGTTTGCATCTGAATTTCATTCTATAATTGGCCATACTTATACAATAATTGCTGGCTTTGTAGCTATTGGTATCCCACTTTCAATTCAGTTTTCAGCCCAATATTCAGATAAACATGACAATGCTTTACTATCCACTCGATTGACAAGAGGGAAATATGTAAATCCAAAATCTATACTAAGTCTATCTTTTCTATACATGGTTTTAAGCTTATATTACTTAACTTTCGCATCTAGCAAGCACTCTTTTTTATCACTCAGCGCCACGCATCTAGATATTCTAAAGTTCAGCTTACCAATGCTATTCGCTGTACTAATTTTATGCACATTTTATTTCTACTGGCGACTTTTTAAAAAAATAACTGTCAAATCGAGCCTACAGATTCAAGACTACTTACAACTAGACGTTAAGAAAAACTCGAAGGCTAACCTTTTTATAAAGTTTTCCAAATCTCAGTTAGCGCATTTAAACCGCCGTTTCCCTTGGTTAACCAAATGCCTCGAAAGCCTCATAACAGAAGCGCCGATTCAAAAACAACCTTCAGCTGATATAGATAGCATCAATGCTGGGCTAGAATTACTGATATATAACATTGAAAAACGAAGCTGGAGTTTTGAATTTGAAGAAACCCTAAATCAATTTCATAAAGCTATTCACTTGCGCTACTTTAGTCATGACTCTGAAAAAAAACATAAGCTTTCTGAAACAGGTTTAGTTGTAGTAAAAAGTTACTGGAATACACTCTTAAGATTAGTAAAACACGCAAGAAAAAATGAAGATATTCCAATGTCTTTCCAAACACAGCGTTTAATTGCAAGCCTCATGTATAACATTGTTTATCATCCAATGAGAAGTTCAATCATAGCTGAGTCATTCTTAGAGCAGAGTAATTCCAAAATAAGTTTGGTTCAAGATATTTATGAGTTAGCTCGATGGCAAGACTATCAGTTAAATAAGGGTATAGATCTTATTTTAGAATGTGAATGGTTTGATGGAATATTCTACGCCCCAGATAATATAGAGCTTAAAAATATTAAAAGTAGCTTAGAAGGTTTAAGCTATCTCCATAACTTAGCTGTAGATGTATTTGATATAATCGCAAAACATCAGCCAAATACAGCAATAAAATTTGTAAAAAACATCTCGAGAGCAGCCAGCCATGGACAAGAACAGCAATTCATTTCCTACTATCTAGGTGCTCAGGAAACAGAGTGGCTGGCAGATTACTGGAGTGATTTTAATAAGATAACGTTCTGTGTCGAAAATATAGATAAATTAGTTGAAAAAATTGAGTCTTTATATAATGGCGAAGCATTTGAACAGTATAGAAATGGCATTTCCTCTAAGCCTCTGAGTAAACATTCACTAAAGTGCGCTTTATCCGTGATAAAACTTGATGAAATTTTTGAATGTATTCATCTAAAATTAGTAAAACGCATGGGTTGGAGCATTTCGGCCAGACTAGCTTATTATGAGAGATGGGTTGAATTTTACGAATGCCTTTATTGGAAGCAACCAAAAGAAGCCAATGCACACCACCTAGGCGAGACGCTTTTGGCCCACAGTACAAAAGAATTAGCTGACCTTATTTACTATGACCACCAACAAATAGAGCGCTACTGGAGGTTTCATGAAAGGCATGCAATCAAAGTTTATGTCTTCAGAGCATTTTTGTTTCAACTATGCTTTTTCGCTGAGCAAGGTGAGGAACCTAGCCTAATCTATACCTCTGGTGGCTTCGATGATATCCAAACTCAAATGAGTATTATCGAGTCACTGTTGGAGCAAGAACGGTACGTTAGAAATGTAAGACAGTGGAATGCAGTTGTCACGAAAGCATGTAAAAACCTTAGACACTCTATTGAGGCTTTAAATGATCGAAAAGTAAAGCTCATAAAAACTCAAAAAATAAACGAAATAAATTGGCAATCAGCACAAAAGTTGTTGGAAAATAACTGGGCTACAACGTTTGAATTAAAAGATGTAATGGACGTTAGTTATGTTAACACCGTTAACAGAAACAAATGCAAGTTACTGAAGTATAAAGTCCCAAGATCTGAACTCATCACAGAAAAAAGCAGCAATTCTGATATTTCTAGTATGATAAGACAAATGGAACGCAATTTCTTAAGCCAACTTTATAATAAATGTATTGATAGCGCGGAGCAGTGCGCATTTGAACTTAAAGAACAAGACCATGCATTATATTTCGCTCCTTTAAAAACCTTGCAGAAACTCAGGTTTAAGCGCTCAGGCTCTATGTACTGGAAAAGCTCAAGCTATAAAAGTGTACTAGCCATTCGTTCTGAGCATACCCAGGTACTAATCGACTGCACTAAAACCAAGATATCAATCACCAAGAACCTCTGCTCTAACAATAACTCCCCTTTGTTCATTTCTCTCGAGGATAAAAATGAGGATAAAGTACAAGTTAATGCAGAGATATACTTTGAGCTAGAGTTGTTGGAAGAGGGAGCGATTACTTTTTGTTGAATCACATAGTTGTGCTTGTGGACAAAGTGAGTGACTTAAATTTACTTAGAAACAACCCGACCTACAGCGTTGACAGTCATGAGTGGACCTTAATAACATCAAACTCAACTGTGCGGCGTACTTCCCAAACTTACCTTTTTGGGGTACATTTTGACCTATTGGCAAGCATCTGTTTGCTGTGCCCCAAAAGCTGCTTGAGCTTTTGTGTAAGCATCTCCAGCGCTAGAAGAAAGCTGTTCAATCAGACCCGCGCATGAGAAGCCTGAAAAGCTGAGGTAATCCATGGCAGATCTCACCGCTTGCTTGTTCCAATCAATGTCTAGGCTATCCACAGCTACAGTAGCATCAGCAACTTTGTAACCATCTCCAGCATCCGAAGAGAGTTGGCGGATAAGCCCCTTCCGTGAGAAGCCAGAAAAGCTGAGGTAATGTTTTGCAGACCTCACCGCCTGCTTGTTCCAATCAATGTCTAGGCTATCTACAGCTATAGTAGCATCATCAATTTTATAACCATCACCAGCATCCGATGATAGTTGGTGGATAAGCCCCTTCCGTGAGAAGCCCGAAAAGCTGAGATACTGCTTCGCAGACCTAACGGCGTTCTTTTGAGGCCCTGTTAGACTTTTCGCCCATGTGGGCTCGGCGATGGAGACAATAGAACCAATTAGCACAATGTAGATCCAGCTCAATACTTTCTTCATATATTACCCCTTTGGTACGTAGTCTTCGACAGGGTTGTGTAGCCTGACAATTTCTTAGTTCGGTCTTTCCGATAATTTCCAGTATTTACAGTCGAAGGTATCATGTGACCAGACCTTACGTCGTGCATCTTAGACACAAGTAGCAATATTCACAGTTCACCCGTTTCTGATTGCCATACTTACAGTTCCTAAACTAATAGAAGTATACTACGCACACACGAAATCACACATCTTGGAATAAGGACAAACTAATCGGTCAACGTAAGTCACTTAATGTTTCTCATATATTTGGGGGATTAGAGTTCGTCTTGAATTACAAGGAAAGACCAGAGAATTAGCGCTTTTTAATTTGGCTTTATTTAGATAGTAAGTTACGCGTACGCGGTTGTGATCTAGTTTAACTCAAAGTTTCTGATGTTGCCTACGGTATAAATGTAATATCCTGAGCACATATAGTGCAACAGAAGACAAATACGCCTGTGCAGTTCAAGAGTACCAAAAGCACTAGAAAGTCTATTCAAGAATGGATTACTGAAGCAAAGTTAAAGCCTAATAACTTTTTCTTTAAATCAAGAATTCATGTTTCAGAGCACATCTCTACTAGTCAGTACAGTAGGGTTTTTCGTGGTTGAATTGAATATCCCTTGCACTCAATGAGAAGAACTAAAGCCTATTTAACTTATCAGAAAACCAAGAACTTGAGAGTAGTACAGTTACTTCTGGGACATCAAAGCACTGTTAGGTATCTTGGGGTTGAAGTGGATAATGCACTGGAAGCTTCCGAGTCAATCGAACTATGACGTAAGTATTAGAGGCTGCTATTCTGCCTCACGCCATGAGCTTGAGCAGACATTAAGACATAACTTTATGATTAATAAGTTCACATAATACGCCAACTGGTTCTCGATTAATTCAAGTCTGTGTTCTAAATTAAGCTGTGATGCATCCCGTTAACTCAACAACCATAAGGAAATATTGTGAACAATTATCAACTTACCACAGAACAACTATTAAATCTTTTGAATCTACACTTGAAACAACATCCAGATTTTGTAGAAGGTATGTCTTTTGACGATCTAAGTGTATTATCAAATGGCACTTATGATGTCAGAGCGAATTTTAATTTTGGAGGTAAAACAATTGCTGAAAATTACAACTCTCATGGGTACATTTACAATGAAGTTTTTAACGACTTTTTAGTTTAATAAGTAAAAGAAGATATTTACCCTATAATGGCTTATTTTTACTTTAAACTTTTGTAGAGATAGGGTTCATTAACCCAGAAAAATATAGCCTCTTTTTCTGGAAAAGTCTTCTAGACTAGATGACGCGAAGGTTTCCAGAGAGTTCCAGATTTGGATGTACATAGTAAACAAATGCTATGAGGTAACAGACTGATTTAAATATCAAATTATCTATTAAAAATAAAACGCGAGCCGCAGACAAGCTCGCGTTTTTTATATGTTAACTCAATGCTTCAAGCGTTCATCTAGCAAATTGGATAGGTGTCATTGGTTCGCAAGCTCAGTCAATGCCTGCTTGATAAGCTCAGGATGGGTAAATGGGATCAGGTGCTCAGTTGATGATATTGGTAAGTATTGCCCACCACTGGTTTCAGCAACTTCTTGTGACCATTTTCTCCCCTCAGCCTCCCATTTTATTAGATTGCCTTTCACTTCCTCAGAGTCTGCATTGGCAATATCTAGTTTTTCAAACTCACTATCTATAACTGAAATCGGAATGCTGCTGTCTGGCTGCCAATTTCTTACTAACTCCAAGTCATCATGGTAGTTCATCATTTCGTGTACTCGAGTAAGTTGAGCTGCAACACTATGGCGGGTTTGCATGATGTGATTGAAATATTGCCAATCCATGTAGTCTGCAAACTCACTCCCTTCAAGCAGAGCTTCAATATGCGCCTGTTCTTCAGCTATTTTGCCATTCATCTTTTCTTGCCAATTACCGGCAGCAACATGATCAATCAAGTCTTGTCCGTATTGACGATAAACATCAACTGGGTAACCTTGATACTGAGCAATAGAATGTGGCAGCAAAATATCTGGGTCTAACCACAACATGCTTGCTATCTTTTGCTTAAATTCCTGTGATTTTTGCATCGCAATTAGCGGCACTGAATTACTATTTGCGTAACTCAGCAAATGCACATCACTGAGATTGAGCTTTTCAAATAGTACTGGAAGGTCGTGTGCAAATTTATTCATGGAAGGCGTGTCATCTACACTACTTAACCCCTGCCCTAGCCTATCAATGACGTAAACATTAAAACTGTCTGCCAAGTAAGGCTGTAGTAACGCGAACCAAGCACTGTCACTATGAAAATGCATATTCGCACCCGAGAGCATGACCACAGTTGGTCTATCAGTGTGCTGTTTTAATTGTCGAACATGGTAATAACCGTTGTTTACTGAGATAAGATCAGAACCTTGGGGCAGCGCATAACGACTTGTCGATTCAAAAAATGTCATTATCGATTCGGTGGTTTGGACAGGTGGTAAATTCCAGCTATGATGAGCCCCTTCTACACTAATTAGCTGCGTTTGAATATTGCGATTAGGATAGTGAGTTAACGTCACGCCTTCCGCTATTTCTTCATCAACAGATAAAGCAGCCTCATAATTTAAGTTAGCAATAATTTTAATTGCTTGAGGTGACGAGAGTAGCCCAAAATTTGCGTGACTTTTGCCATTATAAGGCAATACCGAGTCTGCTTTACCGTGCATAATTCGGTAGTTTGTAGGTGTCGAAAAATTACAGCTATCACCTAATTGGTAGGACATAGGTGCGGCAATCGTTACTATCGCATTAAACGTCTCCGAGCGGTTACATAATAGGTTTTGTACAAATAACCCGCCTTGAGAAAAGCCAGTCGCATAAATTTCACCGTCAATGACATCATATTTGGCTTTTATTTCCGCAATCATCTGATCAACAAAGCCTAAGTCATCTACACCTAAACGATGTGCCTTGTTACAACCACAGCCTTCATTCCACTCTTCATTTTTTGATTTGGGATAAACGACGATATAATCATCGCTTTGCTCATGTAGCTTGGTTAAACCTGCCATACCGTAAGCAGTGCCACCAGAACCATGAAAGGCTAACATCAGCTTGTACGCTTTATGCGACTTTTCAATCGGCTTCATATAATAGTAACGCCCATTGAGTTGATGAACCTCTAAACCATTTACGGGCTTTAACACTCCATCGTCATTGCTTGACGCCTTTTTGCTGTCGCTACTGCTGCCACAACCCGCGACTAAAGCTGCGAGTGTTAAACCTAACGCCTGTTTTAAAAACATTCGACTTGTCATGTTGGCCATTCCTATTTTATTGTTTTCATGTACTCTAAATACTTTGAAAAAGGCCGCGACGAATTCACATGAAATCGTTGTGAGGAATTCCTTACCAATAAATATAAACAATATAATCAAAGGGATAACAAATGCGCTATGAGATTGCAGCCATTCGGTTTGATACGGTTAATCGAACGCTGACGAGTAGCACAGACTCCATCAGACTTGAGCCTAAGCCTTACTTATTGCTACAAACCTTAATTGCAGCAAATGGTAATGTTGTTTCGCGCGATAAGCTCATTGCAGAAGTGTGGCAAGGTCGCGTAGTCACAGAAAGCGCAATCAATAAAGCCGTGTCGACGTTGCGCCAGTATATGAATAAATTAGATGGTAAAACTGAGTATATAGAGACTATCCCTACCCTTGGATACCGACTGATTCCCGCGGTCACAAGTCATACTCCGGCAACAATAAATAAGACCAGCTCCCAGATCGCGCCACTTTTAGGTGTTTCTCTACTTATTACCAGCGTATGTGCATTTATTGCCTATCAGTTCATGCAGCCAGCGCACAATAACGAACCACTCCTACCACAAAAATTAACGGGCCAGAGCGGTATTGAGCTGCAGTTAAGTAGCGCGCCAAAATATAAAAGCTTTAGTTACCTGCATCCTACCGACACTCAGCAGTCGGAGCTGTGGCTCAATCACAGCAAGCAAAATAGAAAGCTGTTTTCTGGCAACATAAGCGCACAAGCCTTAAGCTCAGACGCCAAACACATTGCCTATATCGACGATGATAATGGCTGTACCGTAAAACAGTTTGATATCACGCAGGCACAGCACATGACGCTATTTCCTTGCCAGCCTATCGAAAACATTAAACTAATATGGGGCGCAAATCCGCACGACATCATTTATCGAAAACGCACAAATATACATAGTGGATACGGCCTTTACCGTTTCGACTTGAATACAAAACAACATATCCAGCTAACGCTTCCTCCAACCTCAGGAAACCTCAGAGGCGACCACCTATTTAGTTTATCCACAACTAAAGACCAACTCGCCGCCGCACGCTACCTTGGAGAAGATAAGCACGAACTGACGGTGTACGATTACCCAAGCATGTCAGTAAAGAGCACCGTTAAGTTACCTTATAATCTCACGGCACTAACTTGGTCTGCCAGCGGACAATCTATTTACTTTAGCGCAGGTAGTAGCGTTTATCGCGCTGATATAAAATCGAGTAAAGCAGAACTGCTTCACAAGCTCACAGCACCAATCGAAAGCCTAGTATTACAAGATAGCAATGAGACCCTGCTCTTTAACCAATATAAGTTAACTAGCCTAATTCTCCTTTTCGACGCATCGGATCAAACCTTTTCACCACTTGTTGATAATCAGGCATTGAATCGCTTACCTCGCGCAAATCAAATGCCGCGAGTTTGGTATATTTCGGATCACGGCGCGCATTCCGCTTTATGGTCTATCGACACTGAAACACAACAACACACTCAAGTTGACTTGCCTCACATATTTAATTTTCAGCGCTTTCAACTTAACCACGATGCCTCAACAATACTGTATGAATATCAAGACGCTATTTACCAGTTTGCTATCAACAGCCAAAAAACAACACAACTTATAAGTCCTGAGCTTAAGCCTTACGTTGCCAATTACAGCCAAGATAACAACGAAATCATTTACAGCAGTGAACGCTCTGGTAGTTGGCAGTTATGGTCTCTAAATCTAATAACAAACCAACATCAGCAACTTACAACACAAGGTGGCTACAGCGGCTACAAGCTTAATAATGTGTTGTATTTTACCAAGTTTACACAACCCGGAATTTGGCAACTGGAAGACGGGCTAGAGTCTGTAGTTGTGACGGATGTACCAGTGAGCAATTGGTTGAATTGGCGACTCAGAGATAATGCGCTTTACTATGAAAAAGACAAAAGTATTTGGCGATTTGACCTGAAGACTAAACAAGAAAAGTTGTATTTCACCCCGCCACAACGATTTATTGGACAGTTTGATATATTGCAAAATGGCGATGTGATTTTCAGTGAGCTGAAGCAACCAAGTGGTGAGCTTTGGCAATTAACCGTAAAAAATTAAAGTACAAAAACAAAAAACCCAGCCGAGGCTGGGTTTTTATTGATTCTTGAAACGAATTACTTGATTTTCGCTTCTTTGAAGATCACGTGTTTACGAACCTTAGGGTCGAACTTTTTGATCTCCATTTTTTCAGGCATGTTACGCTTGTTCTTGTCGGTAGTGTAGAAATAACCAGTACCAGCAGTTGAAACTAAACGGATCTTATCACGCATGATTCAGCTCCTTAAACTTTTTCGCCGCGAGCACGGATATCTACTAATACCGCGTCGATGCCTTTTTTATCGATAATACGCATACCTTTAGTAGTAGTGCGTAGAGAAACGAAACGCTTTTCGCTTTCAACCCAAAAACGGTGTGTTTGTAGGTTAGGTAGGAAGCGACGCTTAGTAGCGTTGCGCGCGTGCGAACGGTGGTTACCAACCACTGGGCGCTTACCTGTAACTTGACAGACTTTAGACATGTCTATGTATCTCCAATAACTTCGCTCGAGCTTAATTTTCCCTTAAAGGCCTTTTAACTGCGTGCCCTAGGTAAAATCAAAGGGCGCTCTTTATACAGTATCTACAGGCAGAGATCAAGGATCTGATCCTACTGAAATCAGCTCATGGGTAAATTTGATAGCGGCCAATTATAATGATCCGAAGCCCACTAGGAAAGTAAAAACTGCATTTAAATTGAACTAATTTATAAAATTTATACAAATATGCTGATTTAACGAGCAAATTTCTTTTTTGGCCCTTTCTACATCGTAATTTTCACTGTTTAATTTTCGTGCTTATGCGTATATTTGGGCAGCAATACTCCACCAGCTACCTCACACTTCGAGTAAAAGTTGAGTGATCAAGCTCCATTCCATTTTGCTCAGTTCGAAAGGACAGCTTGAGAAAGCAAAACCCACCTGATAAAACAGCAACTCAGCTTAAATCAGTCCTCGTTCGGCAAACGAAATACAATGACTTCCGGCAACGATTAAATGGTCAAGTACATTAATATCAACTAGTGCCAAGCCTTGCTGCAATTTTTTCGTAATGAGTTTATCCGCTTCGCTGGGCTCTGCCACGCCCGATGGATGGTTATGGGCAAAAATCACAGCTGCACTATGGTATTTGAGTGCCGCCTTTACTACTTCTCTTGGATAAACCGAAGCTGCGTTAATTGTGCCGTGAAACAACACTTCATCTTTTATCAAGCGATTTTGGTTGTCTAGATACAGCACCATAAACACTTCATGCCCAAGCCCCCGTAGTTGAGCACTCAAATAGTCACGTACCGCTGTCGGGTTTTGAAATACCGTTTCTCTTAAGCACTCTTCTTTTAGATAACGCCGGCTTAGCTCCAAAACGGCCTGTAACTGAGTGTATTTGGCAACGCCTAAGCCTTTTAACGCTGAAAACTCTTCTAACGAGGCATTGAATAAACGCTGTAACGTTTGCTGTTCTTGCAACAAGGATTCGGCAAGCTCTATGGCATTTAATCCTTTGATCCCTGTGCGTAAAAAGATAGCCAATAACTCGGCATTAGATAACGCCTCAGGGCCTTGTTCTATTAACTTTTCTCTTGGCCGTGCGGATTTGGGTAACGCTGATATTTGCATCCTACTATTCCTTATATTTGTATGTCTCCTTGACTAAATTAAGCTTAGCGGGTGATCACGATTATTCAAAAGCAAACACAGACTGTGATATCTTTAGTTTATTGATACTGTGATCGTATAAAACAAACATGCAAAGAAATAAACGCCTCTTACTTGGGATCAGCGGTGGTATCGCTGCTTACAAATGCGCAGAACTTGTTCGCCGCCTAAAAGAACAGCAAATAGATGTCAAAGTGGTGATGACTGAGTCTGCCAAGCACTTTATCACGCCACTGACAATGCAGGCGGTCTCTGGTGAAATCGTTTCTGACTCTTTGCTTGACCCACAAGCAGAAGCATCAATGGGGCATATCGAATTTGCAAAATGGGCAGACCTAGTATTGGTTGCTCCTGCGACCTCGAATATCCTCGCCAAAATGGCGGCGGGTATTGCGGATGATTTACTGACCACATTACTACTCGCAACACCCGCGCCTGTTGCCGTAGCGCCGGCAATGAATCAACAGATGTATGCACATCTATCGACTCAAGCAAACCTTAACACCCTAGCTTCACGCCATGTCCAAATCTGGGGACCTGGTAAAGGTGAGCAAGCCTGTGGAGATGTAGGCGCAGGACGCATGCTTGAACCCCATGAGTTGGTACAACTGTGTTTAACAGCACTTCGCCCTACTGAGCAAGTATTAGCAGGAAAAACGGTAACTATCACCGCAGGGCCGACGCGCGAAGCATTAGATCCAGTGCGTTTTATTACTAACCACAGTTCAGGAAAAATGGGCTTTAGCCTTGCCGAGGCGGCAAAGGCTTTAGGTGCAAGCGTAAATCTGATCGCAGGGCCGGTTTCACTAAATACCCCCACAGGAATTACTCGACTTGATGTAGAAAGTGCTGAGCAGATGCAACAAGCTGCACTCGAATATGCCGTACAATCGGATATTTTTATCGGCTGCGCGGCGGTCGCTGATTACCGTGCAGCCACCGTTGCCGAGCAAAAGATTAAAAAGCAAGGCGATGAAATCACACTTACACTGGTCAAAAACCCCGATATCATCGCCACTGTCGCTGCACTAACACAGTCTCGTCCTTATACCGTTGGCTTTGCCGCTGAGACGCAGAATGTCGCCGAATATGCGCAAGGAAAATTAGTAAATAAAGGGTTGGATATGATCTGTGCGAATGATGTGTCGGATAGTACAGGTGGTTTTAATTCTGATAACAACACATTGACCCTATATTGGAAAAAAGACCGACTTGAACTCCCTCATTCTAGCAAAAAAGAGTTAGCACTCACTGTCATGCAAGCTATTGCCGAAAAGATAAAATAACCTTCATGTAAAAGACTGGAAAGAAACTGAATAAAACATTAACATGATACCCCGATAACGTGTAAACGAGTCGGGGTTTGCACTTCTGCGCATCACTCTCTGTGCTTAATAAACCCGGCAAAAACAATATAACAATTAGAAAAATAAGGGAAATTTCATGCCAGCGACAAAACGTAGTAATCGCAAAGAGCAAATTCTTCAATCACTCGCACAAATGCTGGAAACCAGCCCGGGACAGCGTATCACCACAGCTAAACTCGCTGCTGAAGTCGGGGTTTCAGAAGCTGCGCTTTACCGCCACTTTCCAAGTAAAGCGAGAATGTTTGAGGGGCTTATTGAGTTCATCGAAGATACGTTGCTGTCACGCATTAATTTAATCCTAGAAAACGAAAAAGAAACTCGTAACCGGATCTACAACATTCTTACTCTACTCCTAGCGTTTGCAGAGAAAAATCCTGGGATCACGCGTATTTTAACGGGTGATGCACTACAAGGTGAGCAAGAACGTTTACGTGAACGAGTGCAAAGCTTATTTGAAAAGCTTGAGACACAATTCAAACAAGTATTAAGAGAGCGTAAATTGAGAGAAGGTAAGGCGTTCACGAGTGAAGAAAGTGTTCTGGCTAACCTATTCTTAGCTTTTGTTGAGGGTAAGATGAACCAGTTTGTCAGAAGTGACTTTAAAGCAAAACCAACCGCGCAATTCGATAAACAGTGGGTTGAGCTTGAGAAAATCTGGCTTTAAGCACCTGCGGCTAGCCGCTTAAATACATCCGCACACCGCAGAGCATTTTAGTTTCACTGTTAAAAGTGATAAAAACGTCATAAATACATACTAAAATGCTCTAAACATGACTCTAAAACTCACTCTCTTAAGCGCAGCACTTTTTAGTGTAAGCAGCTTAGCAGCTAAACCCAGCCTTGAATTTAAAGATGTTTTTGATTTTCGTTACCCTCAGGGTACGGTGATCTCCGAACAAGGCACATTCCTCGGCCTAAGTGCAAAGCCTTATCGTGGTGACAGCGAAGGCCAAGTGTATTCTCTCAATAATAAAGCACTGATTGCATCGGTTCCCCGTGGCACGAACCCAGTTATCAATAAAAGTGGTCAATGGGTTGGCTTTACCCAACGCCCTACCCTACTTGAAAAAGAAACGGCAGATAAAAAGAAGAAGAAAACACTAAAAAACAACTTAGTGTTGGTGAACACCACAACCAAGGCCCAGCAAACCTTTAACTCGGTTAAAGATTATCAACTTTCAGACGATGGCCAATGGCTGGTGTACCGTGAGGATGCAAAAAAAGGCGACAACAAATCAGACGCAAAAGCGAATACAGACAAGCAAACTGATGAACTCAAAATCAGTGCAGATAAAGGCGATGACTCCTTAACACTTGTGGTGCTGAATCTTTCCAACAATGAAAGCACTCGCTATGACGACATCGCAGCATACAAAGTGGCGCCAAGTAGTAACGCTATCTTGGTCAATCAGCAAAGCGAAGACGGCAGTAAAAACCGTGTTGCCGTTATTGACTTAGCAAGCAATCAAATCACAAGTCTTATTGATGAGCCCGGTGTGACTTTAGGAGACATTGCTTGGCAACCCAATTCTCAACATGTCGCTTTTTATTTAGGTAATTATGTCAACGATGACAAGCGCCGCCGCGACTACCAACTCAAATTATGGTCTCCAACAAGCAATAAAATAACCGACATCCACAACCCAAGCGGTTGGTTTTCAGGTAAGACAGCATCAATCAAATGGTCTGAAGATGGCTCACGACTGTTTTTTGAAAATCGTCCACAGCTTGAAGAAAAAGCCAAAGTGCTTAAATACACAGATGAAAGCTCACTTTTTGATTACGATACCATTCGCCAGCAAAAAGGCTTAAAGGTTTGGCACAATGCCGATCCTGAAATCAAAACTCGAGAAATAAAAACATGGAATGAAAGCCGTCGAGATCAACATTATCAAGCGGTTTATCATATTAATGGCGAGCGTGTAGTACAGCTTGAAAACCTTCAAGTGCCTGCTATTTCATTGCGCACAAACGCAAATTTTGTGCTGGGCAGCGACGATACTCCCTACCTAAAGCAGATTATGTACAAAGGCTTTTATCGCGACTACTACAGCGTTGATATCAGCAATGGTGATAAACAACTCATTGTTAAAGAAAGTTCAAATCGCCCTACCGTCGCGCCTGATGGTAAACATGCGGCCTATTTCGACGGCGAACAAGTCTGGTTGAAATCGCTATCCACACAACAGCTTACCCCGGTCAGCAAAGCGGTTAAAAACGCACTATTTGCTGATGATAAACATGATAAACCAGAACCAAACGAAGGGTTTGGATTTGCTGGTTGGCAGCTCGATGGTTCGACGCTCTACGCCTACAGTAAATATGATATTTGGGCATTTGATACCAAAACGGCAAAAGCAACTCGACTAACTGACGGCTATAAGACCCAAACACAATACCGCATTGAGTATAAAGATAAGGACAAGCTAGGCTTTAACCCAGACGATACCTTACTGTTAAGTGCGCACAACCTCGAAAATAAACAAACGCATATTGCAACGCTTTCCCTACAAGATAACAAGTTGCGAACTGTTTTGTCTGGCGAAGCTAAATATGGTGTAGTGAGAAAAGCCAAAGAAGCGGATACCTATATTTTCACAAGGCAGTCTTATCAAGAGTTTCCTGATTATTGGGTCTCAGATGGCAGCTTTAATAACCCGACAAAACTCACAGATTTAAACCCACAGCAGCAGACATTTGCTTGGGGCCAAAAACCTGAACTTGTGAAGTACAAAGGCTACGATGGCGAAGATCTTCAAGGCGTGTTAATCAAACCTGCTGATTATAAAGCTGGTGATAAAGTGCCAGTGGTGATTTACTTCTACCGCTATATGAGCCAGCGCATGTATGACTTCCCGAAAATGGAGCTAAATCACAGACCAAACCTGCCAATGTATACCTCAAACGGTTATGCGATATTCTTGCCTGATATTCGTTTTGAAATCGGTCACCCTGGGCGCTCTTCAACACAAACCATGATCAATGCAGCACAGGCGCTGATTGATACAGGTGTTGCGGATCCGGATAAAATTGGCTTACAAGGCCACTCTTGGGCTGGTTACCAAAGTGCATTTATGATCACACAGACAGATATGTTTAAAGCGGTTGTGTCTGGCGCGCCAGTATCTAATATGACCTCTGCGTTCAGTGGGATCCGTTTAGAATCGGGTCTTGCAAGACAGTTCCAGTACGAAACAGGCCAAAGCCGTATCGGTAAACCGCTAACAGAAGCGCCTGAATTATATATAGAAAACTCTCCAGTGTTTTACGCAGATAAAGTAAACACGCCAATTTTGATCATGTTTGGTGATAACGACGGCGCAGTGCCTTGGCAAGAAGGTATTCAATACTATTTAGCCTTAAGAAGACATGATAAAGACGCTATTTTCTTGCAATACGAAGGTGAACCGCACCATCTGAAAAAGCTGCCAAATCAGCTAGATTATTCAATTCGTATGAAAGAATACTTTGATTATCACCTGAAAGGATTGCCACCAGCAGAGTGGATTCAATCCGGTGAAGCATTTATCACTGAAGAGTAAGCAACTCCACAGGTATTCATCGTCAAGGACACCATCGCGGTGTCCTTTTTTTGGCAACAAATTACTCATTCCTTTGTTTTACTTTTATCTAGAAATGTTTTGTTTCAACTTTCATCCGTATAATTTCGTTATAAAAAAGCTCATATCTCCATTACATTTGACGGTTTTACAAACGAACCATTGAACTTTCAGTAGATGCGTTGTAAGTTCTATGTTGCAGGAACATTTTCCTACTCTGCTAATAAATAAATAAATAAGGAAATAAGATGAAACTTTCTAACCTATCAGCAACGATCAGGCTATCTCTACTGGCTTGTTCAACGCTGACTGCAGGCGTATCAGGTATCGCCCACGCTGAAGAAACAGATGCCAACGCTACTAATAGCGTAGAACGAATTGAGGTTACTGGTACTCGTATCAAGCGAGCTGCCATGACCGGTGCGAGCCCTGTAACAAGTGTTACGGCCGAAGACATTAAAGTTGCAGGTATTACTAGGGTAGAAGATCTACTCAACGATATGCCTGCAATCTTTGCTGACCAAACTTCAGGCCAAGCAAATGGAGCTACAGGTACCGCAACAGTAAACCTTCGTAACTTAGGCACAGAACGTACATTGGTACTCGTTAATGGACGTCGCTTGCCTTCTGGTTCTCCTGTTGCTGGTGGTATCGGTGCTGACCTTAACCAAATCCCAGCAGCTTTAGTTGATCGTGTCGATGTGTTAACTGGAGGTTCGTCAGCAACATACGGCTCAGACGCTGTTGCTGGTGTTGTAAACTTTATCATGAAAGACGACTTTGAAGGCTTCCAAGTTGAGTATCAAGGTAGTGTTTATCAACATGATAACGACCACAAAGACATGCAACGAGCACTAAAAGACAGAGGCTTCCCGGTACCTGACGGAAGTCAATGGGATGGCGACACCCATGATATCTCTCTGACTTTTGGTGCAAACTCTGCAGATGGCCGTGCTAACATCACAGGTTACGCGACTTGGCGTGATATCGAAGAGGTGACACAGGATAACCGTGACTACAGTGCCTGTGCTATGAATATAAACGCGACAGGTACACGTGTCTGTGGTGGTTCAGGAACAATTCCTGATGGCCGTATTACCGATTTCGATACCTATGACTACAAAGTATCTGGTACCGATCTAGTTCCTACAGCTGGCACAGTGTACAACTACGGTCCACTAAACTATTTCCAACGTCCAGACAAACGTAAAACATTTGGTTTGCTAGGTCACTATGATTTTAACGACAGCCATACGTTTTACGCTGAGTTTAACTACATGGACAACCGGACAGTGGCTCAGATCGCACCTTCTGGTTCATTCCTGAATCAAGTTGATATTAGCTGTGATAACCCACTACTTTCAGCTTCACAAAGAAATACGCTTTGCGGACCTGATGGTGTTGCAACAGATGGTGTTGTTAAGGGTGCTTTCATCGGTAAACGTAATGTTGAAGGTGGCCCTCGTCAAGACGATATTCGCCATACCTCAACTCGTTTTGTACTAGGTGTTCGCGGTGAAATCGATGACAACTGGACTTATGATGCGTATATGAACTTTGGTAACGTATCATATGCTCAGACTTACCAAAACGACATGTCTACAACCAGAATCATTCGTTCATTACAAGCAACAACAGATGATGACGGTAACGTGGTATGTAAGTCAGTTGTAGATGGTAGCGATCCAACCTGTATTCCTTGGAATATTTTCGATCCAGCGAACATCACTCAAGAGCAAATCGACTATCTAACTATTCCTCTATTTGCTCGTGGTGACACGAGAACAAAACAAATTAGTGGTTATGTTACTGGTGACCTTACTGAGTACGGTGTTGTAGTACCTGGGACTTCCACTGGTGTGGGCGTGGTATTTGGTCTTGAGCACAGAAAAGAGTCGCTAGACTTCAATCCGGATCAAGGCTTCCAGTCGGGTGACGGTGCAGGTCAAGGTGGTCCAGTTCTTGGCGTAAGTGGTGAATTTGACGTCAATGAATTCTTTACTGAATTCAACGTACCTTTAGTTGAAGACTCTGAATTTGCTGATTATATTACTTTAGAGTTAGCTTACCGCTACTCTGATTATTCAACGGATAAAACAACTAACACCTATAAAGGTGCGTTTGATATCCGCGTTAACGATCAACTTGGTTTGAGAACAAGCTTCCAACGCGCAGTGCGTGCAGGTAACGTACGTGACCTATTCAGATCTGCTGGTTTAGGTTTGTTTAACTGGGAAGATCCATGTGGTGGAGCGAATCCAACTCTAACCGTTGAACAGTGTGCTAGAACAGGTCTCGATCCATCTAAATATGGTTCAAACGCACTGATCAACCCAGCAGGTCAATACAACAGTATCACTGGTGGTAACCCAGACCTAGAGCCTGAGAAGTCAGATACTATCTCGTTTGGTATTCTATTATCTCCTGAAGCCATTGAAGGTTTAGACATTGCGATTGACTACTTCGACATTACTGTTGAAGACGCAATTCAAGAAATCCCTGAAGCAACAATCTTCAATCAGTGTGCGATTAATGGTAACGACGAGTTCTGTGGACTGATTAACCGTGGTCCGACTGGTTCTTTATGGCTAGGTCAGGATTCAATCACTGCAATTGATACCAACATTGGTAGCGTAGAAACAAGCGGTATCGATTTTGATGCATCTTACCGTTATAACCTACCTGATGATATGGGTCTTTTACGCTTCAAGCTAATCGGTACATGGCTAGATAAGTATGCGACGCAGAACTTACCAGGTGGTGATATTGACGATTGTGCAGGTCGTTGGGATAGAGCCGTATGTGAATACCCTGTTCCTGACTTTAAGTCAAACTTCTCAACAACTTGGGTAACGCCTTGGGATGCAAACATTACAGCAACCTATCGTTATGTAAGTGAAGTGAAGGAATTCGCTCGAAATGACGACGGTCAAGTAATCGATGGACCAGTTCCAATGACTGCGCGTGACTACGTTGATATTGCAGTAACATGGAATGCTTCTGATAACCTGCAATTCCGCGGTGGTGTAAATAATATCTTTGATAATACTGCTCCACTAGTACCAAATGGTCCTGCAGGCCCTGCAAATGGTAACACTTACCCTGGTTTCTATGATTCTTTGGGTCGCTATATCTTCGCAGGTTTCACATTTAGACTGTAGTCTAATCCCGCAAGATTTAGTCGTAATTATCAGCCCTCGCAAGTTTAAAGCTGCGAGGGCTTTTTAGTTTAATGTCACTCTCACATCACTAGTTAATCATGATGATTAAAAGGTAAACACCTATTAATTGCTAACCTAACATCAAAACCTTTCTAATAGGGTGAGCTATTTTTGAGGCTAGAAAGTCTTGTCGCTTGCTCCGCACCCAGCTAGCAGCAATGCACCTAGTTGTTCTAAAAAAGAAGTTTTAACGCAGCTAGCGTCAGATCTCCCCCTCACATTGAGTGGGTATTAAGACTATTTGGTATTAAAACATGAGATACCATGCACACAATAATATCTATCACCGCTAACGTTCATACATCGTAATCACAATTAAATAACCTGAGCTTCGGATAATTAATGCCTTTCTAGCAGCCAGTTTTAGCGCTAGCTGCGTTGAATTCACTTCCAATAGCCAGCTATTGGTGCATAAATTCGCCTTGTTATCCCTAAAACTGTCTGGCTAGATAAGGGGATAATTTAATGTGTTATTAAAAACAATGAGTTAGCTCATTCCTTATCCAAACCTCAGGTTAAATAAGTGGAGATAGTCAGGAAAGATAAAGCGTAATTTAAACTTGAGAGAGAAAGAAAGGTAATTGCTCTAAAAGAGGAGTTTTCAGCGCAATTCGCAACCGTTTCCTCAATTAGAGCAAATAATTAGACTGCTCGTGCTAGTCTAACAAAGCGAAATTTACTGACCACCCTGAACGCCAACAGTACTCTGCTGTCGGTTAAGCATGTCTTTTGCCGCACGTCGATCATGTTCGATCTGGTCTTTAGTACGACATCTTCGTTTTGTAAACTTACTACCAGTGATGATATCTTGCTTGCAGTATAAATCATCTTGATTCTTAGCTATCGTGCTCTCATTATTGTTTTTTGCCGACTCGGTCGTTGAATTACAACCCGTCAGAAGCACCAATAGGACAACACAAACTCCTGCGATTTTCATAGCAAATCCTTTATTATTGATAATACAAAGTACCTAAGTACACTTAAGAACGGAGTGTTCAAACTTTAGTCTAATCAACATTACAAAGAAAAGCAATTGCACCGATTTTCACAACACAATAGACTAATTTGATTCTAAAAATTCAAGTAAGTCTTGTTCAGGCATTGGTTTTGCTAATAAAAATCCCTGTACTTCATCGCAGCCAAGCTTTTGTAACACCGTCATTTGCTCTTCTGTCTCAACGCCTTCTGCAATTGTTTTTAGACCAAGATGCTGGCCTAAAGAGATGACAAGATCGGCAATTGCACCGCTGTCATCATGAGGGATATCTTTGACAAAAGCACGGTCAATTTTAAGCCGTGCTAAAGGTAGTTTTTGCAAATAGCTCAAAGAAGAAAATCCAGTACCAAAGTCATCAATGGCCACCTCAACACCAAATTCTTGTAACTCTTGGAGTGTATTGATCACAGAGTTTACCTCATCCATGACTACACTTTCTGTCACTTCGAGCTCAATATGCTTAGGCTCCACATTAAACGACAAGATAGTGTCCTTAACCTGCTGTGCATAGTTTGGCACCTTAAACTGCGGCACAGAGACGTTAACAGCAATGCTAAGCTCACCGAACCCCTGTTGCTGCAAAGTTGCCTGCAACTGACAGGCTTGTTCTAATACCCATTGGCCAATTTCGACAATAAGCCCTGCATTTTCCGCAAGCGGAACAAAAATCGCAGGGGAAATATAATTCCCGTTTCCAGAAGGCCAACGCAACAAAGCCTCACAGCCAATCACCTTGCGATCAGCAATAGAAAACTGAGGCTGATACCAGACCTCGAGTTTTTTCATCTCAAAATCTTGCCTGAGCTGTCTTATTAACCCCAGCTTCCAAGCCATTTTTTCTTCTAAATCCGGGGTATACCAATCCAATGGAATACTCGACTGTTTTGCTTGGTTAAGCGCAATATACGCAAGTTTTAAGGTTTCTATTCCTTGCGGTTGAAAGTCTTCTTGACGGCACACTCCAATATGAAAGTGCATAGTCAACAAATGCTCCCCGACATGGTAGGGCACGCACAAGTTATCAATAAAAGACTCTTCATCAAACTGCGACTCTGGCATTAAAAAGCCAAACACATCCGCACCAATTCGTGAAATTAACTGGGCCTCAGGAAACTCAATACTAATTCGCTCAGCAACTCCTAATAACAGCAAGTTCCCAACTTCTTGGCCTAACCCGTTATTGATGTCAGAAAATTGAGCAATATCAACAAGAATAAAAACGAGCGACTGTTGTTGGTTAAAGTAAGACTCTATTTTCTCGATAAAATTAGCGCGATTAGGCAGTTTGGTAAGATTATCTTTGTAAGCAACCTCACGTAATTCGTTGAATAGCTTAATATTATCAAGACCAACTCCAACGTTCGTGAGGAATATCTCAGCAAACTTCAATTGCGCTTCCGATGGCTCAGCCTCTAGCTCTAAATAAATGGCTGCTTTTTTGTTTTTGCTTTCAAGTAAGAAGGTAATGTCATGCGCGGTAGATTGGTGGGATTCGGTATCAATACAGTTTTGCACTTGCATGATGACACGACCATTATCAAGCTGCTCTATACCATGGCCAAAGAATTCGCGGTACTGCTCACTACCACCAAACACCCTTAAATGCATATCATCATCTAGGTAGCCACTCACTAAGCCTTCGCCTGACGCATCTAAAATATTTGCCAATTGGGCAACGACCGCCGCTGCAAAGGAACCCATATCGGTATGACCGAGTATGGCACGAGAAGCTGAAAGGATCTGCTCTAGTGCATAGCTTTGCGCTTCGAGCTCACAAATTTGTTGATAAGAACGGATAGCGGTAAGTAAAGAAGTAACCAATTTGCTGCGGGTGAGTTCTGTCTTCATTTTATAATCGTTAATATCGAACTCACGAATGATCTTTTCTTCCGGTGCATAACCCGGTTGACCTGTACGCATAATAATACGTACTGCCATATTTTTGATTTCTTCGCGCACTCGACGCACGACATTAAGACCTGCGTCGTCGGTTTCCATCACTACATCGAGTAAAAGGATACTGATATTATTTTGTTCTTTTAAAATCTCAATGGCTTCTTTGCCAGAATAGGCGTGAAAAAACCTGAGCTTTTTGCCCCAAAACTCTAAATTAGACAGCGCAAGTTTAGTAACAGAATGGATCTCAGGATCATCATCAACGACTAAGACATCCCAAAAAGCACTTGTCGTTTCTTCTTCTTGAGTAACTTCTTCGTGCTCTGCAAACAAATAATCTTCTTGCTCAGGTGCCATGTTTTACCCTTTAAATCCGCACTACTCTTTAATTATAGGCACTGATTCACTCCAGTGTTTACCATCTTACAAAATATGGTACATTTTTACTATTACAGTTCTGTTTGATTAACATACATGAAATATTATAGTCGAGCATAGAACAAAATAGATGATTTAGCATACTTTTTACCAAAGAGGATTCTGTATCAAACGTTTATCTACTCCTATTAGAATGCTGATGATTTTGGCACTTGTCATTGTGATTGCTGGTTTAGCGATGCCACACCATTATAAAGTGGTAAAAAGCACCGATATTTCTGCAAATAACACAACACTCTCTCCATTGGTATTATCCCATTGGCCAGCATTATTTAATTGGCAAGCAACCGAAGACATCCACTTTCGTATTTTACCGAAAAAGCAACGAGTAGGTGGTTCAGCAGTGTTAGTGCATCCTTGGGGAGAAGCTGAAATGACCATCACCAAAATCAACGAACAGAGTTTAGAGCTGTCATTACATTTGGACGATGAACATTTAGCCAAAATCAGCCTTAATTTGTTGACCGTTCAGGCCGATAAAAAACTGACCATCACGATTGAAGGAAGAGCTAATACGCCATTTATTGGCAGTTTTATCGCACTTTTTATGCAGCAGTATTTACAGCAACTAACTAACTCTGCAGTGAACCATATGCACACACTGTATAAACTACGAGCTTGATATGGCAGTCAAAAATGCACAAGTAAAGTCAGCTTTAGCGCTTTCGATTGAAGAAAAGCTCGGCTACCCCATGGTGAAACGGATCACACCGCTTGTCACTCAAAATGACCGTTATCAGTCTGATAAAAATAAAGACAACCAATACACGGTGCGGACTCAACATGGCACGCTAAAACGTGCTCTAAAGCGCCAACAATTAATCAAAATCCAGCGCCAGCAAAATCTTGAGGCCATTATGGGCATGGCACTTACTTTATGCCCCGAGGTTACCGCCCGAGGTCGCCCCGATCCCGATTGGTTGGAGCACTTCATCACCCTTGCAGAAGACATTGCCAATCACTCTATGCAAAAGTTGTGGGCAAAGATATTAGTGGGTGAAAGTATTACACCCGGCACTTTTTCAATTAAAAGTCTGCAAACCCTAAAGATGATGACCCAGCGTGAAGCAACCGCTTTACAAAGATGTGCACCGTTGTGTGGTTACTTAGAAAAAGAAGACAGCTACCTTATTCTTCATGGATACTATAAAAAGCCGTCTATTTTTGATTTGCTACGTAAAGGCAGCACCGAATCCATCAACTTAAGCCAAGCTGGGCTGAACTTCCCAAATATACTTACGCTGATGGACATTAATATCCTTTATCGGCAAGAAATTGAGTCCGCATCGTTACAAAAAGGACAGTCAATGCAGCTGGTGTATTTACGTAAAAAAATGACCTTAACGGCCAAATCCAATGACTTGGTGCTGAGCTATTACAAGTTGACGCAAACCGGAGACGAGCTAAAAAAATTACTCCAAAGTCCAATCAATAAACAATACAAGCAACTTGTAGAAAAGGCCTTTGAAAGCGAATTTTCTCTCGAGTGGGAAGATAGATAAGTAAGCAGTTTTATTTATAGCATACAGATAAAAACGGCTTAGTCGATTACTCGTACCAAGCCGCTAAAGGAGTAAACTACACTACCTTAGAAATGTAGTTGGATCCCTGCAAATGGACCTGAGACATCCAAATCAGTGTAGATATCATCGATATCATCTAGCTCAAGTACCATAGAGCGGTAACCCACTTTTACCGCCACATCAACAGCCATATTGTCGATAAACTCATAAGCGATACCAATTTGATAATCTTGGATTTTGCTGTCATCAATTGCAAGCATACTGCCTTCGGCAAAAACACTTAGCCCTGTAAGTGGTAAACCCACTTCACCGCGCAAATAACCTAGAGGAACAAAGCCTGAGAATTCAACTTCTTCTGTGCGTGTTTGACCATTTGCAGTACCAGTTACCATGATAGAACCGTCAAACTGCTTAAAGTTCACACCAAAGTCTAACGTCAACAAGTCATTGTCTAGCACTTCGTAATACAATGTGTAGTCGATGTGGTTTAGATCTGCGTTTGTTGTCGCGTCAGTACCTACCGTATAAACTTGGCCGCCAAAGTCAAAAGACTCTGTTAACGTCGTTTGACCATTTAACTCAAGCTCGGTATAGCGTAACTTGATATTTGGTACCAGCGGTACTGGGTGCTCAAGTGCAGCATAGAAACTAGTAAAAGTTTCATCGTCAAAGTTAAAGGTTTGCATATTGCCTTTTTCAGCAAAGCTACCTTCGGTTTCGGTATCCCACCCTTCTGCACCGACATAAAGCCCGAGTACCGTGTCTGCGTGTGCAGCAGGTGCTAAGCAAGCGAGAGATAATGCCGCTGCTAAAAAGTGTTTTTTCATGATGTTATCCTTGCGCTAAAAGTTCACTAAGTTCGATGAGAGCCGCATTGGCTCGCGAAATATAATTTGCCATGACCAGAGAATGGTTCGCTACCAAGCCAAAGCCACTGCCGTTTAACACCATAGGGCTCCACACCGTCTCTTGAGTCGCCTCTAACTCTCTGATGATCTGCTGTAGGCTGACAAGTGCATTTTTCTTTTCAAGCACAGGTCTAAAGTCATGCTCTACCGCTTTCATATAGTGCAGTAACGCCCATGTGGCGCCTCTGGCTTCATAAAATACATCATCAATCTGCCACCAAGAGGTTTTCACCATATTATGGCTTGGCGTCATGGTTGCTTGATCAGCTGCCGAATCCCCAGCTAAATCGGTATTTAATCTGTCTTGACCTACGCTTGCACTTAATCTTTGGCTTAGGCTGCCCATGCGCTTTTCGGCCTCTTTTAGCCAAGCTCTCAAGTTATCAGCACGCGCATAAAACTGACTGTCGCGGTTACTATTATCAGAGATTTGAGTCAAATACTGACGTAGTAAGTCATTGCCTTTTTGATATTCACCTTCAGCACTTGGCCACATCCACGCTGTTGAACTGATATTAAACTGTGGTTGTGCTAGCTTTAAACTTGGGTGTTCAGTCGATTGAGATTGTGAACGACTAAAATCTTTACGCATCGAAAGCGTAAGATCTCGTGTCATCTCAAGCACGCCGTATTCCCAAGCAGGCATGTTATCCATCATTACGCTTGGTGGCATCATGTCATTCGACAAGTAACCACCAGGCTTATTTAAAAGCGTATCCGTCACTTTAATCAAGGTATGTGTCGTTACATATCCAGTGACTAATGTATTGCCATTTTTCTGCGCATCCGCTTTTGCAGCCGCGACGACGTCAAACTGCTCTGGTTCCACACTCCAATATACAGCTATAACATAACCCAGAAGTATGACAGCGATAATGCAAGAGATGATTTTTCCCGTATGATTTCCCATTTAATACCTCACTGTTTTTAGTGATGAGAGTGATGTCCGGCGTTTGACTTTTCTTTGCCACCAAACATGTCTGCAAGTGCGACAACTTCCGCCATGGTGAAGATCCTATCGCCATCAGCAAAATATAGCGTAAGCTTACGCTTTTCACCGACTTTTAATGTTTCTACCGGTTCAAACACCATTAAGTGATAACCACCTGGCTGGAATGTCACTGATTTACCCGCAGGAATAGCTAGCTCGTCAACACGTTGCATTTTCATCATGTCTTCTTTATGAACATGCTCGTGAATTTCAACACGCTTAACGCCTTCAAGCGAAGCCTTAACCAACACTTTATTTTGCTGCGTTGGGTTTTCAATAACGAGATAACCTGCAGTTGAAGGTGCTGCCGGTAAAAAAGTACGCACGGTTGCGTTGTGAACAGAAAGTTGCTCCGAACCATGGTGATGTTCACCATGTTCATGCCCTTGATGAGCTGAAGCGTTAAAGCCGATAAAAGTTGATAAAGCAAAAATTAAGGTTTTGATTACACTTGATTTCATGTTGGCTTTCCTTGGATTTATAACTGCAAATAACTATATCACAGATCCCAATTTAGCGTGTTTTTTATCTCCTACCGCCAACAAAAACCCACAGCTCACACTTTGGCTTGAGCAGATTTGTCTACCACTAACCACACAATTGCAATAATACAGATGAGTGGAAATAGCACTATTAGCGAATTAAATAGCAACGTCATTACTAGCCCAATGAACACAATAAGGAGCATCCCTAAAACACCTGCGCTCAAGAGTGCTCCCAGCACCACCAGCGCTACAATTGCAAATAGCAACGTGAGTATTTCAAAGCCAAACCAACCTAGGTCAAATCCCATATCGAGTTGCAGATCGCTGATGTCTAACCATACCAGTGGCAGCGACACCCAAGATAGCGCCAATAAAAATACCAGCGCTAATAATATACCGGCCACGACTTTCATAGTGCCTACCTCGTCGCCGTTACTTAGTTTTCGTATTGCGCTTTTGGCATTGCAAACCAAGCGACGCCATACGCCAATAGCACCAACATTGGAAACTTAAAAAACAGCAATACCGTTAGTAAACGTGTTAACCAAATTGGCATATCAAAACGTTGTGCTAGTTGCGCACATACGCCACCAATTTTCTTTGAACTATTCATTTGAGACAGTGTTGATTGATATCTATTTTTCATCTTTATCCCCTTTCGCTTTGATTACTCAGTCGTTGCTGTGGGCGAGCCTAGCTCGCCATTTTTTGCTTCAGTTGGGCTAATTCATCGTCGATTTGTTGTTGCTTTTGCTCATCTTCAAAGCGCTGCCATACATCAGGCTGCCCTAAGTCATAGGATTCGACTTCAGCTTCAAGGCGCGCCACCTTACGCTCTAACTCGTCGAACTTGCGCGTTGCAGAGTGCATGTCGTCACTATTCAGCGTTTGTTTGATGGTTAACCTTGCCTTACCAGCTTCCAAGCGGCGCAACATGGCCTTTTCTTTTGCCTTTAATTGCTGAATTTTGCTTTGCAGCTTGTCCGCATCTGCGCTGAGCTTTTCAAGTGCAGGCGTTAGGTCATCAATTTTTTGCTGTGCTTCTTGTGCTTTTTCGGTTTCTCTCTGCTTTTGCTCAAGGGCTGAGCGGGCAAGATCTTCACGACCTTTCTCAAGAGCATGTTCGGCTTTGCTTTGCCACGTTGCCGCAGCTTTATTTGCTTGCTCAGCTTGACGCTGCGCTACTTTTTGTTGGCAAATAAGCTCAGCTGCCGTTGCACGACAATCAGATAGCGCTTCTTCTAAATCACGCACTAACTGAGTTGCCATTTTTTGTGGGTCTTCTGCTTTGTCTAGTAACGCGTTAAGTTCTGCTTTGATAAGCTCTTCAATTCTGTTGATGATGGTCATTGTTCGGCTCCTTTTATAATATAGTTAGACTATTCCAAGAGCCGTGCCAAAAATAAAAACAAAATTAAATCATTGAGTTAAGGTTTTTTGAAAAGAAAAATAGATTTATTGATATACATTAAATAGTGAAAAAGACGATAAAATCGTCTTTTTCACACACAGTATTGGATCAATATATTTTATGCTTCAGGTACAAAAGACAGCGCCTTTTCCATCACCTCTATGCCAGCCTCTTTTTTGTGGCCATTTTCTGATAAATGACGACGGAAACCTCTCGCACCAGGCTGATTTTGAAAAATACCCAACATGTGACGCGCAATATGCCAAAAATTTGCACCATTCGACATTTCACTTTCAAAGTAGTCATACATGCTTCTTATGACTTGATGGCGAGTTTGTGTAAACGCAGCTTCGCCATATAGCAGCTCATCAACCTGCGACAACATAAACGGGTTGCTGTAGGCTTCACGGCCAACCATTACGCCGTCAAGGTGAGCCAAATGATGCTGACATTCTTCAAGAGTTTTAACGCCACCATTAATACTGATATGCAGATCTGGATAGTCTTTCTTTAATTGATAAACACGAGGATAATCTAATGGTGGGATCTCACGGTTTTCTTTCGGGCTTAGGCCTTGCAACCATGCTTTACGGGCATGAATGATAAAGTCATCACAGCCCACCGCCTGCGAGGCTTCAATCAACGCCGTAAGAAACTCATAAGAGTCTTGTTCATCAATACCAATGCGCGTTTTTACCGTTACCGGAATATCCACTTCTGCCTTCATCGCCGCCACACAATCAGCAACTAACTGCGGCTCAGCCATTAAACACGCACCAAAGCGACCATTTTGCACGCGATCTGACGGGCAACCCACGTTTAGGTTTACCTCACTGTAGCCATATTGCTCAGCACGCTTAGCACACTCTGCCAACGCCTTAGGATCAGAGCCCCCCAACTGCAACGCCACCGGTAACTCATGCGCACCAAACGCCAAATAATCCCCTTTACCAAAAATAATCGCACCAGTGGTGATCATTTCAGTATAAAGCACCGCATGTTTAGTCAGCTTACGGTGAAAGGTTCTGCAATGGCGATCCGTCCAATCCAGCATGGGTGCAACGCTAAAGCGGCGAAAGGCATCAACACAGTGATTAGGTGTTTGTGGCTCAAAGGGTGGAGTAGGTTGTTGGCTCATGGTATGACTTTCTCAATCAGGTTTACTATCAATGACCTGTACTAGTTATGTCTATAGCAGTACATAGCTCAAATAGGTGATTGCGTAGTATACCGCAGCTTCTAATACTTCGTTAAGTATAGACAGCGATTTATTGCCAATACCAAAAAGCCGCAAGTAATTGAACTTGCGGCTTTCGACTTGCTTAGGCTGCCGTCACAGTCTTATGGAGAGTTAAAGATACTCCTTCACTTCCGCTACTTTATTTTTTGCGAACTGACTGTTTGAGTTTATCGCAAGTAACTGCTGATAGTGCTCAAGTGCTTGCGCATACTGCTTATTTAACTCATACGCTTGCGCGATGCTGTTATGGTAATAGGACTGCTCGTTATTTTGTGTCAGCGCAAACTTAAAGATTTCGATACCATTATTAACTTGGCCATCTTCAACAAGCTTATTGCCCCACTCCACCAAGATCTCTAAGTCATACATTACACCGGTATCTTGCTGCGCTTTTGCAAACATAGCCGCAAAGTCGGCAAAGCCTTGTTTATCTGTAAGCTGCTTTAAGTACACCATCGGCTGATAGGTCTTTTGCTTACTAGCGTCGTTAAAGTTGGGAATATAATAAGCGGCAATATCATCAACAAACTCAATGGGTAATCCACCCAACAGGTTAGTAAGCACAATCACGGAAACCTTGTCTTCAGGGTAGGTGATCACCGTAGTCGCGTTTCCACCGCTTGCGCTGATCGCTGGGTGATATTTACGCTGAATCACTTGCCAGCCCATTGCATAGCCGTTTTCTTTGGTGTTAAAGGCTTCTGTGCGTCCGTTGTTCAGCTTAACTGGCGTCCATAGCATATCCAACTCTTTAACCAGCTCGCCTTTTTGTAGTGATACAACATAGTTAGCCAGTTCAGTTGCGGTTGAACTCATTCCCGCTGCGGTTCTTAGCATATATGGGAATTCGCCGTAAAAGTTTTTGTAATTTCCCTCACCTAAATGAATATATTGGCGAGCCTGATTTGGCACCATAAATTCAAGATAATCAAAACCTGCCTGCGCTGTCTTTGGCATATTGGCACGTGCTAACTGCATCTTGGTAATAAAAGCAGGAAACCCTTCAGGTGCATATTTATCAATGATTTTACCCAAAATCACATAACCGGTTTGGTTATAACTAAAACGCGAGTTAGGTGTAAATTGAAGAGGCTGCTTTTGCACAGCTTGCCATGAGGCATCAATATCATTCGGTACAATGGTTTCTAGGGCATAATTTGATGCTAAGATCGCTGGCAAACCTGTGGTGTGACCCATTAATTGGTTAATTTTGAGTTGCTGCCAAGCCTTTGGTAAATCGGGTAAGTGCTTACCAATTTCATCGTCAATGTTGAGATAACCTTGTTCAGCGAGCTGTACAATCGCAACGCCGGTAAACGCCTTTGTCATCGAGTTAATCGGAAATAACGTCTGCTCAGTCACAGGCACTTGGTGCTGTAAGTCTGCAAAACCATAACTTCCTTGCTTAATAATTTTATCGTCTTTAACCACGGCCAACTGTAAGCCCGGAATGTGCCTTTCTTTCATGAGGGTTTTGATCAGCTTGTCTACCGACTCAGCCTTCACTAAGGATGAAAATAATGCCGACCATAAAAGCGTGCCAAACCATAACACGGTTGATAGTAAAACTTTGTTGTTCTTGTACATGATTGTTCCATTACTCATTTTCGTTTGAGAGATGGCTCTATCTTTCCAAGTATTGTACCAACCTTAAAAGTCATTATTTATCAGTAACTTAAATAAATTCAGCAAGTGAAAATTAGTGAATAAATTAACGAAAAGTGGTGAGATATACAAATAAATGGCGTTTTTAACAAAGTAACCGAGAGGTGATAAAGTGGGAGTCTCAAGCGTAAACATCTCATGTTGGGATGTTTACGCTTGAGGTGTGAGTCAGCCTATAAGCCGGGTTCTGTTCACTCCCGAAGGAGATCGATAATCATTCGTCTAGGCCTAGGATCGCTCCTAGGCTCAAGCAACCTACCCGGTTCCGATGCGGGCCACACCATAAGGAACCCTATTTGGTCTTGCTCCGGGTGGAGTTTACCTTGCAACCAACTGTTACCAGTGGCCCGGTGCGCTCTTACCGCACCCTTTCACCCTTACCGGTCCCGAAGGACTTAGGCGGTCTTCTCTCTGCTGCACTTGTCGTAGGCTCACGCCCCCCAGCCGTTAGCTGGCACCCTGCCCATTGGAGCCCGGACTTTCCTCCCCCTGATCATTTTCGTCACAGGCAGCGATTATCCGGCTGACTCAGGCCGGCGATTATACGCACTTTAATGCAATAACGCACGCGATAAATTGCGTGAATTACGCTTCTCGCTCAGCAATGATAGCCTTATACAAGGCGTTCTTTTTTAGCCCTAAATATTCAGCTGCTACGCCGCAGGCCTTTTTCAATGGCATTTCTGGCTCTAGTAACTCAATCAGCTTTTTCGCTTCTGGTGTTAATGCTTGTTCATCTCTTTGTTCACCGGGTAGCATCAACACCAATTCGCCTTTTTGCTTTTCAGGCGTTGTGGTTAAAAACTCAATGAGTTCAGTAACCGTGCCACTGAAAAAGGTTTCATAGGTTTTGGTCAGTTCTTTAGCAAAAACGACTTGTTGTGTTTCGCCCAGCGCGATTTTCATATCTTCTAGACTTGCCATAATGCGGTGGGTGCTTTCGTACAAGATACTGGTGATGCCAGAGGCGACTGCATCTTTAAAAAATTGCTGACGCGCTTGGCTTTTTGCTGGTGAAAATCCCACGAATTGGAATTTATCTGTTGGTAAGCCCGAACAACTCACGGCAGCAATGGCGGCACATGCGCCAGGAACGGGTGTGACGGTAGCACCTGCTTCACGACACAGGTTAACCACGGCATAGCCTGGATCGCTGATAAGCGGCGTCCCCGCATCAGATACTAACGCGATGTCTTTACCTTCGTTTAACCAATCTAAAATTTGCTGCGCTTTTTGCTTCTCGTTGTGATCATGCAGTGCAAAAGTTTTTGCTTTAATGCTAAAGTGGCTCAATAATTTACCGGTGTGGCGCGTATCTTCGGCAGCGATTAAATCGACCTGACTTAACACTTTCAGTGCACGTTCACTGATGTCATCTAAATTACCTATTGGTGTCGCTACAATATGTAGGGTGCCGATTTTGTTTTCGTTGTGAAGATTAGCCATTGAGCTCTCCAATATCAGTCAGTAAGATATCCACTCAGTCGTGAAAAAGAAGGTTTGCCTGTGCAGTTTAAAAAGATAGCGCTTTTAGTTGCCATATTGTCGGGGTTATCCGCTTGTAGTACAAGCACAAATGTCACCAAATCCGCCCAAGAAACTAAAACAACTAAAGCCGTTAGCCAATCGGATGACAATGCCGCGTCTTTATTTGCAAAGGCGCAGAGTAAAGAAGGCGTTGCCAAAATCCAATTGCTATATGCCGCCAGAGACGCTGCTATCTTAGAAAAAGACTGGCAAATATTAGAGCAAATTGGTTTAGCGATGGAAGCTAAAGCCAGTGTTGATCATATTCAAAACAAATTATACATCGCACTTGCTCGCAAAGAATTGTCGCAGTATGCCAATGCGTTAGCCATACTAAATACGCTAGAGGGCCGACTCAACACCCCTGAACACCAAGCTTGGTATGAGTATTTACTGGGTAGTATTTATGCCTCTCAGCAACTACCAAAAAAAGCATTGGTTGAATACTTTAAAGCGGCCGATATTGCCAATGAACATAACTTAGCGGTGGCGGGGCTAAACGAAGAGATTTGGCTCGCGCTACAGCAGCTATCAAGTTACGCCCTAGAGCGCTTTGATTCTGGCTCTGTTTTACAACGTGGTTGGGTAACACTGGCTAAATATCAACAAATTTATTTGGGTTCGAGCGTCCAGCTCGACCAAGCCATGAATAATTGGCGTCGTCGTTTTACTAATCACCCTGCGGTTGCTTTGCTGCCTAAAGATTTACAAGGCGCGGTTGCGCTTGAACCTTACCAGGTTAAAAGACTTGCGGTGTTATTACCACAATCTGGTGCGAGCGAGCGACTCGGCACAGCCTTGAAAAATGGTTTTTTAGCTGCCACCGACGAAGGGGCGATTGAAGAAGTCTTCTTCATTGATGAAATGGCATCCGAGTCTGAAATCGTAACGCAACTTGCTGAGGCAAATGTCGATTTTGTCATTGGTCCATTATTAAAATCCAACGTTGAAAAACTACTCGCAGATACAGGTTTTGCGGCTTACCCCACCTTATTTTTAAATGCTCGCGAAACCCTTACGCCTAGCAGTAGTGAACAGTACTTTTTTGCGCTTAATCCTGAGCATGAAGTCGAGCAAGCAATGAAGCACTTTCTTGCTAAAGGCTATAAAAAACCCATGTTACTGGCTCCAGCGAATGCTTCTGGTAAGCGTTTAATTGAGTATTTTGATCAAGGTTGGAAACGCTACAGTGAGGCCGCACCAGAAGTGGGTTATTATACCAATAGTACCAACATGGCGGATGTCATCACGGATATTTTAGAGGTCGATGCATCCAAAGCACGCACTAGCGTCATCAAAAGTCTATTTCGCAAAGAGGTCAAAAGCGAAACACGCTCTAGACGCGACATTGATGCCATCTATATTTTAGGTGATGCAATGGAAACTAGACTGCTCAAACCTTATTTAGACGTCAATGTCAGTACATTTGCCGATAGGATCCCTTTATATGCAAGCTCTCGCAGCTATAGTAAACAAATTGATGTTACTGATAAGGGCGATTTAGAAGGACTTTATTTTACCGAGCAACCTTGGATGCTACCGGGTGCTGTTGAAAAAGCACCGCTTCGAGATGCCTATCAATCTTTATGGCCTGAGCAGGCCGACTTAGAGCAGCGCTTGTTTGCAATGGCATATGACGCCACGAATTTAGTCCCCGAGCTGCGCCAACTGGCTTGGCTCTCGGGTAAAAGTTTTGATGGCTTAACCGGCCAACTCAGCATTCGCGGTGGTAGTGATGTTGTGCGAAAGCTCAGTTGGGCACAGTATCATAATAAACAAATTCGTTTGGTGAGCTTAGATGAACAGCCTCCACTACCATTATTTATGCAACAAGAGAAACCTGCGGGAGACTCTTTGATCAGATAGGATATCTGTATGTTTAAAGGACTATTTAGCAATACACGAAGTAAGGGCGAGCATTTTGAGTTGATTGCGGAGCAATTCTTGGTAAAACAAGGACTAACCCCCGTCACCAGAAACTATCTCTGTAAATACGGAGAGATAGATCTCATTATGCAAGAGTCGCAAACCTTAGTGTTTATTGAAGTAAAGTATCGCGATAGCAGCCACTTTGGTGGCGCAATTAACGCACTATCAAAAACTAAGCTTCAAAGATTAAAGCGTAGTATTTATAATTATTTAGCACAGCAAAATTTGCATAACACGCAACTTAGAGTCGACTTTGTTGCCATTCAAGGGGCCGATCCCCCTGAAATAAACTGGATTAGAAATATTTTTTAGCATGCAAGAATCTATAAAGTCTATATTTACAGAGTCAATTCAAGCGCAGATAGCGGCGGGCGAAGTATTGCCTAAAGCGCTAGAAACCGCAGCTATGACTATGGCTCAGAGCCTGATCAATGGCAATAAAATCATCTGCTGCGGCGCGCCAAGTAATCATATGTTGGCGCACCACTTCGCAACCATCTTAAGCAACTTTTACGAAACCGAACGCCCGTGTCTGCCCGCGATTGCACTAACGAATGAGCAATATAATCTGGCGTCACCAGAAAATGGCAAAGCCAGAGAGCGCTTTGCCAAGCAAATACGCGCATTCGCGCAGCAAGGTGACTTGCTGGTGGCGTATGCCATAAACGGGCAAGAAAAGGCGGTTATTGGCGCAGTGGAAGCGGCTCTTACGAGAGATATGAAAGTCATCGCCTTAGTTGGCGATGATGGTGGTGAAATCACTGGCCTGTTGGGTCCACAGGACGTAGAGATCCGGATCCCTAGTAAACGCCCAAGCCGGATAATCGAGTCACAACTATTCAATACTCACTGTTTAAGTGAGCTAATCGACGCAATTTTATTCCCTCAGGACGAAGTATGATGATGAGAATAACCTCTTTACTTGCCGCCATCTTGTTACTACAAGGGTGTGCTGCTGCGGTAGTTGCTGGTACAGCCGGTGCGGTGTCTGCTGCAAATGATAGACGCACTATCGGTGCACAAATTGACGATAACAATATCGAGATCAAAGGCACGCTTGCCATCAAAGAGATTAAGCGCCTTGCAGACCATGCCAATATCACGCTAGTGAGTGTTAATGGCATAGTATTGATGATTGGTCAAGTCACTAATCAAGAAATGAAAACGGAAGCTGAGCGTGCGCTACGGAACGTTGCTGGGATTAAGCAAGTACATAATCAGTTGAGAATAAGCTCAAACATCGGCATCACGACGCAAACACATGATACTTGGCTGACCTCTAAAGTTAAAACCAAATTACTCGCGGCCGACGAAGTCAATGGCGCAAATATTAAGGTAGTTACCGAGAATGCCGAAGTGTTCTTAATGGGCTTAGTCTCCAAACAAGAAGCAAACTCAGCGGTAGAAATCGCCAGAAATATTAATGGTGTAAAACGTGTGATTAAAGCCTTTGAGTACATCTAAACAATAGCCATAAAAAAACCTGCATCCGCAGGTTTTTTTATTTTATCACTCGAAGGTGAGAACCTTTTTTCTTTTCAGGTTCCGGCTTAGTCTCTGGCGATTGTGAGACTTCCGTCTCTTCTACCAAATCAAACTCTTCATCTTCAAAGATTTCTTCTTCAGGTGTAAATACCGTACCTTCACCATTTTCTCTTGCATAGATAGCCAATACCGCACCGTTTGGCACATATACCTGCATCGGTTGACCACCAAACCGAGCGTTAAAGCTCAGCGCTTGATTGTCCATAGAGAAATTCGTCACAGCAGACGGGCTTACGTTCAACACAATTTGCCCTTCTTGCACAAATTGTGTTGGAACCTGTACCGAGGGAAAGTCTGCGTTCACCACTAAATGGGGCGTACATTCGTTATCGACAATCCACTCGTAAAATGCGCGTAGTAAGTAAGGACGATTAGACGTCATTACGATCTGATCTCACGCTCTGCATCCGTTAGCGATGCTTGGAATGAGTCACGCTCAAATAAACGCAGCATATACTCTTTTAGCTCTTTGCTACCAGCGCCATTCAGCTCAATACCAAGCTGTGGTAAACGCCAAAGTAGTGGAGCTAAATAACAATCAACTAGGCTGAACTCTTCACTCATGAAGTAAGGTGCTTCATTAAAGATAGGTGCTACAGCTAGCAGCGCTTCAGTTAACTCTTTACGAGCTTGAGCCGCTTCATCACCACCCGCAGTGATCTTTTCAGCAAGTGAATACCAGTCAGTTTCAATGCGGTGCATCATTAAACGACTACGACCACGCATTACTGGGTACACAGGCATCAGAGGAGGATGCGGGAAGCGCTCGTCTAGATACTCCATAATGATATTCGCTTGGTACAAGCCAAGCTCACGATCGATTAGCGTAGGAACAGTGCCATACGGGTTAATCTCGTGTAGAGCTTCTGGTAAGTTGTCCTTTTCAGCCTGATGAATATCAACACTTACACCTTTCTCAGCAAGTACAATACGTACCTGGTGACTGTACATACAGTTTGACCCAGAAAAAAGTGTCATTACAGGGCGCTTATTGGCAGCAACGGCCATGCCTACCTCCATTAAAAAACTAAAAGTAATTAAATCACTTTAAACAGCAAAAGGGGCGAACGCCCCTATTGCAAAAATTACCTTTGAATATTCAAATTAATGAACATCTCTCCAGTATTCTTTCTTCAAGAAGAATGCCAGGATGAAGAAGATAACTAAGAAACCAATAACCTTAATACCAATAGCTTCTGACTCTAGGCGAGAAGGCTCACCTACATAAGCTAAGAAGTTTGTCAGGTCACGTGCTGCTTGGTCATATTCATCAACACTCATCTCACCGGTACCATCTGTTTCAGTGCCGACAACTTTAGTCACTGTGTGACCGTGTTCTTCCACTTCTTCAGTGATCGGTGTTGGCAAGCCTTGTAACTCTTGTAGTACGTGAGGCATACCCACCAATGGGAAAACAACGTTGTTCACACCAAATGGGCGAGACTCATCTTTATAGAATGACTTCAAGTAAGTATAGATGTAGTCCGGAGACTTAACACGAGAGATAAGTGTTAAGTCCGGTGGCGCAGCACCAAACCATTTTGCTGCATCATCTTTAGCCATAGAGTTTTTAATATGGCTACCTACTTTTGAACCATCGAAAATAAGCGTTTCTTGACCAATTTCAGTTGGAATACCGATGTCACGGAAAGTACGCTCATAACGCTGATATTGCATTTGGTGACAGCCAAGGCAGTAGTTCATAAATAACTTAGCGCCACGCTGTAAAGATGCTTTATCAGTTAAGTCGTTGTTTGCTTCCATCAAAGGTACTGATGGGCCCGCTGCCATCGATAACGTTGGCAACAATGCGAATAAACCGATTACTAGCTTTTTCATCATTTCGTCAACCTCGTTGGTAGTGGCTTTGTCTTCTCGTTTTTACTGTAGAAGAATAGCAACACGAAGAACATAAAATAAGTTACTGTCGTAATTTGCGACAATAGCGTTTTAAAGTCAGTTTGTGGTGTTGCACCAATCCAACCAAGGATAACGAATGTGACAACAAACTGAGCAATGTTCAACTTATGGAAACCACAACGGTAGCGAATTGAACGAACCGAACCACGGTCAATCCAAGGCAGTAGTGCCAATGCTACGATTGAAGCGCCCATTGCTAGTACACCAATCAACTTATCAGGAATAGCACGAAGGATCGCGTAGAATGGCGTAAAGTACCAAACTGGGAAAATGTGCTCTGGCGTTTTTAGCGGGTTTGCAGCTTCAAAGTTTGGCGCTTCAAGGAAGAAACCATTCATTTCTGGTGCAAAGAACACAATTGCGCAGAAGAAAATTAAGAAGCCAGCAACACCTAAGACATCTTTTACTGTGTAGTAAGGGTGGAATGGAATTGCATCCACAATATCTTTTTTATCCGTGTAGTATTCATGGAATTTAAACTTAGGTTTATCTTCCTCAGCTACAGAGCCTTTCTTGCGCTTGATCTCAACACCGTCAGGGTTGTTTGAGCCTACTTCGTGCAGTGCGACAATATGAAGGAATACTAAGATAACCAGTACTAATGGTAGTGCAATAACGTGTAGTGCAAAGAAGCGGTTAAGCGTTGCACCAGAAATAACGTAGTCACCACGGATCCAAAGCGTTAGGTCATCACCAATTACAGGGATTGCACCGAATAATGAAATGATTACCTGAGCACCCCAGAAAGACATCTGACCCCATGGCAATAAGTAGCCCATGAAAGCTTCAGCCATTAGTGCTAGGAAGATAAACATACCGAACAACCACAGTAATTCACGTGGCTTTTGATAAGAACCGTAGATCATACCGCGGAACATGTGAAGATAGACCACGATAAAGAATGCGGATGCGCCGGTAGAGTGTAGGTATCGCAATAACCAACCATATTCAACATCACGCATGATGTATTCTACTGATGCAAATGCACCTTCAGCAGAAGGTACAAAGTTCATGGTTAGCCAGATACCCGTTACAATCTGGTTTACCAGTACTAGAATGGCGAGTGAACCAAACAAGTACCAGAAGTTAAAGTTTTTTGGCGCTGGGTATTGAGCAATGTGCATATTCCAGACGCGAGTCATCGGAATACGAGCATCGATCCAATCAACAACTTTGCCCACAACGCCCGTATTTGCTGCTTTATCTACATTAACAGACATTATGCAACCCCTTCTTCTTCACCTACCAAAATGGTAGTGTCGTCAATAAAGGTATACGGAGGGATCTCTAAGTTTAGTGGTGCAGGTACGTTTTGGAATACGCGCCCCGCCATATCAAACTTCGAACCGTGACAAGGACAGAAGAAACCACTATCAGTGCCTTCTACTTTTTCACCAAAGCTTCCGTTAAGGAAAGATGGTGAACATCCTAAGTGAGTACAAATCCCAACCGCGACGAAAAGCTCAGGTCGCTTAGAACGGAAACCGTTCTGCGCAGATGCCAACTGCTGTGGCTCTTCAGAGTTAGGATCACGAAGTTGGTCTTCGTGTTGCTTCATTTGTTCTAGCATTTTTGGTGTACGATTAACAATCCAAACTGGTTTGCCTCGCCACTCAACACGAATAAGTTGTCCAGACTCAAGCTTGCTGATATCTACTTCTACAGGCGCACCTGCAGATTTAGCTCGCTCACTTGGATTCCAGGACGCAATAAAAGGAACAGCAGCTCCAACCGCACCAACGCCACCTACAACAGAGGTAGCGATAGTTAAAAAGCGACGTCGGCTGTTGTCTACAGGCGCATTGCTCATCCACTTATCTCCACTTGATTCCCAACACTTGCTATATTGAGAACATCAGTTACAGCAGGTTAATTTAAGAAATTACAAAATAGACGCGATCATAAATAAATACCTTGATTAAAACAAGGTTATTCCAGATCCATGCCCGAATAAACCCGCAGAAAATCATCTATGATTACTTCGAGCATGAAACCGAGTATTTATGATATCGCATCTGACACAACAATATACTGACTAAGATCAACCCCCCGACTAAGGATACGCACCAAATCGCGTGACTGGATCTCAGGTCTTTCTACTTGCTTCGCCAATTGTAGCAAAAAAAACCGCCAAGTTACCGCTCGAATTGCACTAATTATTATATTTATTGAACTTTTTTAACTCGACGCGATATTTTTGAGCAAATAAGTAGGACAAAACGAATTAGATACCTCGTAAATACGAGAGATTGATGTACATAGGAGAAGCTAAAAACAAAAAACCCAGCATAAGCTGGGTTTTTGAATTCTTGAAACGTAATAAATTAACGCTTAGAGAACTGTGTCTTCTTACGTGCTTTCTTAAGACCAACTTTCTTACGCTCAACTTTACGAGCATCGCGAGTAACAAAGCCAGCTTTACGTAGAGCTGGACGTAGAGACTCGTCAAACTCCATTAGTGCACGTGTGATACCGTGACGGATAGCACCCGCTTGACCAGTTGTACCACCACCTGCAACAGTGATGTATAGGTCAAACTTTTCTGTCATTTCAACTAGCTCTAGAGGCTGACGAACAACCATGCGAGAAGTTTCACGACCGAAGAACTCTTCTAAAGAGCGCTTATTGATTACGATGTTGCCAGTGCCTGGGCGTAGGAATACGCGAGCACTTGAACTTTTACGACGACCTGTACCGTAGTATTGATTTGCCATGATAGTGCTCCTTAAATGTCTAGAACCTGAGGCTGCTGTGCAGCGTGGTTGTGCTCGTTACCAGCGTAAACTTTAAGTTTACGGAACATTTCACGACCTAGAGGACCGCGAGGTAACATGCCTTTAACCGCTTTCTCAATGATCATTTCAGGCTTTTTAGCTTGAAGTTTCTCAAAGTTGATAGACTTAAGGCCACCTGGGTAACCAGAGTGAGCATAATACATTTTGTCCTGAGTTTTGTTACCAGTTACAGTAACTTTCTCAGCGTTGATTACGATGATGTAATCACCAGTGTCAACGTGTGGAGTATACTCAGCTTTGTGCTTACCGCGAAGGCGACGAGCGATTTCAGTAGCGATGCGACCTAAAGTTTTACCTTCAGCGTCAACTACGTACCAGTCACGTTTTACAGTTTCTGGTTTAGCAACAAACGTTTTCATTATAAAAATCCAAAGTTTTCAATTTTAAAACCACAGGCAGTCCTTGGACTACCGCTCTACTTGTATTTGCTTTAACCCCTTCGAGTTTAAGACTTTTATGCCGCTCAAGTCAGTGGCTAAGCCGACGAGGGCAATAGAACGCAACGTGGCAGGCCGCGGATTATAGCAAGCCTTCTGGGTGAAAACCAGCGCTTGGTGCTTTTTTCTACAAGAAAATCTGAAGAATTTCGAAAAAAATAGAAAAGGCAAAAAATCCAACGAAATGACGACGTGTGCGTGACAAGGACTCGTTCAAATAGGATGTTTACAAATACCCACACCGAACCAGTCCTCTTAACAAAAAAGTAATTGCCGTTAGGCTAAATGCTCTCTTGCTAAATATTCATGGGATTGCATTTCTTGCAAGCGGCTAATGCAGCGTTTGAACTCAAAATTCAGTGTACCTTCGGTATAAAGTTCAGTAATAGGCGCTGCAGCCGAGATGATAAGCGTCACATTACGCTCATAAAACTCATCGACGAGCGCAATAAAGCGCCTTGCCGCATCATCGTTTTGCTGACCCATTTGCTTCACATTAGATAGAATCACTGTGTTATATAAGCGACTGATCTCCATGTAATCCACTTGCGAACGAGCGGTTTCACATAGCGCAGGGAAATCAAACATAACAATACAATCTGACACCATTCGAGTTTGGATCATTCGACCTTCAATCTCAATCGCTTGTCCGGCTTTACCCGGCTCCGGAGAGAGTTTGTTAAAGTAGTCGAATAAGTTTTCATCCGCTTGTTTATCAAGTGGGCTGTGAAAAATTTCCGCTTGTTCCAACGTGCGCAAGCGATAGTCAATACCCGAGTCCACATTAACTACCTCAGTATTGGCTTTTACCAATTCAATGGCGGGTAAGAATCGTGCACGCTGCAAGCCATTTTTATACAAATCATCAGGCACAATATTCGATGTGGCCACTAACACGATACCGCGCGCAAACAGCGCCTGCATTAATCCACCCAGTAACATGGCATCAGTGATGTCTTGAACGAAAAATTCATCGAAACAGATAATGTCAGTTTCAGATTTGAACGTATCAGCGATGCTTTCCAGAGGGTTTTTCACTTCATTAAGCTTTTTCAGCTCTGCGTGAACACGATGCATAAAGCGGTGAAAATGCACCCGCATTTTACGCTCCGTCGGCAACGCATCGTAAAAGGTATCAACCAGATAAGTTTTACCGCGCCCTACTCCACCCCAAAAGTACAACCCTTTCACTTTTGGCGGCTCAGCTTTACCAAACAAGCGCGAGAAGAAGTTTGGTTTGACCGGGGGCTGATTGATAAGGTCGTCATACAGTCGCTGTAAATGCTTTACAGCATTTTCTTGTGCGCTGTCATATTGAAAATCATCACGTTGTAGATCTTGCTGATATTTTTCCCAAGGCGTCATCGACTTAAATATTTTTTTACGATTTGTTTGTAGGTTATATTAACACGACTGTATTCACAGCGTATATTTAACTCTAACAGAGTTTTAATTTTATTTGCCGTTGAGGCACACAGGGAGAAACCTATGACTACCGTTACTTGGCTTGGATTACTGATCATTGTTGCCATTGCTGCATTCTTTTTAGGTGGCTTTGTAACGAAAAAGCAGTTCAAACACGACGAACTGGAAGTGCAAGCACAACAAGCTAAACACGACCTTGAGCAATATCGTCAAGACGTATCAGATCACCTAGCTAGCACCAAAAAACTAGTAAATAAAATGCAGGATAGCTATCAGCAACTGCTTACCCATGTGGAAGAAACCAACCAACTACTGACACAGGATCGCCCATCTCATCCTGCGGATCCTTTTTTCTCGAAAGAAACCACAGAACAACTACAAGCTTCTCTTCAAGCGCGCCCAGAGAGAAGACGTAAGCAAGACCCAAGTTTTGAAGCTCCACCGAGTGACTATGCCGAAGGTGAAACTGGGTTATTTTCTGGTCAAAAAAAAGAAAGTGAGCAAATTAAAGCCTCTTGATGAAACTTTTTGTTGACCCCATAGTCTTTAAAAGAAGTTATTGATTCTAGGGGCTTGTTAGCAGCCCCTTATGACTTATATTAACGCTAATAGCGGAGTACTTCACGACTATGAAATTTAAACTATCTTTGTTATCGGCCGCTTTACTTTCTTCTAGCTTATTGCTGTTACCGCAGCAAAGCATGGCCAAACTTCCTGTTGCCGTAGACGGCCAACAACTACCAACGCTAGCACCTATGCTCGAAAAGGTCGCCCCGGGCGTTGTTAGTATCCAAGTAAAAGGTGCTAAAGAAGTGCGTCGCCGTGTCGACCCTTTCGACTTTTTCTTTGGACAACCGCAGCCTCGTAGCCAAAAGCGCCCTTTTAGTGGTCTCGGCTCAGGTGTCATCATCGATGCAGATAAAGGCTATGTCGTTACAAACAATCACGTTATTGATGATGCAGACGAAATGCTGGTCACTTTAAAGGATGGCAGAGAATTTGAGGCCAAATTAATCGGTAGCGACGCCGAATCTGATATCGCATTGCTACAAATCGACGGCGAAGACCTAACAGAAATCAAACTCGCTAATTCAGACAAGTTGAGAGTAGGTGATTTTTCCGTTGCTATTGGTAACCCATTTGGATTAAGTCATACCGTCACCTCAGGAATAATCAGTGCACTAGGCCGTAGCGGCTTAAATATCGAAGGCTATGAAGACTTTATCCAAACAGATGCGGCAATCAACCAAGGTAACTCAGGTGGTGCGCTAGTTAACTTAAACGGCGAACTCATTGGTATTAACACTGCTATTTTAGGCGCGTCTGGCGGTAATGTCGGGATCGGCTTTGCTATTCCATCAAACATGATGAAAAACCTAGTGGATCAAATTGTTGAGTACGGAGAAGTTCGTCGCGGTTCATTGGGTATTTTGGGTCGTACTTTAGATGCTGGTCTTGCTAAAGCACAAGGCTTTGATGTCAAGCGCGGTGCTTATGTCATGCGCGTGGTGGAAGATTCAGCAGCGGACAAAGCGGGTCTGAAAGCCAATGATGTCATTGTCAGCCTCAACGGCGACGACATTGAAAGCTTTAATGAACTCCACGGTAAAGTGGCTACGATGGGTGAAGGTCGTGAGGTACGACTTGGTGTCTACCGTGATGGCAAAACCAAGTTTATCGACGTAGAGCTTGGTGGTAAGCAAGAAGAACAGGCGAATGCAGAGGATGTACATCCAAACCTACGAGGCGCGGTACTAGAGAGTGGCGAGCGCAATGGCAATGAAGGTGTCGTCATTACCTCAGTAGAACCTCGCTCACCAGCTGCACGTGTTGGCCTTGAAGAAGGCGATGTGATCATGCAAGTGAATCGCCAACGTGTCACTAGCGTTAAAGATATGTCTAAACTAATTAATGGTATTAAAGGCAATATCGTACTAGGGATTAAACGCGATCGCGAGACGGTTTTCTACCTCATTCAGTAACGAAATCGACAAATATTAAAAATGAAACACAGCGAAACTTGTCGCTGTGTTTTTTTTTGTGTCATTATTAGCAGTATTAGATAACGATAAATATAAGCTCTTGTGTTCAAATTAATTAAATTCATTTTTCCACCGCTGCTTGCCGGACTTGGGATTGCTTTTATCATCATTTGGTTTAATCCTGAGCTGAGGGATAACTTGCCAAAACTTGAGGCCCCACATATTCAGGCCCATCATATGAGTTTTGCTGATGCTGTAGAAAAAACGGCTCCAGCGGTCGTAACGATTTTTTCCGAGGGCTTTAGCAATCAGCCAAGATACCAGCGCCAAAATACGGTTAGAGAGCTTGGCTCTGGTGTTATTATGAGCCGAGATGGTTACATACTGACAAACTATCATGTGGTGAACAATGCCGACCAAATCATTGTACTTCTTCCTGATGGCCGCCAATATAGCGATACGCAACTGATAGGCTATGACACCATCACCGATTTAGCTTTATTAAAAATTCCAGCCGAGAATTTGCCTGTCATTCCTATCGATCACGACTACTCACCACGTGTTGGGGATGTGGTGCTCGCAATTGGTAATCCGTTGAACATTGGACAAACCATTACGCAAGGCATTATCAGTGCAACAGGCAAACAGACACTCACGGAAAGCCAATTCAATAATTTGCTGCAAATGGATGCTGCGATTAATGTTGGTAACTCAGGTGGTGCCGTTGTCAATTCTAATGGCGCACTAGTTGGCATTACCTCTGCACAATTTCGCACACGTTTGAATATTGATATCCAAGGTATCTCTTTTGCGATCCCTTATGATCTTGCACTGGACGTTATGCATAAACTTATTATGGATGGCAGAGTGATCCGGGGCTACCTCGGCTTTAGGGGCACGCCAGTTGATAATACAGGTAAAAGTGTAACGGATCTCTACACACCAATTGTCGGCCTTGCTGTGAGCGAATTAGATCCGTTAGGTCCCGCATGGCAAGCTGGCATGAAAGAGCATGATATTGTGGTTAAAGTAGGTGGAGAACCTGTGACTAATCCGCAAAGGACACTGAAGACGATAGGCAATACCGCGCCCGGTACTAAACTCGAGTTTGAAGTACTCAGGGGTGGTCAGCGCCTCACTATTACGGTGGAAGTCGCTGAACTCGAAACAGGGTTATATTAGGCAAAAAGGTTAAGCAAAAAGCGTCCCGGAAGACGCTTTTCGTTTTTTACCAATTTGCTTAATTATGCTCAGGTTTTACGGCGTTTTATATTTGCACCTAAACGGCTTAGCTTATCTTCTATCTTCTGATAACCCCTATCAACGTGATAGATGCGATCTACGATGGTTTCGCCTGTTGCAACAATACCCGTTAGGATAAGACTCGCTGAAGCGCGTAAATCGGTTGCCATTACCTGTGCACCAGATAACGACTCTGTCTCACCACAGATTGCAGTGTTGCCTTCTAAACGAATATTCGCGCCCATACGCTGTAACTCTGGCACATGCATAAAGCGGTTTTCAAAGATAGTTTCTGTGATTGTCGCGCTACCTTCAGCCACCACATTTAATGCAGTAAACTGAGCTTGCATGTCTGTTGGAAAGCCAGGATGTGGCATGGTTTTAATATTAACGGCTTTCAAAGCGCGTTGACGCATATCCACATAAATACTGTCTTCACTTACCTCAACAATAGCATTGGCGGCACGTAGCTTTTCAAGCACAGGTTCAAGGCTATGATAATCCGTGTTTTTACACAGCACTTCACCTTTTGCCATTGCCGCAGCAACCAAAAAGGTCCCAGTTTCGATGCGATCAGGAAGGATTTTATGCTCACAACCATTAAGACGCTCAACGCCTTCTATCTCAATTCGGCTCGAACCTGCACCGCTGATCTTGGCACCCATGGCAACTAAGCATTCAGCTAAGTTAATAATTTCAGGCTCTCGCGCAGCATTATCTATCACAGTTTTACCATCGGCGAGGGTTGCAGCCATCAGTAAGTTTTCAGTAGCACCAACGCTGACGGTTTCCATAAAGATCTCAGCGCCCCGAAGACGACCTTCGGTTACCGCATGAATATAACCATTCTCAACTTTGATCTTAGCGCCCATTTTCTCAAGGCCTGAAATATGCAGATCGACTGGACGAGCACCAATAGCACAGCCTCCCGGTAGGGATACTTGCGCCTGACCAAATCTTGCGACTAATGGGCCTAACGCCAGTACTGACGCACGCATCTGCTTAACGAGCTCATAAGGTGCAAGCACGCTATTTACCGTTGCACCATTGATTTCTAAGATATCGCCATCCCACTCAACTTCAGCGCCCAGTGTTTTTAATAAGGCTTCTGTGGTACCTATATCGCGTAAGTGCGGTACATTAGAAAAACGGCTTTTACCATCGCCAAGCAGAGCGGCGAATAAAATAGGTAGGGCTGCGTTTTTAGCCCCTGAAATAGTGACTTCACCGGCTAAAGTGGTGCCACCTTGGATAACAAACTGATCCATTGCGGCACTCCGTTATTGTGGAAGAATAAATTTGCGCTCTTTTTGCCATTCATCAGGTGTGAATGCACGAATACTAACAGCATGCATAGTGCCGTCTTTAATAGTATCCATCAGTGGGCCGTAGATCAGCTGTTCTCTTTTCAGCCTTCTTAATCCGTCAAAACACGTTCCAACAGCAATGACTTCGTAGTGACTACCATTAGCTTTAACGATGATCTCGTCAAGCGATAGTGCATCTCTCAATAAAGTTTCGACTTGATTTGTTTCCATTAGACTCACTCAAATAGGGTTGTCACCTGTCCCAACTCCATTAAATTTTGCAGTTGCTCAGGCGTATTTTTCAGCTCGAGACGAATGTCGCGCTGTTTCAATTGACCTAAAGAGTGAATTAACCAAGCTAAGCCCGCGGTGTCAACCCTTGTCACCTCAGAAAGGTTAAAATAGACGGTTGATTGTGCATTTTTCAACACTTGAACGATGGTCGACTGTTTCAGTGCGCTTGGTAAACTCGCTCTCGTAAGTTCACCAGTTAACACGATTTCACCTTTACTTTCGGTGAATGAAATATTAGGCGTCACCATCATCCCCTCTAAATTGCACCGGAAGCTTGCTCTTCTTATCTAACAGTTGGATCACATGTTCAATACCCTGCTGTCGTAAAATACCATGTAGCTCCGATTGTTTGGCATCAAGTAAACTAATGCCTTCCGCCATCATGTCAAAAGCACGCCAGTCACCGTCTTGTCCGCGTCTAACTTTAAAATCGATTTTGATATCAGGCTTACCTGGCTCTACAATTTTGGTCTTAACAACCACCACAGCTTCATTCTCAAATGGGCGATGCTCACCAAACTCTACCTTTTGGTCTTTATATTGAGTAAATACACCAGCATAAGTCGCTACCAAGTAATTTTTGAATACCTCAATAAATTCTCTAATATGCTCGACAGCAGCAGCTTTCTCCTCTTTACTTTCAATGTTGCGAACCTTTTGAATATAAGAACCTAATACACGATACGCAGCATATTTGTAATCAATGTAAGGCAAGAGCTCTTCTTCTACGATAACGCGTAAGTGTTCTTTGTCTTTTTCAATGATGTTTTGCTCTTTCGTAACACGCTGAAACGTTTGCGCCGCAACTTGCTCCACCATTTTATAAGGATCGCTTGAGTCTACTTCTTTCGCCTGAACCAATGCGGTAGCCATCAATGCTACAAACAAAGTCAGACATTTCGCATAGATGTTTTTTAACATATTTACTCGCTCCCTTGATTAAATAGGAACTGACCTATTAGCTCTTCTAATACCAGTGCCGATTTTGTATCTGTGATCATGTCACCGTCTTTTAGCGCTTTTGTTTCCACACCAAAAAGAGACTCAAGATCAACGCTATCTTCACTCGTTACCTCCTGACCAAGACATTTTTGCTTCGCAGATTCAGCAGCAATAACGGGAGAAATACCTAAGTATTGCTCTCCCAAAATGCCCGAAGTCAAAATCGAAACCGACGACGTATCGGAAAACTGACACTCGTAGTTTTTATCTAAACTCATTGAAACTACCGGCACGAACTCTTGTGGATGGATGTGAATTCCATCAACACGACCAATCACAACCCCACCCACCTTAATTGGGGCGCGGATTTTCAACGAGCCTATATTTTCGAACTTAGCATGCAAAGTGTAAGTTTCACCATTGCCGCTTAAGCCTGAATTAGCTACCTTTAGCGCCAACATAACAAATGCAGCAATGCCCAATGCCACGAACAACCCAACTAAAATTTCTATTTTCCGTGTATTCATTTTTAAAACCTTTTAACTTGAGAACATAACCGCTGTTAATACAAAGTCAAAGCCAAGTACAGCCAGTGAAGAATGTACTACCGTCTCTGTCGTCGCTTTACTTATTCCTTCTGAAGTAGGAATACAGTCATAGCCTTTGTATAGCGCGATCCAAGTTACTAATAGTGCAAATACGAAACTCTTAATAAGACCATTTAAGATGTCTTGTTGAAACGACACTTGCGATTGCATAATTGACCAGAAGCTACCTGAATCTACGCCTAACCAATCAACCCCCACCAAGTGTGCGCCTAAAATAGCGATCGCAGAGAATATCAATGCGAGTAACGGCATACTAATAAAACCGGCCCAGAAACGAGGAGCAACCACGCGTTTAAGCGGGTCTATCGCCATCATTTCTAAACTAGATAATTGTTCCGTAGCCTTCATCAAACCGATTTCAGCAGTTAACGCACTGCCTGCACGTCCTGCAAATAAGAGTGCGGTTACCACAGGGCCCAGCTCTCTAAGTAAACTCAAAGCAACCAAAGGTCCAAGGCTATCTTCAGCGCCATACCCAACTAACACGGTATAGCCTTGTAATGCCAATACCATGCCGATAAATAAACCAGACACCATGATAATCAACAATGATTGATGGCCAACCATGTAAAGTTGCTTAATCAACAGCGGCGTGCCTTTTCGGAAATTAGGTAAGCTACATAGCGCACCAAAAAGCATTGTTGTGGCACGGCCAAGTGCAGCAAAACGGCTGAGGGTTTTGTGGCCTAGTTTTTGTAAAAAGTCGACCATACTCACTCTCCTTGCAACAGCGCTTGCTGATAATCAGGCGCTTTAAAGTGGAATGGCACAGGCCCATCCGCAAGGCCCTGTAAGAACTGCTGCACTAATGGCGATTCATGTTCAAGCATCTGCTCAGGGGTTCCTGTACCAATCACACCTTGCTCAGCAATAATAACAACGTGATCGGCAATGCTCAGCACTTCAGTAACGTCATGAGTGACTATCAGCGACGATAATCCCAACACTTCATTAAGGGACTTAATCAAGCGAACTAGAACCCCCATGGAGATCGGATCCTGACCTGCAAACGGTTCATCGTACATAATTAATTCAGGATCAAGCGCGATAGAACGTGCTAAAGCCGCGCGTCTTGCCATACCGCCAGAGAGCTCTGCCGGCATTAAATCTTTTGCACCACGAAGACCAACCGCTTGAAGCTTCATTAGCACCACTAAACGGATTAGTTCTTCAGATAATTCGGTATGCTCGCGTAGAGGAAATGCCACATTGTCGAACACGCTCATATCGGTAAACAAAGCACCGCTTTGAAATAACATACTCATGCGCGTTCGAGCTTGATACAAAGCTGCTCGTGACATGTTAGGGATACTGTTTCCAGCAAAAAGAATATCACCGCTATCAGGCTTAAGCTGACCACCGATTAAACGCAGCATGGTGGTTTTACCAATGCCACTCGGTCCCATTATTGCGGTAATTTTGCCCTTTGGTACAGAAAAGCTCATGTTTTTGTAGATGATCCTTTCACCCCGAGAGAAGGTTACATCCTTGATTTCTACAATTGACTGCGACAAGTCGCTCTCCAGATCCAGACTATATTCATCCAAGTATGATACTTTTTTTTCAAACAAGATGGAAAATCGTTTTGGTAAAATTTTGTAAGTAGTGAAATGTAACGGTTTGCTTATACTTTCCAGAGCGCTTTTGGTAGTATCTATCGAAATTTTAATCCTATTGGCTAGAGGTTCATGGTTTTATCGTTTGTTATTCTCATTCTTGGCTTTATTGCACTGGTTTGGAGTGCTGACCGCTTTGTTTTTGGTGCGGCCGCTCTTGCACGAAACTTTGGTGTGCCAACATTAATTGTTGGTTTAACTATCGTGGCCATGGGTTCTTCAGCACCAGAAATGATGGTTGCTGCGCAAGCCGCTCTTGCAGATAAAACAGACACCGCCGTGGGCAATGCCATAGGTTCTAACATCGCCAATATCTTACTCGTTTTGGGTCTCACCGCGTTATTAAGGCCACTCTCCGTTGGCTCTGGTATTTTGCGCCGCGAAATGCCGCTGTTAGTCATCGTTTCATTGGCAGCTTGGTATATCGTTAGTGATAACCACTTTAGTTTCGTAGAAGGTGTTTTGTTATTAGTCGGTTTCGCCGCTTTTCTTCTTGCACTTATCATTATCACCAAGCGTGGTGGTGGAGATAATGATGACCCATTTGTCAGTGAAGCCTGTGAAGAAGTGCCAAATAATATTCCAACTCAAAAAGCCGTTTTCTGGTTAATCGTGGGTATGATTTTACTGCCTATTAGCGCGGACTATCTCGTTGGCGCCGCGGTTGACATCGCCAAATATTTTGGCATGAGTGACCTGCTAATAGGATTAACCATTATCGCCGTTGGTACTAGTTTACCCGAGCTTGCGGCATGTGTTGCTGGCGTACTTAAAAAAGAAGACGATCTAGCGCTTGGCAATATTATTGGCTCGAATATCTTTAATATATTGGCAGTGCTATCGATTGCTGGGATTATTAACCCATCTGTCCTCGACGCCAATATTGCGTCACGTGATATCTTTATTATGCTTGGCGCGACACTGCTGCTTATCCTAATGAGCCTCAGCCTAACAGGTCAGCGCCGCATCAACCGCTTGGAAGGTGGCATACTTGTCGCAAGCTTCGTCGGTTATATTTACTACATCATTTAAGGAAGCCTTGTGACAACGAACCCATTTATTGATTCTGCAAATCAAGTTTTTGCTACTGAACTTGCAGCAATAGAAGAAGTGCAACAGTTTGTTGATCAACAATTTGTAAAAGCCTGTGAAATTATGTTTGGCTGCCAAGGTCGCATCATCGTGATTGGCATGGGTAAGTCCGGCCACATCGGAAACAAAATCGCAGCGACACTCGCAAGTACTGGCAGCCCCGCATTTTTTGTTCATCCAGGAGAAGCAAGTCACGGCGACTTGGGTATGATCACCAAAGATGATGTGGTTTTGATGATCTCCAACTCAGGGGAAACCCAAGAGGTGATCTCAATCCTGCCTGTGATAAAGCGCTTAGGGGCCCCCGTTATTTCTATGACAGGCAACCCGAGCTCGACAATGGCTCGTAATGCGACGGTTCACCTTTGTGTTAAGGTATCAAAAGAAGCCTGCCCATTAGGACTTGCACCCACGGCGAGCACCACAGCTACGCTAGTGATGGGCGATGCACTCGCGGTTGCGCTACTTGAAGCCAGAGGCTTTACGGCTGATGATTTTGCACTTTCCCATCCAGGTGGTAGTTTAGGAAGACGTCTACTACTAACCGTTGCTGATGTCATGCATCAAGGGGATGCAATCCCTATGGTTAAAAGTCATTGCACAGTTAAAGAAGCTTTATTTGAAATGTCAGCTAAAAGTTTAGGTATGACGGCAATCGTAGATGAAAGCTCGCAATTGCAAGGTATTTTTACCGATGGCGACTTGCGCCGTATTATCGAACAAAAGATCGATATTCACACCACCCCAATCACGCAAGTTATGACGGCTAAAAGTACGACGGCACGCGCCGATATGCTCGCAGCAGAGGTACTCAATATCATGGAAACCAAACGAATTAATGGCTTGATTGTGGTAAACAAAAACAACATACCGGTTGGCGCCTTGAATACGCAAGATTTACTTAGAGCGGGGGTGCTGTAATGCAATTTGAAGATTTATATCAGACGATTTCAACTGAAGCTTGGGAAAAAGCAAAACAAATCAAATTATTGATTTGCGATATTGATGGCGTATTCTCAGATGGACGTATATACCTTGGTAACAATGGTGAAGAACTGAAAGCATTTAATACCAAAGACGGGTTTGGTATTAAAGCCTTGATTGATAGTGGTATCGAAGTCGCCGTTATCACAGGTAGACATTCACAAATAGTTCAGCAACGCATGACTAGTTTAAATGTAACTTATATTTACCAAGGCCAAGAAAACAAGTTAGTGGCATATGATGAATTGAAGACTAAGCTCAACCTTAGTGATGACGAAATTGCATATATTGGCGATGATGGTCCAGACCTACCCGTAATGGAACAGGTCGGTTTTGCCGTTGCCGTCAATGATGCACATCCTCTTGTCAAACGTATCGCCCACTACACCACTTTGATGCCTGGTGGTTTTGGTGCTGTGAGAGAACTGACTGATCTTCTAATGCTCAGCCAAAATCACTTATTGACTTCCAAAGGATCAAGTACATGACCGTATTGCGTGTCATCTTACTCATTGTTTTCGCTTCAATAATGGTATGGATGTGGTCGCCCATGTTTAATCCATCAGAGGCGGACTCAGCAAAAGAAGATGAACCGTTAGCTAAGCCCGATTATGTTGCAACCACACTTCAGCAAACGACCTATAGTGAAAATGGCTTATTAAACTATCAGGTAACTGCTGATAAGATGGAGTTGTATCAAGATCTTGGCTTTAGTCACTTTGAAAAGCCTATTTTCACCTTATATAACGGTGAGCAAAATTGGCAAATAAGTGCATTAGAAGCAACACTGTACGAAAACAATACCTTGATATTAGAGGGCAATGTGCTGGCAAAGAATTTAACGCCTAACGCCATGATCACCGATATCAATGCCGATAATGTAAGAGTTGAAATTAAGCAAAAATTGATGAAGTCGGAACACCCTGTCGTTATCACGGGTCCTAGTCTTAGGATCACGGGTAAAGGACTGCATGCGGATCTACAAAAGCAAGTGATCGAACTCATCAACCACACAAAGACAATTTATTATGACCAGTAAAATCATTAACAAACTAGTTTTCATCGGCTTGCTTGCAAGTTCTACTCTAGTAATTGCTGCAGAACAAAATGAAGTCATTATTGATGCTGGCCGTCAGCAAGCTCAACTGCAAAGCAACATCGGTATTTTTGAACAGAATGTTGTTATTATTCATGGCAACAGAAAAATAAATGCCGATCGCCTAGAAGTCCATCGCCGCGCGGAGCTTGGTACTAACAAGCAACTGCTTGTTGCAACTGGCAGCCCAGCTATTTTCAGCGAACGTCAACCTGATGGTAATTTGCTAGAAGCCAAAGCAAACGAAATTCGCTACGACGTTGCGAAAGGCACCTTAGTCATTTCTGGCGATGCGGAAATCAATCAAACTGGGCAAAAAATCAATGCTCAGGTCATCACCTATGACATTGAAAAGCAACTGATCAGTGCTGAGCGCTCAGACCAAGAAGATTCCCGTGTAAGAACCATCCTTGTTCCTGTTGATGACAAAAAAGACGCAAAAGATAAAAAAGCGCAGGAAGAAGGTAACAATTAATGAGCGAGCTCAAAGCAACTGGTCTAGCAAAGAGTTATAAAGGCCGCCAGGTCGTCAAAAATGTTGGCTTAAGTGTTCAAGCTGGCAGCATTGTAGGCTTATTGGGCCCGAATGGCGCAGGTAAAACCACGACCTTTTATATGATTGTAGGGTTAGTACCAAGCGACAAAGGTTTTATTCAGATTGATGACGAAGATATCACTTTGCTACCAATGCACAGCCGCGCGCGACTTGGTATTGGTTATCTACCGCAAGAGTCTTCGATCTTTAGAAAACTCACGGTCTATCAAAATTTGATGGCGATTTTAGAAACTCGAAAAGACTTATCTAAAGTTGAAAGAGAAGCTGAACTAAACGAGTTACTGGATGAGTTTAATATCCAACACATTCGCGACTCACAGGGCATGGCATTGTCGGGAGGCGAAAGAAGACGCGTAGAAATTGCTCGCGCTTTAGCCGCTAACCCTAAGTTTATCCTGTTAGATGAACCTTTTGCTGGTGTTGATCCTATTTCGGTGTTAGATATAAAGACAATCATAGAGCACCTAAAAAACCGCGGTATCGGTGTGCTAATCACCGATCATAACGTTAGAGAAACACTGGACGTATGTGAAAAAGCCTACATCGTTTCACATGGTGAGTTAATCGCTGCAGGCACGCCAGAACATGTTTTGGCAGATCAAACCGTAAGAGATGTCTACCTAGGCGAACAATTCAAGCTATAGTTAAGACGTAGTATTAATAACTGTTAAAAAGGATTGTTAGAGATACATGAGGCAATCATTACAGCTGCGCATGGGGCAGCAACTTACAATGACTCCACAACTGCAACAAGCCATTCGCTTGCTGCAGCTTAGTACATTGGATCTGCAACAAGAAATACAAGAAGCATTAGACAGCAATCCATTGTTGGAAGTGGAAGAAGGTGATAATACTGACGGCGAAAACACTGACCAACACAGTCAAGAAAAGAGCAGTGCTGACGACAATCAAGATTCAAGCGATGAAGTGCAGGTTAGTGACTATGAGATAGACTCAGATACAGCCATGAGCAAAGACACGGTGAGCGATGACCTCGCCATGGATGTCACTTGGGACGAGTATATGAGTGCAGCGCCCGCTGCAAGCTCAGGCCCACTTCCCGATGACGATAATGTTTATCAAGGGGAAACCTCTGAATCTCTCCACGACTATCTCATGTGGCAACTTGAGCTGACACCATTTAGTCCAACAGATAGAGCGATTGCGATTGCGATTATTGAAGCGGTCGACCTGTCAGGCATTTTAACACTGTCTTGCGAAGACATTTTAGAAAGCATTAATGATGAGAGTAGCGAAGAGCCTATTGAGCTGGATGAAGTCGAAGCCGTGCTCAAACGTATTCAGCTTTTCGATCCTGTCGGTATCGCAGCGCGTAGTTTACAAGAATGCTTGTGTATTCAGCTAAATCAATTCGCCCCAGATACGCCATGGATTGCCGAAACGAAAATGATCCTGACAGAGCATATCGACTTGCTTGCCAGCCGTGACTATCGAACTTTGACTAAGAAAACACGCCTTAAAGAAGCCGATCTCAAAGAGGTCATGACGTTAATTCATAGTCTTAACCCAAAACCAGCGGCAAGCATTATTCATGAAGAGCCTGAATATGTGATCCCTGACGTATCGGTGAAAAAAGTAAAAGGTCGTTGGGTCGTAGAGCTAAATCCTGATGCTATGCCTAAAATAAAAGTAAACGACCATTATGCTGCGATGTCTAGAACAGCGAAATCCAGTACAGATAGTCAGTTTATTCGCTCACATTTACAAGAAGCGAAGTGGTTTATTAAAAGCTTAGAAAGCCGAAATGATACTTTATTAAAAGTTACCAATTGCATTGTGCAACAACAACAGGCATTCTTTGAACATGGCCCCGAAGCAATGCGCCCTATGGTGCTAAATGATGTTGCTGAAATGGTTGAGATGCATGAGTCCACAATTTCCCGTGTGACAACACAAAAATACATGCATACACCTCGGGGAATATTTGAGCTGAAGTACTTCTTCTCTAGCCATGTAAGTACAGAAAATGGAGGTGAGTGCTCTTCTACAGCAATTAGAGCACTTATCAAAAAGCTGATAGCTGCAGAAAATACCGCGAAACCATTGAGTGACAGCAAAATTGCAGATATCTTAGCTGAGCAAGGAATTAAGGTAGCGAGACGTACGATTGCAAAATATCGTGAATCCCTAGCCATTCCACCGTCAAATCAGCGTAAAAGCTTGATATAAGACGTAAAAACCAAGAAGGAAAAATGCTTATGCAACTAAATCTAACTGGTCGCCATGTAGAAATTACTGACTCATTAAGAGACTATGTCACCAACAAGTTTGCGAAGCTAGAAAGGCACTTTGATCATATCAATAACGTGCATGTGATCCTTGATGTCGAGAAGCTAGTACAAAAAGCAGAAGCAACATTACACGTAAACGGCGGCGAGCTATTTGCATCAACAGAGCATCAAGATATGTATGCCGCAATTGATGGCCTTATCGACAAGCTAGATCGTCAAGTTATTAAACACAAAGAGAAGCTCACTCGACACTAAGATGAAATTAAGTGAATTGGTGAACAAGGACTGCAGTAAAGCTGCGGTCCTTTTTAATAGCAAAAAACGTATTTTAGAATACATCAGCGAACTGGCTCATAGCCAAATTCCAAATACCAGTCAGCATGCTATCTTAGACGCTTTAATGGCGCGAGAGAAATTAGGCAGCACAGGGATCGGTAAAGGTATTGCCATTCCTCATGGTAGACTTGAAGGTTTGGATAAAATCCTTGCAATGGTGCTTGTTAGCGAGCAAGGGATCCAGTTTGAAGCCATAGATAAGCAGCCTGTCGATATTTTTGTCGCGTTCATCGTACCCGAAGGTGATAATCAACAGCACCTGAAGACCTTAGCGGCGATTGCTGATACACTCAAAGACAAGTCTTTTTGCAAAATGCTTAGGCAAGCAAAAAGTGATGACGAGTTATATGCAGTGATCCAAGGTGAACTTGATGAGTGATGAAGAAAAAGGACTCGAGCTTATCATTATCAGTGGCCGCTCAGGCTCTGGTAAATCTGTAGCGCTTCGAGTATTGGAAGACTTAGGCTACTATTGTGTAGATAACATTCCAGTCAATTTACTGCCGTCTTTAGTCCGCAGCGTTTCCGACAATTATAATAAAATTGCAGTCAGTATTGATGTTAGAAACTTGCCTAAAGAACAGGACGAGTTTAATGACATTCTTGAATACTTGCCTGGTTTCGCCAAACCTACCCTGTTTTATTTAGACAGTGACGATCAAACCCTGATAAAACGCTTCTCAGAAACACGCCGTTTGCACCCTCTTTCACTACATAATCTTCCATTAGATGTTGCGATAAAGAAAGAACGGGAATTGTTAGACGTGTTGATCACACGCGCTGATTTTCTCATTGATACTACAGGCCTGAGCGTTCATCAACTTGCGGAAGATATCCGCGAAAAAATCTTAGGTAAGAAAGACAAACAACTCATTATTACCTTTGAATCTTTCGGCTTTAAACACGGCATCCCAAAACAAGCGGATTACGTTTTTGATGCGCGCTTTTTGCCCAACCCACATTGGGAGCCTGAGCTTAAGCCGCTAACTGGCCTAGATCAGCCAGTCAAAGACTATTTGTCGAGTCACAGCATCGTGCAAAAGTTTACTTGGCAGATCCAAACCTTTGTACAAACTTGGTTACCACACTTAGAGCGTAATAATCGCAGTTATCTAACGATCGCAATAGGATGTACTGGTGGACAACATCGCTCGGTATACTTAGCGCAAACCATTGGCGAGCGATTTGCAAAAACCCATCCCAACGTCAAAATTCGCCACCGTGAGCAAGAGGGTTAAATGTTAGAAGATACGTTTTTAATCCAGAACAAGCTCGGCCTGCACGCTCGAGCAGCGACGGTTCTTGCGCAATTAGCGACCCAATTTGATGCCGAAGTGACCTTATATCAAGGAGACAAAAGTGCTGCTGCTGACAGCGTACTAGCGCTGTTGTTACTTGAAAGCAGCCAAGGAAAAGAAGTACGAGTGGTTTGTGAAGGTCCCGATGCTCAGTATGCACTAGACGCCATTGGTGGACTAATAGAAAATAAATTTAATGAATCCGAGTAACTTGGGTTACTAGCGCCCAGATAGCACTAAGGCCCGATTCATTTATTCCCTGCTAATCTCCCCCTCCGTAACCAGACTGGTATAATACCAATTAGTCTTAATACTTGCTCAATTTGAAGGAGCAAATCTGACGCTGACTGTGTTAAAAATTTTTCATTTAGAACAACTAAATAACCTGAGCTGCGGATAATTAATGCCTTTCTAGCAGCCAGTTTTAGCGCTAACTGCGTTGAATTCACTTCCAATAGCCAGCTATTGGTGCGTAAATTCGCCTTGTTTTCCCTAAAACTTGCTGGCTAAACAAGGAAAAAACTAAGTTGTGCTTTAGCAACAATGAGTTGGAACATTCCTTATCCAAACCTCAGGTTAAATAGCAAAATTTTCGCCGTGTTATCGACAAGATTTTCTCGCCTCAAAATAGATCACTTAATTAAGCGAATTGGTATAATAAGTCTCTCATAATTAAGCGTAAACCTTGGTAGTTCCCAATAAACTGAGTTACACTGTAATACCAATTTAGGTTTCTTTCGTGCAGTAAAGCGAGTTGCCGAGAAAATCCTATTTTATCGTTGCGTACACCTTTAACGTGTATTAACGATAGCAACCCACCAGCAGAAACAACACGAATAAAATTCAAATTAAGAAATTGATTTCTGCGATAAAGTAAATGAATTGGGTTAACTTCATCACGTTAGCCAACATTATTATCAAAAAGGATGCCTATGCCTGAAGTATTTGAACAAGACTACACACTGGAACAACTCCAAAAGGTAACTAAAGCCTTAAACAGTGGTCAGTTTGTTCAAGTTAGGCGTATGCTCGCAGAAACAGCTCCTTGTGATACAGCACTGCTTTTAGAATCATCTCCTCATAAAGTTCGCTCTATGCTGTGGCAGCTCGTTGACCCAGATATCCAAGGGGATGTTTTAGAGGAACTGTCAGAGGACGTAAGACTTGGGATCATCGCCCAGATGGAGCCGGAGCTAATTGCTGCCGCTACAGAAGACATGGACGACGATGACCTTGGTGATGTCCTGAGAAGCCTGCCTGATACCGTCTACCAAGATGTTATTGGTGCGATGGATAGCCAAGATAGAGAACGTGCGACACAAGCATTGTCCTACAAGGAGCACTCGGCCGGTGCGCTAATGAGCACCGACACGGTCACTATTCGACCCGATGTTACCTTAGAAGTTGTATTTAGATATCTACGTCTTAAAGGCGAATTGCCAGACGGTACGGACGAGTTGTATGTAGTTGATAAAGACAACTGCTTTTTAGGTACGCTGCCAGTCAATACCTTATTAACTAAGTCTCCTGACAGTATGGTTCGAGACTTGATGGATGAAGATAAGGAAACGATCCCTATCTCCATGGATGAATCTGAAGTGGCGCAGCTTTTTGAGCGTCATAACTGGATCTCAGCTCCTGTAGTTGACGATAACGCCCATTTGCTTGGTCGTGTCACCATTGATGACGTTGTTGACGTCATCCGTGAAGATGCTGAGCACAGCTTGTTAAGTATGGCAGGTCTTGAAGATGAAGAAGACACCTTTGCGCCAGTTCTAAAAAGTAGCCAGCGCCGCTCTATTTGGCTTGGGATTAACCTGTTAACCGCCTTAATGGCAGCGTTTGTTGCAAGCTTCTTCGAAGGTACTCTGGATATTTTACCTATTCTCGCGGTGTTAAATGGCATAGTACCAAGTATGGGTGGCGTTGCCGGTAGCCAAACGCTAACCTTAGTGATCCGTGGTATTGCCCTTGGTCATATTAACCAGACTAACCAAAAGTTTTTAATGGGTAAAGAGCTGGCGATAGGTGCCTTAAATGGCGTGCTGTGGTCTGTCTTGATCGCAGGGGTTATTGCTATATGGCAGTGGGATTTTACACTCGGTGCTGTAATTGCCTTCGCGATGTTTATGAACTTAGTCGCTGCAGGTATCGCGGGAGCCAGTATTCCAATTATGTTAAAGAAAATGAATATCGATCCAGCGCTAGCTGGTAGTGTGGTACTAACAACGGTTACTGATATTGTCGGGATCTTTGCATTCCTTGGCACCGCCACTTGGTTATTAGTGTAGCAGTAACATAGTCTACATAGCGGGAAATGCTGGTCAAAACCAGCATTTCTTGAACTGAGGAGGGAGAGTTATTCGCCCGCTATTTGCATAGTATTGAGTAATATTGAGCCGGTTTGTACTGCGCCTCGACATTCAATATCACCGCCAATCCCTTCAATCCCCATAAACATATCTTTTAAATTACCAGCAATCGTAATTTCACTTACAGGATATTGAAGTTCTCCATTTTCAACCCAAAAACCAGCAGCGCCCCTTGAGTAATCACCAGTTACCGTATTAACACCTTGCCCCATAAGTTCAGTGACTAACAAACCGGTGCCCATCGACGCAAGTAGGCTAGTTAAATCGTCGTGTGTTGGTTTTACTAACCAGTTATGGATCCCACCTGCGTGACCTGTCGCTTGCATATTCATTCTACGTGCGGCATAGCTTGCCAATAAGTAAGTATTAAGCACGCCATCTGTGATAATTTCTCGGTCGATGGTTTTTACACCTTCACTATCAAAAGGACTCGAAGCAAGTCCTCTTAGTAAATGTGGCTTCTCTTCAATGTTTACGCAGCGATTAAAAATCTGTGTGTCTAAAGAATCCAATAAGAAGCTAGACTTGCGATATAGCGCACCACCACCGATACCTGATACTAAGTGTCCAAATAAGCTGTTAGCAATATCCGCTCGAAAGATAACTGGCACTTTACGCGTTGATACCTTACGACTGCCTAATTTTGCCAGCGTTGATTGCGCCGCTTCTAAACCAACTTCTTCAGGGGATTTTAGCTCCGAGTGCACGCGAGATAACGTATATGCAGAGTCCCGTTGCATTTGCTCACCTTCTTTACCAATCACCATAGTACTCAGGCTGTGTCTGGTACGTGGGAACCCTGCAATTAAGCCATGGCTATTGCCATATACACGGATCCCTTGGTGGCTCGATAAGCTCGCGCCATCAGAATTCACGATTCGAGGATCGAATTCTAACGCTGCTTTTTCAGCAGCTATACATTGCTCAATGGCTTCATCGGGAGAAACTTGCCAAGGATGGAAAAGATCTAAATCTGTTGGTGACATCTCTAGCAAGGCTTTATCCGCCACACCATTACAGGGATCATCCGAGGTAAATCGAGCGATATCTATGGCTTTTTCAACCACAGAGCGCAGAGCTTCAGGACTCAGATCCGCTGTTGATGCTGAGCCTTTATGGTTACCCACATAAACGCTGATACCAAGACCACCGTCTTGATTAAACTCAATGGTTTCAACCTCTCCCATTCGTGTACTTACAGACAGACCAGAGGTGCTAGACATCGCCGCTTCTGCCGAGGTTGCACCTAGTTTTTTAGCATGCGCTAACACATCGGCAACTGCATTTTTCACATCATCAATTTGATTATATATTGGGTGTTGTTGAGGTTGAGTCATAGATACCTTATCCGCTCGCTCGTCTAACTAAAACATATTAGTTAATATGCTATCACAGCTACTAACTATTGTAGTGATCAATTGTGGTATACTCTAATGTTAGAGACCTTAATATTTACTAGTATAGACAAGACCAATGGCTAAACACGAGCAAACGACCGAAGAAGAGATTATTTACGTTTCAAAAAGCGAGCTTAAGCGCGAGGCGCTAGAGTTGCATGAACTAGGCTGTGAAATTGCAGGGCTTGCCAAGAAGCAGCGTGAGAAGTTACCTCTAACGGACGAGCTTAAAGAGGCCATGACTGTTGCGGATAGGATACGTGCTAAAACAGATGCTTACCGTCGTCATATGAACTACATTGCGAAGACATTGCGTAGTACTCCAAATGTCGAAGATATTCAGGCTGCGATGGATTTGATGCTAAATAAGAACAATAAAGCAGACGTATTGCTGAACAAGATTGAGCTTATTCGCGATGAAGTGATTGCCAAAGGAGATAGCAAGATTAATGAGCTATTGGATAAGTATCCTGAACTTGAGCGTCAAAAAATGCGCCAGATGGCGCGCCAAGCAAGTAAAGAAGTAAAAGCTGAGAAGCCAGGCAAAGCCTACAAAGAGCTGTTTCAGTATTTAAAAGAAGCAATTATGCCGTAACGCAGTGTTGTGGCTCTGATACAACATAAAAAGGCGCTGATGCGCCTTTTTGCTTATGATTAGGGCCTGTTTACCTTTCAAGTTTGTTTTTGCAGCAGTTTGATTGGTATTTGTACAAGGCAGAGCCTGCGTAGCATAGTTATTCTATGTGAGTCAGGCGAGAACACAGTAGAAATACTAATCAAGCGCTGCCCTTTGGGTTCACCTGAGTGCGCTTTGTTCATTGTTGCTCAACTTTTGCCTAGATTACTAGGCGGCAAGTCGAGCGTCGCGACCAAAACACACTCAGGAGAACAAAAATCAAACAGCAAAGATCAACAGGCCCTAGTTATCGTAGGTAGTATTACGCTGTACCACCGACAGTAATTTCGTCAATCTTCAAACTCGGTTGGCCGACTCCCACAGGGACGCTTTGACCATCTTTACCACATACTCCAACGCCTCTATCAAGTGCAAGGTCATTGCCTACCATAGAGACCTTTTTCATCACCTCTGGGCCATTGCCAATCAGCGTTGCGCCTTTAATTGGTTGGGTTATCTTACCATTTTCTATTAAGTAGGCTTCAGACGCTGAGAATACAAATTTGCCGGAGGTAATATCCACTTGACCACCGCCAAAGTTACTAGCAAAAATCCCTTTATCTACACTACGAATGATCTCTTCTTGACTGTGCTCACCCGCAAGCATGTAGGTATTTGTCATTCTCGGCATCGGTAAATGGGCATAAGACTCACGACGCGCATTACCTGTAGGCGCCACGCCCATTAAGCTTGCGTTTTGCTTGTCTTGCATATAGCCTTTCAAAATACCATTTTCAATCAGTACGTTGTATGCCGCTGGCGTACCTTCATCATCCACATTCAAAGAGCCACGACGGTCGGCTATCGTGCCATCATCCACCACAGTACAAAGACTCGAAGCGACTTGTTCACCTATTTTGCCACTGAATGCAGAGGCACCTTTACGGTTAAAATCACCTTCTAGGCCATGTCCAACTGCTTCGTGTAACAAAACCCCCGGCCAACCTGAACCGAGCACCACAGGCATCGCACCTGCCGGAGCATCAATGGCGTCAAGATTCACGCGTGCTTGGCGTACAGCTTCTTTGGCAAACTGCACCCATCTCGGTGCACCGTCTACTAACTCTTTAAAGTAACCATAATCTAAACGCGCCCCCCCACCGGCACTGCCACGCTCTCTGCGACCATTTTTCTCAAGCAGTACCGAGCAATTTAAACGTATTAACGGGCGAATGTCGGTTGCAAATGTGCCGTCGCTTGCGGCAATTAACACTTCTTCATATACCGCAGACAGTGAACTTACCACTTGCTGCGCCTCAGGCGCTAAATCGCGAATACACTGTTCAATCTCTCTTAGTAAAGCCACTTTATCCGCATCACTCATGCTGGTAATTGGCTGTGCTGGTTGAAATTGAATGGGTGCTTTTACATCGCTAAATACTTGGACTTTACTGCTTTCGCCAGCTTGCGCAATGCTACGCGCAGCTTCTGCTGCTTTGGTTAACGCTTCAATATTGATGGCATCAGAATAACTAAAGCCAGTCTTCTCACCACTCACTGCACGCACACCAACACCACGTTCGATGTTGTAGCTGCCGTCTTTGACTATGCCGTCTTCCAGCACCCAAGTTTCATGGTAGCTTGATTGAAAGTACAGATCGGCATAATTTACTTTGTGCTGATGAATATACTCGAGAGTTTGTGATAATTGCTCACGTGTCAGCTGGCTATTGGTCAGTAAATTCTGCTCTACATTACTCATAAAAACTCACTTTTAAATCGGTTATGATCCGCAACCGGCATTTTTTGCCGGATCGAATCAAGAAACGCGCTATCTAGCTGCTGTGAAATGGGTTCTAAACTCGCACCAGAGTCAATTAAGACTTCACCCCAAGGCGATACAATTAAACTGTGTCCATAGGTTTCTCGGCCATTTTCATGACAACCTACTTGCGCGGCTGCAACAACATAGCATTGGTTTTCTATCGCCCTCGCCTGTAATAATGGCTGCCAGTGTGCCTTGCCCGTTGCACAGGTAAAAGCACTCGGGACTAAAAATAGCTCAGCTCCCTTCGCTCTCATCATTTGGAACAAACCGGGAAAGCGCAGATCATAGCACACGCTTAATCCAATTCTGCCAAATGGACTATCCACTACCACGACATCCTTCCCAGGCTCTGTTCGCTCAGATTCTCGGTATTGTTTAGTTTTGTCACTCACATCGGCGTCAAACAGATGGATCTTATTATAGCGTGCTACGATTTCGCCACTAGAATCAAATAAGTAACTTGCAGCTAGATATTTATCGTTCTGACTTGGTATCGCGATGGTACCTGCTGCCAACCAAATGTTATGGTGTTGACAAAGCGCTGAGAGCTCTTCGAGCAGTGCTTCATTATGCTGCGCGTATTCCCAAGTCTGTTGAGCATTGTCGCAAAACGCCAGCCAAGTTTCAGGTAAGCAGACTAAGGTTGGCTCTTCAACCACTAACTTAGCCAGCTGGTTTTTAAGGTAATCTATATTTGTTTGGGGTGCTTTAGCCGAGCTCATTGGCAATGCAATCACCTTAGCCATTACCACTTTCCTTATTTTGTGACACAAGAGGTTGCTCACTTTGCTTAAGTGTAGCACTTGGTTGTGATTCTGAATTCAAAGCTGGTGCTTCTTTACTTATATTCTCATCAGCTCCATCTGGCATAACTTCCTCACTAGGGGGCACAACCGGTTTCGGTAACTCAATTTCTTTACTCTTACGATCAACCTCGGTAACCACCGGCTCTTGCATCGTTCCGGTGATTTTAAAATTAATCTCAGAGATCACTCGCGCGGAGTGGATAACCTTATCTAATGCCAGTGCTGCTAACCCCGTCACCGGATTCACCGCCCATGCCATGATCACAGGTAAACTCGACGTGACTTGTGGTGCAACGGCCAAATCATAATTGATTTCGTGAGTATTGAGGTTGGCATAGCCACGTATCGTTAGATCAGCTGGCACGCCATCGAGCTTTGAATCTTCAGTGATCGCAATACCATTCGTTAGTTGTACCGAACCACTCATACTGTTATAGAAAAAGCCTTTAGAAAACACATCTCTAAAGTCCAAGCGTAGCTTTCTGATCAAAGAGTCCAAACTCAGTAGCGAAAAGACACGTGCACCTTTATCACTTATTTCTGCCAAATGACCCTCACCTAAGCGCCAAGTCAACTCGCCTCCTAGGCTAGGTAAATCCATTTCGTATGGTGCGCCTTGCCAATTGAGGGAAAAATCAATGTTGGCTCGGGAGTCTTTAATAGTTGAAGTAATATCAAACTCATCCGTTAGTTCACCGAAATCATCGCTGTTTAACGCGCCGCTTAGCGTCGTTTTACCTTGCTCAAAGCGACCACTGGCATTGAGTTTATGATCTTTTTTGTCAATCACTAACTCTGAGATATTGAGTCTATTACCATCTCCAAACAACGACATATTGACCTGATCTAACTGATATTCACCTACTTTACAGTCACTACACACAAATTCGGTTGCAGGTAAGCTCAACAACCAATCTAACGAGTGAATGTCTCTTTCCACTGTCTCTTGCGCTTGCGGCTCTGACTTAGGTAAATTTAGACGTAGATAATCACTATTAATGTGAATAGGACGGCTTGAGTTTGATGCTGGAATAGCCACTTGTGAGCGCATTTCTTTACTATTGATTTTAAGCTGCATCGCGCCGTCAATCGCAGCCATAGTAAAGTCAACATCATGGAAAGGGATCTCTGAGAATGTTACTTTTGAGAAAGAGCCATTTACCTGATTCAGCGCTGGTAGAAATGCAGGGTCGGAACCTGAACTTGGCGCTTTGATAATACGGTTGATCAGTGGTAACCAAGGCAACAGCTCGACTTCTTGTTGTTTGATTGTGATATCAAAACCGGATGCATTTAAGCCTTCATCTTTACTGCCAATTATCAGGTGTGCATTACGCATCGCACCGGATCCATTTTCAATGATGCCATTAAAATACAATTGATTATCTAGGCTTGCCGTCACAAGATTCGAAATATCATCCCCTAATACAGTGCCGCTTAGCAGTTTAGCTTGATCAGCAGGTTTGCCGAATTGATCGGGTAAGTGACTTGCAATCCCCCGTAAATCACTCGCAAATTTGGCTTTATAGTTAAATCCAGCATCGGCAAAATTAAGCATAAGCTCAGTGCTCAGCACGCTATTGCCTTCAAAGTAGCCGTCAATAATTCCATTAGCATGCGGTTGCAGTTGTTCTATTCCAGCCTCAAGGCTTACCTTGGTCGTTACTTGATAATTTTGCTTATCTCCGCTTCCTGATAAGTCTAACGAAAGGGGCATGTCCAGCCACTTAGCAGACAAATTATTCACTTTGATAGTGTCATCATCGAAGCTAACCACACCTTTCACTTGCTGTAATTGCATCCCAGGCTTTGCCAAAAAAATAGGATTGTTGTCTAGGTAGATGTCACCTTTAGCATGTACGGCACCTGAGTGCAGGTCGACGGCCAATTGCACATCCCCTTTTGCATCACCTTTACCTTGAACAATATCTAATATATTCGCGAGCGGATCTGCGAGCGGTGTTGCCGCAAAGAAAGGCTGTAACGTGCTCGCTTCTGTGGTGTGATTAATATCAACGGTCAGCACATCAGCGTGATTTAAATCCGCAATACTAACAATGACACCCTCATCAATACTTTGATTAACAAGTTCCCCACGGTGTGCGTAGATATCCATTCTTTCGTTTTCGAAGTGTAATGTGACATCACCTGAAGTAACGCTAGGCCAATCCGGGGCAAAACCAAAGGTAACCTCATTCAAACGTGATTTAACTTCAAACTGACCTTGCTTATCAGCGAATGGAAATTGTGAAAGCGCCCCACTCAGTAAGACTTGAGTCTGCAAGTGCTGACCACCTTGGATCCCTGCTTCTAAATAATCGACTAAGCTTTTACGCATAATACTGACAGGAAAGTACTGTGAAGCGATTTCACCACGCCCACCGAGTAGCTCCGCATATAAATCAAGCCGAGGGTCATCTGATAACTGCAAGGAAAATTCTGTGGCTAACGCTACGTCTTGATTACTAAGCCAAAAGTTGGGACTGGAAACTTGCCAGCCTTGCGTTTGTTGATTGCGAATATAGACATCACCACTGAGCTGCTGGAGCTTAATATTATCTTTGAAAGTCTCTTTTGATAGTAATTCAGTTTGTTCAGCACTTAAATTGAGCCTAACTTGCTCATCAGTCGCACTCACCTCTAATCGGGTACCATAAATTCCAGGGATCCCATGAAATGGCTCAAAAGCTATCTCCTCAATGACCCCCCATGCCGCAAAAGCATTATTAGTACCTAGACTGAATTTCGCTGCGCTCAGTTGACCATTGGGATTCATACCATACAACAAATCTCGTCCAGGGAATTTAGCAAGTTGTGCTAACTCAGCTAAAAAGTTGGCGTTAATATCCTTTAGCCAAAAGGTCTTGTTATCTTTATGCCATTTCGCTTCAAATAAAATAGGAGCAAGCGCTTCTTGATTGCGACTAAACTGGATACCACTACTTTGCACCCACCAACCTTGCTGATCTGGCTTTAACAGAAATTGCGCATCATCTAATGCTAACGTGCGCTGATTTTCATCTTCTTGCCAAGTCAACGTACTGGGTTTGATATCTACTGTGATATCTTGCAATGTACCTTGCTCAAAGCCTAACCATAGCTGAGCATTGATGTCTACTTTTAGGTCTGGATGCGCTAAGGTGATAAGCTCTTCTAGCCAATCAACCGGATTAACCTTATCCGCAGATACATAGATATTCCCCGCCAATTCACGTAGCTTTCGCCCTGACAAAGAAAGACGAGCGTTAAACTGACCTTGAGAAAACCCGGGTAATGCGATTTCTCCCGCACCTTCATGTAATGCGCTAGAGTTTTGCCACACTAAATCTTTCAATAATAAACTGTGAGTCTTACCACTAGAAAAGGTGATATTTAGACGACTGTTTTGCACCGCAAAATGCCCAACATCACCTAAGAAAAGGCTTTCAATTAATGCTTGCTGCTCAAAAGCACCTTGATCTTGAGCCGCGTTTAACTTACTCAGATCTATATCGGCTTCAAACCCTTCCAGTACAAAATAGTTAGATGCGATCTGCATTTGTCGTACAGACTCAAATACATTGAGCTGCAATGAGGTTTTGGCGATATTAATGGAAATTGGCGAGTCTTTATTATCTTTAAAAGAGAGCGATTCCAACACTAGGGCAGGTCCATTGCCCTCCCAACTCGCACTGATCTGGCCAATACTAATATCAACATTCAGTTGCTTTTGGATCAGCGCTTCGATGTTACTTCTATAATCATTAGCATAGGGCAAGGCATACTTTAGCGCAGACACCAGCACCGCGAGTGTCACTAAAGTGATCGCAAAGATTTGCCACGCTTTACGCAGGCAGAAAAAACAGACGGCCTTAGCCTGCATGTACCGCTACCCTATTACATCATTACTACGTCAAACTGCTCTTGGCTATATAAGCTCTCAGTTTGAATGCTAACCTGCTTACCAATAAATAATTCAAGCTCAGCTAAATTATGATACTCATCGTTGATCAAGGCTTCGCTCACCGCTGGCGAGGCGTAAACCATAAACTTGTCAGCGTCATATGCACGATTCACACGCACGATTTCTCGTAGGATCTCATAGCAAACGGTTTCGACCGTTTTTAGTGAACCACGACCTGAACAGGATGGACACACATCACAAAGAATATGTTCTAGGCTCTCGCGCGTGCGCTTGCGGGTCATTTCTACAAGCCCAAGTGCAGAGAGTCCATTGATATTGGCTTTCGCTCGGTCTTTAGACAACGCGGTTTCTAAAGAGTGCAATACTCGGCGTTTATGCTCGTCAGATATCATGTCAATAAAGTCGATAATAATGATACCACCAAGGTTTCGTAACCTTAGTTGCCTCGCAATTGCTGACGTCGCTTCAACATTGGTATTAAAAATCGTCTCTTCGAGATTACGATGGCCAACAAATGCGCCAGTATTAACATCAACCGTTGTCATTGCTTCCGTTTGGTCAATAATAAGGTAGCCACCAGACTTTAACTCAACCTTTCGATGTAGTGCTTTTTGGATCTCAGTTTCAACATCAAACAAGTCAAAAATGGGGCGTTCACCGGGGTAATACTCAAGTGCACTAGCGAGTTGGGGAACAAACTCTTCAGTGAAAAGCTTTAGTTCTTGGTAAGTTAACTTTGAGTCAACACGGATACGCTCCATGTCCTCACCAACATAATCACGCAAGGTGCGAAATGCTAAGGTAAGATCCTCGTGCAAAATTTTTGCTTTGCTCGTTTTACGGCGGCGAGTCACAATTTTTTGCCAAAGCTTTTTCAAAAACTCCGCATCATGCTGTAATTCGGCTTCCGAAGCACCTTCGGCAGCGGTACGAACGATAAAACCACCGTTTTCGTCATTATATTGTGCAACGATCTCTTTTAACCTGTCGCGCTCTTGTTCGGTTTCAATACGCTGACTCACACCCACATGCGTCGCGTCAGGCATAAACACCAAATAACGTGAGGGAATAGTGATGTCGGTAGTCAGTCTAGCGCCTTTTGTGCCAAGCGGATCTTTGACCACTTGTACCATAATGAACTGGCCTTGTTTAACCAGCTCACGAATATCCTGCACTTTCTTAACTGGGGACTCGGCCACCCCCTCTTCGATCGAAGCGCTATTCACGATATCTGACGCATGTAGAAACGCCGCTTTTTCCAAGCCGATATCCACAAAAGCAGCCTGCATACCAGGAAGAACTCGGCTTACTTTGCCAAGATAAATATTACCAACGATGCCGAGGTTACCGATCCGTTCAACTTGAACTTCTTGCAGCACCCCATTTTCGATTAAGGCTACGCGACTTTCACTTGGGGTGACATTGATTAGTAGTTCGCTACTCATATTTTATTTTAAAAACCGTTGAATTAATTCGTCTGTCTCATATAAAGGTAAGCCGACAACTGCAAAATAGCTACCTTGGATCTCAGTTACAAAGCGTCCACCTACCCCTTGGATCCCGTAGCCACCCGCTTTATCTTGTGGCTCGTTGGTGTCCCAGTAGGCATCAATTTCAGTTTCACTGAGCGTTTTAAAAGTCACATTGGTCACAATCACATTGCTCAGTACTTTGCTTGTATCTGCAAGTGCAATCGCAGTCATTACCTGATGTGTATTACCAGAAAGGCGCTGCATCATCGCTTTGAAATCCGCTTTATCACGAGGCTTACCAAGCGCTTCTCCGTCAATGACAACCACAGTGTCACTGCCAAGAACCGGCTTGTCGGTATACCCTAGCGCCACACCTGATTGCGCTTTTAAACACGCCAAACGCTCCACAAGCTGTAATGCGGTTTCATCGTCTAGCGGACTTTCATCTGCATCAACACTAAATTGCTCGAACGAATAGCCAAGCTGAGAAAGTAGCGCTTTGCGACGCGGAGAAGCCGAAGCTAAATATAAAGAAATAGACATTATCTGATCCTAAACTGTCTACGATATTTTCTCAGCAGTGGGAATATCCACAGCCAGCACACCATGCCCGTAACTGCAGGCCAGAGATAATGCGGGTTAAAGTAGATATCAAGCAAGAAATGATTAAGCCAAAATTGTAACAAATGATAGAGCGCGAGAAATAGCCCGATCAGCACTGCTTGCTGCCAGATGGAGAAATTACGAATTTTCTGAAAGTTGCTGGCGGTAATATAAATACAAATGGAATAGGTCAATGAGTTCACCCCGAGTGGCGCGCCCATCGCTAAATCTATTATCAGGCCAGTCATCCAAGCCCAACCAATATTCACACGGTGAGGAACGGCCAAAGACCAGTACATCAGCACCAATAATACCCAGTCAGGACGAAATGGTTCAAGTGAAAAAGGCAATGGCATAAGTGCCATGATTAACGCAACAAAGACACTTAATGCAATCAATAAGTTGCTATGTTTACTCATGATTAATTGCCTCTTGGCTACGTTTACCTAACACCACGAGTAAGCGAATGCGATCTAGTTGTGCAATCGGCTCTGCCTGTACTTGTGCAAATGGTAGGCCTTCATCTCTGTCTATCTCAGTAACTACAGCCACCGGATAGCCTTCAGGGAAAGTACCACCAAGCCCGGAAGTGACCAACACATCGCCAATGCGAATATCCATGCTATGCGGTACATGAGCAAGACGAACATTATTGATTTTACCCGTCCCCTCTACCACAGTGCGAACGTCATTACGCAATATTCTGACCGGTGTCGCATGGGTGGTATCTGTCATAAGCAGCACTCTTGAGGTCGTTGTACCGACTTGAGTTAGCTGCCCAACAATACCCATTTCGTCAATAACAGCCTGCCCTTCGCTGATCCCATCAATAGTACCGCGATTAATCACCACCTGATGACTATAAGGGTTCGAATGAACAGACAACACTTGAGATATTAAACGTTGATTGGTTTCCCTAGCTGACGCACCTAATAAGGCGCGCAATTCTTGATTTTCTTTTTGCAAAAACTGAAGCTGCTGTAATTGCTCACTCTGTATTAATTGTTTTTCTCTGAGTGCTTGGTTTTCTTGTTGCAGCTTTTCTCTGGTATTGAGACTTTTCAGGCCCAAGTTGAACGCTTCATAGGGAATGTTAGCGACGTACAGTAGCGGACTGACCAAAGTGTTTAAACTAGTTCGCACCATAGTCCCACCAACCGTGTAGCGGTCACCAATGATCAGAACAATACTAAGCACAACTGCGACAGTAAGTCGCAGTTGTAAAGGAACGGTTCGGCCAAATAATAAATTCATCAGTCGTAACTAAATACGTCACCACCGTGCATGTCTATCATCTCTAACGCTTTACCACCACCTCTTGCCACACAAGTTAATGGATCATCGGCAACCACCACTGGAATACCGGTTTCTTCCATCAACAAACGGTCTAAGTCTTTGAGTAATGCGCCACCACCTGTTAATACCATGCCGTGGGCAGAAATATCAGAGGCTAGCTCTGGTGGCGACTGCTCTAGCGCAACCATTACTGCACTTACAATCCCCATCAAAGGTTCTTGTAACGCTTCTAAGATTTCATGTGAGTTGAGTGTGAAAGAGCGCGGTACCCCTTCAGCTAAGTTACGGCCGCGAACCTCAATCTCAATCGGTGTTTCACTCTTAAACGCTGAGCCAATTTCATGTTTGATATGCTCAGCCGTCGCTTCACCAATTAGACTTCCGAAGTTACGACGTACATAGTTAATAATCGCTTCATCAAACTTATCACCACCGATACGTACTGAAGACGAATAAACAACACCATTTAGTGAGATAATCGCGACTTCCGTCGTACCACCACCGATATCAACAACCATCGAACCCGTCGCTTCAGATACTGGTAGACCAGCACCAATTGCAGCAGCCATTGGCTCTTCAATTAAGTACACTTCACGCGCACCGGCACCCATTGCGGATTCACGGATAGCACGCTTTTCAACTTGCGTTGCACCACAAGGTACGCAAATAAGCACACGAGGGCTTGGACGCATAAAGTTATTATTGTGCACCTGTTTAATGAAGTGCTGTAACATTTTTTCTGTTACATAGAAGTCTGCAATCACCCCATCTTTCATCGGGCGAATAGCTTTGATGTTACCCGGTGTTCGACCTAGCATTTGCTTAGCCGCAGTACCGACTGATGCAACGCTTTTTGGACCACCAGCTCGCTCCTGACGAATTGCCACCACCGATGGCTCATTCAGTACGATGCCTTCTTCTTTTACATAAATAAGTGTGTTTGCCGTCCCTAAATCGATAGAGAGATCGTTAGAAAATAATCCGCGTAATTTTTTAAACATGAGGCTGGGTGACCTTTCAGAATTCTGTCAAACAAAGCAGCATCACCTGCTGCTCTTAATTTACTACTTATCGCTCTCGAACAAGTCGAAAACCTATATAATTCGCTCTAAAATCTGGCGCTAACGCTAAGCGAGTTGACACTCGAGCCAAACTCGGCGCGAAGTTCCATGCACCGCCACGCACTGTAACATCGCTCTGAGAAGCACGCTTTTGCGTCCACTCCCAGACGTTTCCTACAGTATCATATAAGCCATAGCTATTCGGTGAAAATTGGGCAACTGGTGAAGGACTTTTATTAGACCACTCACTGCCACACCAACCACAATTAGCTAGGTTTCTTCCGATTTCATTACCCCATGGGTACTCAGATGCAGTGCCTGCACGCGCCGCATATTCCCATTCAACTTCATTGGGTAATCTAAATTGTTGTCCTTTTTCGCCAGATAACCAGTTGGCATACGCTTTGGCATCATCATAAGCAACACAAACAACGGGAAAATTATCTGATTGCTCGTAACCTGGGTTTTCCCAATTATATTCAAGCTCCCAAACCGGTTCGCCATTTTTATAGTATGCACAGCCTTTACCTTGTTCTGCTAAGGTTTTATATCCAGTGCTTTGTGCAAAACGGCGAAAAGCCGCCACTGTAACCTCTGTGCTCTGCATGGCATATGAATGACTCAACACTTTTTCAACAATGGGACGCTCATTTGGTAAACCATTACCCGTCAGGTCGCCCATTTTAAAAGTGCCTGCGGGGATAATAGCTAGCTCATTTTCGGTGGTTGCTACAGCGACCACTTGCACTTGTTGCGCTTCAGGCTCAGGCTTTTTCGTTACAACAGACGTTACCGATTGGCGTTTCTTCACCAATTTCGCATTAATGGTTTGTGCCGCTCGTAGGTTAATGCGTGCTTTATAAGGTTCATAACCTAATTTACGGATCTCAACATCATAAAATCCGGCAGGAATTGCTACTGTCGTTTTTGTCGCGCCGTAGCTGACTCCATTAATAAATACTTCGTCGTCGTAAACATTTGATCTTAAAGTTAACTCGACTGTTTTATCAGCCGTTTGTGACTTTTTTACAAGAGGGGTCTCCACGACTGGCTGCTTTGTAATAGTCGCAACTTCAACCGGATCACTTTGCTCGTCCGAAAAAGTCAGTTGATTATCACTGTAGACGGTCGAGTAGTTCGACTGGTAATTTACGGCAAGTGGAGTGCCATACTCCGCACAATAACGATTGTCTAAGCTCAACAGGTTACATAAGCGGCTGCTATTTACATCACCACGCATCGTTACGCTGAGATTAACGTTGTAGTTGCCTTGTCCACTAAATCCACTATTTACAACATGGCTGCTTACCACTTGAACCTGCGCGCCAGCCATATTGCGTTTTGGCTCGACAACACGGCTCTCGGTTAGGTTTGCAAAAATCTGATCAATAAAGCGCTTAGTTGCTTTTTGAAGCCCCATTTGCTGACCACGCTGTTCACAAGCCGCCAAGGTTTCTGTGCGCTTACAGTTAATCGTGTGGTCTACCTCTAGCGTACCTTCACGAGTAAACTCATTACGTAGTCGCTCTACGCGCGCGGTGCCAAGCTGATCTTTTAAGTTTTCAAGCGTATTTACTAAGGTGTGCTTAGTTACACGGACCTGCTCAATATCTTTACGCTGTGATGCAATCGCCGCAATCTGCATCGCAATGTCTTCTTTATTCTGCTTGTGATCTGCCACTGCTTGCTGATAACGCGTTTGCGCAGAAGAAATATCAATGGAAGGATCATCAATTAGCCGACGATACAACTCATTCATTGCATCTAAGGCCTGATTTTTTTCTTTGTCTAACTCACCTGAACGTTTTCTCAATAACTCAAGTTGAGACTGCAGACGCGTTTCCTCAGCGAGGTGTTTTTCTAAAACGACCGAGTATCTGTCTAATTCGCTTTGCTTATTAGACAATTCAGACTCGATGGCAGTGACCGTCGCAGTATCTTGCGCCATAGCGCTTTGAGCAACAGTACCCATGGCCAGGATCGAGGCCGAGACAATAAAAGTTAAAGGAGCAATTCGCATATGTTCCATTCCCAACAGCGGCAATTGTTTGGTCTTGTTATTTCTTATAGTTAGGGCTCTATGCTATGTACTTACAAAGTAAAACACAAGCTTTGCACAATTAATATCTGAGTTTACAACTATTAACCAGCGTCTTGCCAGTTTTTAGCTGAGATTTTGTCTATTTTTCTCTAACATCTCGATGTGTTACTCATTCGAGTCCAAAATAGCAGATAGGTAATCAAGGATGTATGATAACCTCTGGAGTGAAACGCTTAGGTTATTTATTATAGTGTGCAAAATATCAGACTGATTTCATCATGCAAACCATCACCAATATCACCGAGTCGCCAATCCAAACAATTCACCACCCGACATTAGATAAATACGGTTTAACGTTGCAGGTTAAGCGTGATGATTTGCTCCATCCTGTGATCCAAGGAAACAAATGGCGTAAGCTAAAATACAATATACTCCACCTCAAGCAAGCTGGCCTTGAAGAGTTAGTCACTTTTGGCGGGGCATTTTCCAATCACTTATATGCTACCAGCATGGCATGCAAACTTTTCGCAATCAAAGGTCACTTAATTGTTAGAGGCCCAGAGATTGACCGGCACAACCCAACGCTAAAAATGGCAAACGCTTGCGGGCTAACACTTCATCCAGTGAGTCGAATCGAATATCGACAAAGAAATCAACCTGAATACATTCAAACTCTGCAAGCCAAGTTTAATAATGCTTATCTCATACCAGAAGGCGGCACTAATGCACTTGCACTCCAAGGCGTTGAAGAGTTAGCGCATTCCTTGCCGCAAAGTGATTATGTCATGACGGCTGTGGGCAGTGGTGGCACAGTGGCAGGACTAATCTCGGGATTACCTAACCACACGCAGGTTTTAGGTGTTACGGTACTAAAAGGTGCTGAATATCTAGCACAGGAAATACATGAATTAATCACAGTTCAGCGCCGCGCGCCATGGCAGCTACTCCATGATTTTCACCACGGAGGTTACGCCAAGACTACACCTGAATTGCTGAGTTTTTGTCATCAAATGAAGGTGAAATATCGTTTACCTCTTGAGCCTATTTACACGGGTAAACTGTTTTACGCTATTTTCACTTTGGCTAAGCAAGGATACTTCAAAAAAGGCAGTGTGATCACCGCAATCCATACCGGCGGTTTACAAGGATTAGATGGTTTGAGATATCTGGCAAATAAAAAGTCGACCTAACCAGCTCATGCGGTTAGCGTTTTAGTGAATATCAGCGAGCTGTTGTAATGGTGCGGAGAAATAATGCCCTTGCGCGCCTTTCACTCCAAGCCCTTTGATGCAACTCAGTTCAGCAACGGTTTCAACCCCCACGGCATACACGGGAATACCCAAGCTTCTCGCTTGAGCGACTATTTGCTTTACTGTGCGTTTACGATATGCAGACTTTTCAATGCCATGTACTAGCTCATAGCTAAGCTTGACAGCTTTTACCAACTCGGCAAGCGGTGAGCGCCCTAGCGTCAGAGCCTGCGTAACATTATCCAAATAAATATCGCATCCAAGTCGGTTCAACCTATCAAAAACTGCTAGCAAACGCTCTCCATGTTGATAGACCTCTTCTATGCTAAGTTCAAACCCAATTGCCGCACCACTATGAGACGCAATGAGCTGCCCCTCTAGCCACTCAATAAACTGACTATCCACCCAACTCGAAATATGTAAGTTAATACTTACCTTACCAAAACTCCTTTCCTGCTCATAAACAGACAACACCTGCTTAACTATCGCTCTATCCAGAAACTGAAATTGCTCTGGAGTATAAAGGTGTTGCATCACCTGCTTGGCCGAAATTCGCCCCATTTCTTTGTGAGTCACTCTGAGTAGCGCTTCGCTTACAATTACGTCCTCGGCTAAAAAGTCGAACAACGGCTGGAAGAATAAGGAAAACTGTCCGGCTTTCAGATAACTCAGCAAAGCTTCACCGTCTTCGTTAAGGCGTTTTGCCAATAACTCTGTGAGATGAACTAGATGAATATGTTGCCACACTTGATTTTGCGCAATTGAGAGCGCTGATTTTGCGCTTTGATAAACCTGTGTCTGTTGTTTATTTTCCTGATAAAAACACGCGCCAAGCTTCACTTTGCTGCGAGATAAATCCCCCCGAAACTCTAGCAGTACTCGATAAACGATTTCGTGCATTTGCTTTGCCAAATCCATACCTTTAGTCGCCCCTATCTGCTTTACTGTCACGGCCAATGCCCCTGAAGTTAGATATTTAACTGCCACCGTCCCAAACTCTCCAACGCCTTTAACTAGCGCAAGCTGAAAATGTAACTGCAGATCAACTTCTTTAGGTGTACTGCACTGCCAATGGATTAACGCAAATAATGCATACTGCCCTTCAGAAGCAGGGGCTGGCAAAGCCACTGGCTTTTGCGCATTTGAGGTAGACTCAGTCATACCGTATAAAAACCACCACCGATGTACGAATAATACGAGCCCAATCGACAACAAATTGAAAAATATCAATATATATCCATGACTTATCCATATGGATTCATGGTACAAGGTAACCGTTTGGTCATTGACAACAAATTGATGTTCTTCTGCATTCGCCACAGGTAACAACGAAAAACCATACTTCGTAGCTATTTCACTTACTCCCACAGCTAAAGCTTCCGGTGATAACTGAGAAATTTCAGCCGCCGCTTCTTCGCCTTGCGTGTGGACCTGAAGGTGCAGTAAATGATTAAGAAGGAAATTTAGACACAACAACACCGCCAAACTTACCGCGACTAGCTTTTTTTGATACTGACGACTAAATCCATCTAACAGCTGAACTGGCATAATGTTTTGATTGGGTGGAAAGATAACTGAAGTGTTGTTCAAAATAGTGCAAAACTCAAGCGAGATGCGGCTTTTAATTGTGCAGAAAGGATAAGCAACTGAGCCAAAACTAGAAATGCGTTAAGTTTATTAATCGTACAAGATGGTAAGCTTTATCTAAGCTTACTTGTCACCATTTTCTTAGAGATATTTATACCGGTAAAAAACAAAAACCCCAGCATGATGCTAGGGTTTTCGTAGATGCTATACCACCATTTAGAACGGTTATCTAAGACAAAATACATAAATTCAGGGTCAGTACAGAAACAAAACCTTTACCATAAAAGGGTCTTTACCAAATGACCCTAATACTTTTTTAAACATAAAAATACAATAATGTAGATTAATTGCGCTATTTTCTACCAATTACGGTTAAATTTAAACATTTTTCAACATTTCTGCCAAGGCGGTTTTACGAGTATCAACTGCGCCTTGTTTGTTAACACCATAACGAAAATCCGTTTCCTTGCCAATAATATGTACTTTATCTTCTGCTCTTGTCACAGCCGTATACAACCAACTACGATCAAGCAACCTTCCTCGTTCAAGTAAAACAATTACATTCGGTGCTTGTGACCCCTGCAATTTATGCAAAGTTAAGCAGTAAGCAAGATCGATATATTCAAATAATTGCCAATCCACTTCTAACAAACGTTTATTACCTTTTTCATCAAGGTCTTCAAGTTCAATAACACAAGCATATTCATCTGTAGGTTCAGCACTCTTAATGACACCCAATGTACCATTCTGAACATCGTGTTTGTAACTGGTCAGGGTAATGACAACAGGGTCACCTTCCCTGAAATCATAGCTTCCTTTAGTAATAGGCATATCCGTAAGGTCAAGAATCTTGCCATTAGGGTTCACAACGCCTTGCAGCATAATGTTTGCTTTTCTTACTGTATCATTGGTAGGAGCGACTATCATAGCGTTGTCATACTCAGAATATGCAGTTACTGCGTCTTGCAGAATGTCCCCTGTAGATTCTTGAAGCGTAATATCAGCAGTAGTTAATGACTCTGGCATTATGCCGTGCCGTATTGCATTGGAATATGCAGGTACACTACTATCTGCTCCCTGTCGTTTCACGACATCAAGTTCCACATGGTTTATTGCACCGCTTTTAATGACATCATTTAAAATCAACCCCGCATTAATCGGTGGAAGCTGATAAGGATCACCAACTAACAAGATTCGAACTTTATCAGAAAACAAAGTAACTAAACGCCACATGGTATATGCATCCAACATGGAGGCTTCATCCACAAGTAATACAGCCTTATCTTCATCAAGATCAGTTTCTCGCAACAGTTTTGCAATCGTTTTCGCTTCACTACCGATTGATTGTTGAAGCCTACGGGCTGCCTTTCCCGAAAGTGCAACGGGGTATATCGTATAACCTAATTTTTGATAAGCATTTACAATCAGCTTAGTAGTCGTTGTTTTGCCTGTTCCAGCTCCGCCTGTAAGGGCGAAGACATGGCTGACTAATGCTGTCCTTACGGCACGTTCTTGTGCTTTTTCAATGGGCCAATCGGCAGGAAATGAGGTTATAAAAGCCTCTTCTAACTCGCTCGACCAACGATTGTCTAATTTTCTGAGGTTACCAAAACGTTTGGCTATTGTTTTCTCAAATATATAATTGCCAGAAACAAAGTATTGGTTGTTTTTCTTAACAAACCCTATGATATCGCCATTGAGTTCTTTTGCCTTAGAAACTAGGTGCTCGTCTTTATTTAACGAGTCCGAGACACATGATTCGATGTCTTGCCAATCTGCAACCGTATTACCTTCATCACTCCATGACCTCAATGCTTGCTCAACGATTGCGACTAGTCTAATTTTTTCGTCCTGTTTTATACCAAAGTGCTTTTGAGCAATAGCATCTACCTTCGGAAACCGCATTCCCAGCGAAAACAACCGATACGGGTTCTGGGTAAGAAAATTGATAGCATCCTGATCGGCAAATCTGAACAATTGTCGCTGAATAGGGGCTTCTATTTCCCATTCAACCAACTGCGCTGAATGTTTTAGATTTGAATACTCTTTATAGCCATTCCAAAGCCCATGTACCGCTTTGTCTTTAAGCAGCACTTCCCTGACAGCTTGAAAGTTTGTTTTTGATTGGTCTTTTTCGTATGGGGCATATTTATCACATTCTAGGATGTTGAATATATCGCTTCTAAATTCAATCCAGAGTAATTGAGCACTTACTTTACCTATGCCTTCAAATACTTTCTCTGTGCTTAAAAAGGTTACAAAGCCAGCACCATTATCTGGCATAATACATTTCAGTGTCGGCTCCATAAAGCGCCATACATCAACATACCTACCTGTGCTGACTTGTTGCTGTCTGATACTGAAGTTTTGCTCTTTAAGGATTTTCCATTGCTGCCCGACTTTCGGATCAATATTTAACTTGTCTTGAGTAGTCAGAATCTCAATACGATGCGCACCTGCTTTGTGGTTAACAAAAATAGCTCCCAGCCGGACATTATCCGGGTGGTACTGGTATATTCTGGTGATCCTTACCAGATAAGCACTACTCTTCATTTCCACAAGCCCATTTCAATCAGTACATCTTTAAATTCAGATAGCTTGGCAACTTCGGCAGCTAACTTAGCATTTTCGTTTTGTAGTCTTCGGTTTGTTCTTTTTAGGTCTCTGACTCTAGCGCTATCTTTGATGTCTTCGTCAGTTTCTTTTGATACATCAATGATCTCTTTATCGAGAGGCAGGTTTTTCTTACGTTGCTGGTAAACCCCTGAGGTAGCAAGTTCTTGTTTAAGTTCTTGCAACAAATCAAAGAGCTTTTTATTTCTTTTTTCCTTAAATGCAGAGGAATCAAAACCAAGCTCATCAGCAATTTTTTTGGGACTTAACGTATCACCATGCCAATAATCCAACCAATTAGGCGACTCTTTCGATTTCATTTCTGCAACCCAACCGAGAAATAAATCTCTGTTACGCTTGCCTCTTTCTTTACTCATCTTAACCTCCACCCACGATGTGTCTTATCGTAGTCCTAACACCATACTCCTTTGAGAACCAAAAAATAATTATCTTTTGAATAGCGTTAAGTTTATTTTCTGACGGTGCGCCTTTCTCAGCTCTAATATCAATATGCTTTTTATTGAGAATACCAAAAGTTAATGGGCTAAAAGAGGCGATGAGCTGTTTAACGTCCGAATTTGCTCTGGCGAAAAGCCGTGCCGAAGTAATTCAAAATCATCTAAATCGATGATTGCCATTTTTCCTTTTCCAATGAGCTGATACTGTGAGTGACTGGATGTAATAACCTGCTGCGCCCCTATATCCATCGATACGATCCGCGATGTTGTCACGTAGTCCCCTTCGAAAAAGCGAAAAGTTTGATCGTGTTGTACTGTAGCATATAACACTTCTCCTATTAATTGTCTCCCATCCATGACACCAACAATATACCAATTTTTTACAGTGGTGTTCAAAAGCCTCTCCTCGAAGTTAGCGTGAGGATATATGATAAAAAAATCGGAATTAAAAGCATAACCAAAGCGTGGATCTAATCCTGACTTTTTTCTATGGTGCAGTAAATAAAGGGAATAAAGTAGATTTTGCAATCACAGTGAGTAGTTTATTTTTCATATGCTGTATACATAGTGATAAGAATTTGCATTAGCCTACAAAGCTAAGGGATTTACTTGTTTATTTATTGATTCATAATAGCTTTAATTAGAGGCATGAGTCTTAAACCATACTACTCGGTTTAGCTTAATTAGTTCATCTCTGATTACTGAGTTATTAATCAAAAACAATCGTTGTTAAAAGGAGTCGATCGCGATGTCTACTTGGGCTGGAATTGATTTTGGGAAATATTCCATCGAGGAATGGCAAAATACGTATCATAAGTGGCTCTTCAATGATGCTGATCGCGTCAGAGAAGGAGACTTTATTGGTTACCGTATAGACACCGAAACGCTCAAACGCAGATTAGAACTTCAAGGAGTTAATAGGGCATCAGTTGAACTAGAGGTTAACGAGTTCAAAGGTTTATGGATAAAAGATATGGAAGATCTATTAACCGAGACACTTGCCACTAAACACCGTGAAGAATATTCATGCTACATTGACGGACTTAAGAGTTGCTCTTTGAATAGCTGGTTGAAGCTTATCCCCATAGCAGCATCAATGCAAAAACATGAGATTACAGGAAGCTGTGATGAACCTAGTAAATTACTTTCATCGTTAACTAAAGCAGAGCAAAACCTTCTAAAGTTCATGTGTTCTGAATACGATGAATACCCTAATTACACTGCCGGAGGCTATCACTTTCCTTGTCTCTCATCATACAGTTATGCATGGGCAATTCTTCAATTTGTTACCCCAAATTCAGTTTGTGAGCTGGATATATCACCATTAATTGACAGTGGTTGGGTTGACGATTTTGAAGATCTTGCAGAGTATCAAGCAGGGCAAACCAAGTTTTCCGAAAGAGCAAAGATTGAAATTCAGGATATAACTAAGCTTAGTGAATCGTTTAAAGATAATAATGTGTTACAACGTCTCTCTTATAGCGGGCTGGTTACAATACTTGAAGCTTATTTAGCGGACATAGCAAAACGACAGGTGCTTAATAAAGATTCCATTAAGAGAAGATTTGTTGAAAACTTCGACGCATTTTCGAAAAACCAGAAAAACTTAAAAGTAACAGAGGTCTTCTTTTGGATGGAGCAACTTGATAATCAGATTATAGAGTGCCTAGACAATTTGTCTTTCCATAATGTGAAGACTATTAAAGCATTCTTTCCCTCTGTTTTATTGGTTAAAATTTCAGATGATTTAAGCGATCGCCTTGCTGTAGCAGAAATTACTCGGCACGATATCGTTCATCGCGCAGGGAGAACTAAAGATGGGAAGTCCAACGAAGTAACTTTGGCAGATGTGAAAGCTGTATCCACATTAGTGCTGGATATCATAACGTCTGTGGATTCTCAAATCGTTGATGGAATATTGGTGTAAGTGTAGTTGAATTAGATGTAGTAGCTCATATCTGATCTTACAGTTTCGATGAATAGGTTTAGACTTCATCTGACAGACAGCTATGAGCGACAAGCGGACAGTGATAGATTATGATGTTTGAAGGCTAAACTCGGTTTCCTTCGAGGCTATTGTTTGAATAATGTATCAAGTATTTGTAAGTAATAGGCTATCCCCCTCAACTTAAAATTGAATTTAGTGGAACAACTTTCAAAGATCAATTAAAGTTGATTGGTAGTTTTAGTTAGGACGTTAGGCAACAAAATAAAGGAATAAGTAATGACCGATGAAGTCAAGAATTGTCCATTCTGTGGCGAAAAAATATTAGCTGTTGCAAGGATATGCAAACATTGCCGCTCTGATCTTGAACAAGATGCAACAGATAAAGCATCCACAAAACCAGCTGTTGATTACGGTATCTTTCTGCTAGCAATCCCTGTAGTGACAACAATGCTAATTTGGTTTTGGGTGTCTGGCATGAATTTATTCCAGTCACCCAGCGAAACAATGGTGCTTCTAATGTTGACAACTGTACTAGGCACAGCAATTGTTGCCGCAATGGAAGCAAGTAAAGTCGGAATGAAAACGGATCGAAAGAAAGGCACTTATAGTGCTACTTCGTGGTTTTTCATTATCTCTTTGCTCTGGATTATTGGTTACCCAGTTTACCTGTACAAACGTAAGCACTACGGGCTAACTAATCGTTTGATAGCAGGTATTCTTATAGGTATTATCTTTGTTGGTAGCTGGAGTGTGATTAATTCTGCTATCGAAGCCAAAAAGGCAGAAATAAGGGATAACCTCCAAGAAATGCAACAAAGGTTTGAACCGTATGTCAGGTAGTTACTTAGCAAAGCCGCCAATGTCAAAAGTTGCAGTAAACAGTATTCTGAAACCAGTGGGTTACGGTGCTTTACCTTTTTTTAAAATTTGCTTTCAGTATTTCCGATTGAATAAGCTTCTTTAATAGTCAGGAAATCAACTGATGTTTATTATTCGAACACTTACGTATATAGGTGAATACTTTCTAAATTCAATATGGATATTCAGAGGGTAGTAACAGAGCGATTATGCAATAACTGTGTATCGTATAAGTAATAAAATGTTCGCTATGCAGAGGGTATATGGAGAAAGATGAGTTTTTTCTCAAGGTTTCGAGAGCATTGTCAGGATGTCAGATGATAGAAATGGAGTTGAAGCTCTACTTGTCTAATGCTGTCGCTCTCATAAATAAGCGTTTGGGCAATCGAATGTTTTGTGGAATGTCAGGCGACGATTTTCAAAACCATTCTCTAGAGAGACTGATTACTGAATTTAAGAAGTTTTCCGACAATGGAACACTTATTAAACGTCTCAACAAGTTTAAAGACGAACGAAACTTTCTAAGTCATAAAGCAATTGCATCGTGTATGGACCCGCACAATGGTTACCAAGGGCTTCAAGCCGCTTCTCTTGACGAACGTTTGTTAAAAATAGAGAAAGAGGCGTCAGATATAACCCATACTATTCATGAAGAATCAGCGAAGTTTTTGGGATACTTGTTATTTGAAGATGAAGTATGATGCAGTACTAACGATTAGTTTCATGGAGGACGTTCAGAATTCTGTGTCAGCCTAAATTGCTAAATATCTAGCACACCATCTAACCTACCTTCGAAGTGGATGGCCAATTGCGACAATGTCAGATTCCAATTATGGATTGGCATTGTCCATTTCTAAGCATTCAATATACCTGCATACAATAATTTCATCAAGCTGTTTTCATTAGGGAATGCTCCCTTAATCTTGGTGAGTCGCCTAAACTGACGATGTACAGCTTCAATCGCATTCGTGGTATAAATAGCTTTACGCACATAATCTGGATACTTGAAGTAAACCGACAGATTGCCCCACTTACGACGCCAAGACTCGAATCAGCTGGTCTGTCACGGCAGTGATGGTGGCCTCGAATATCTCGATAGCTCATACCTAAAGCAAACATAGGTAGGATTTTTTCATCAATTTCGGGCGTTAATTTGGTTTGGTTCTTTTTAACTAGTTGAGGTTCAAACGTGCCTGAGCGGTCTCTGGGCGTTTCAAGTTCGAATTGACCTATAGATGACTTAACTGTTTTTTTGGTTGAACCATTTTTACGGTTAACTTGAGTCTCAGATGCTAGGTGCTGCTCAATTCGGCTTTAAGAGCCGCTTCAGTGAGTTGTTTGTTCGCCAGTAAGACCTTTACCAGCTTGAAGTTCAGTTAATGCTTTGTTGAAGTCGAAAGATTGAGTTATGTGTCACTCCTGTTTTCTTAATAATATTGAAATGACACAGATTTCTAAACACTACCCGAAAAGCATTAAAGCTCCAACGTCCCCACTTATTGGTCTAACTACGGCGTCTCGTATTTCTGCCTGATAACACTGTCAACTGAACTATTTTTAAAATAATACCAGAAGTTGTGTAACCGCTAACTTCCACCTCATGGTTTTTATTATCACCCCAGTATTTAAAATATATTGTTCCGCAACCCTTATAAAAATCCAAGAATAAGTATTCTGTGTAGTCATAAACCCCTAAATCAGCAAAAAGGTTTAATACATTTATATTATGCACCGTACATGCACCTTTGTTGCTCTCATAACCACTCATATCAAATCGAAGCTTAGTACTTTTTACACCATCAAATTGATTCAGACGTCCCTTTACAAAGGCTTTTAACTCTTCATCTGACATATCCATAATATTGTCTACGCCAGTTCTACCTTGACTATCCACATCACACTCCTTAATTGTTAGTAATATTATTTACTCTATTAATTAATAACATTGGAACATTTCAATTCATTTCCAACATTAGTAAAACATCATGGTATCCAATAACTTTTTAAAAACATATCAAATACGTGGATCTAATCCTGAGTTTTTAAATTCAAACACATTTAAATTTTCATCAACATCTTCAGCTCGTGATGGAAATTCGATTGCGAACTCATTTAAACAGTCAAAAGCTATTTCTTAAAAGAATACAATGCTAGTTTGATTGAATTAGAACGCTATCTAATCTGAACTGATGTACTGTTACAAACGGAGTAAGTTAATGTAGCTAAAATTAACTTCGATTCTTTGCTGGTAACCCACTATCAATAGTTGCAGCAAGCTTATTCAAATCAACACCATCCATCTTCTGAAGATTATGCTGCCACCTAGCAAACCTTTCAAGCAACATGTCATTATGGGTACTTAACCTATTGTTCTCTGAAGAAAGCCTTTCGTTCTCGTTTTCAAGCTTTTCAACTCGCTTTATAAGTTCAGCAATGGTTGCATCATCATTGTCCAAATTTTCCAAAAGCTGGCTTAATTTATCAGAGCTATCGAATATCGATTTAGCCTCTTCAATAGCAATTGATTTCTTGTTTCTAAGCTCTTCTTTCTTTAAGCCAAATGCATGTTTGATTTCATCATGCTTTGTGTAAGTGTGCCTTGATGGGGGACGTTTTAAGCCCAATTCTGATTGAAGCCTTTCAGAAAGAAGATCATATGTAAGCTTACCGCTCCAACCATCAATGATCGCTAGAATCGTTTCTTTATTATCTGTTACAAAAGCCATTATCACTCCTCCATACCAGATAATGCCAAGGCAGTAAGGTCGAAGATTGGTATAACATTTTGCTCATCAATATTAAGTGACCGTTTAACAGGGGAAGGGTCTAATTCGTCAGGAATTCTGATAGGTGTGCCATCAGGTCTGTTTGGATCTTCCATCATAGCAATAATGGTTTTAATCTTTGATAACCTAAAGCCTGAGGCAGTTACCCAACGATCAGCACCGAAAACTTTGTCTCCTGCTTTAACGATTGCATCCTCTAATTGCTCCTTATTAAGCTTTTCAAGGTTTTTAAGCTCTTCTAGAGTGTTTGGCAGCCCCTTAAGGCATTCATGGTCGCTACAGACCGCACAATCGCCATTTTTAACACACGGACTTTCTGCATAATTGTGGACACAATAACCTAACCCTGTGAACTGAGCGACACCTGAGCGATTAATCCCAAGTGACTTGAGAGAGACTGGTAAGCCTAAATCATGCAACACGATTGCAGGAGGTGGCGACTCTGATGTGTATGGCGATAAAAACTGATTAGCTTGAGCAACCGTCATAACACCTTCACCATTTGCAACATGGCCTATACGCTTGGTTAACCGTGACTTTTGCTCTTGAGTTCTACCATCGTAAGCTTTATTTTGTTCTATATCCGCTCGACCTGACCACTTGGCAATCAGCCAATCTTCTTCACCAGCCAGTTTCAACTTAGTATTCAACCAATGCCGAGGTTGGTGTGTATTCAATTGTAACCGCGTGCCATCTTCGTCTGTGATTGCCAATTCATCAAAGATTGACTCGATTGTTTCTTCTCCTGAAGGGCGATCTGACCCCATAGCATCACTCACAGCTCCATGACCGACCATTACCCAAGAAAACGGCTTAACATCAAACTCTTTGTGAAACTCATTCTCGCGAACTAAGGTAATGCAATCCCAAAGCTTCACATCACCATAATTGGGAAAGTCTTTTGTTTTATATTTTTGGTCAACAACAGAGCGAAGATCTCTATAACTAGGGAATTTTATACTAATCCCAGTAGGGTTATGAGTGTGTTTAGTCAGTATTTCGTTATCCTGCGAAACTTTACACCCATTCAATAAATCCTTCTTCCAATCTGCCACATGATTGATTTGGCTTATTAATTTACGTAACCATTTTAGTGAACCATTATGCGTCCAACTCATCTGTGTTCCGTTTGAATCCAGACCAGTCTTTAAGCACATTGCTTTTGCAAATTGATTATATGTTAACGGTTTGTCATGCGGGAAATCAGTAAGTGTAATGCACTCTTCATGCGTCATAAAAATGTTGGGATTTTCAAAAGCAAATTTCGCCGCAGCTCTAGCGGGAGCAGAAATATCAATGAGTCTGTCAAATGCCTGCTGTACGACATCCTCTAGTAGTTTAGGCACCCACTTTTTAACTGGGTCTCCTCCTTTTGCGGGGTGCCACATTAGATATAAACGTCCCTTTTCACTTCTTTGTAGTGAGTTTATTGTTAAACCATTAAGTTCTGTATTTCTGCTTGGCTGACACATCAACATTACACATAGACTGGTGAAGTATTTTTGACGAGGTGTTTTAGCTTTATGAAAGGCATCCGCCACTTGAAGCATTTGATAGTCAGAAGGACATTTCTCCACTTCTTCTTTACGACTGTCTTCATCAAGTTTAATTCTGGAATCGGATGGACGAGGGAAAGGATTTGACCACTCTTGTAAATCTAGTTTGAATCGCTTGTCCTTAATAAACTTCAATATTTTTTCAAATGACAGGCCAATATTGCGCTTGCCTCCAGCACTCAATCCGCTGTTCTTAATCTGCTCTTCCACACGATTAATTACCGTGTTATTGAGGTACATAATATCAATGGCTACTCTACCATTTTGAGTCGCATTTTCTTCTAATGCATTGTGAAGCCATACCAATGAAGAGGCCCACATAACTGAGTCTTTGTGATTGAGCGACTGTTGGTATCGTACATAGGCTTTGGCAAAGTCAGCAAATGGCTGCTTAAATGGTGTATATTTCGAATGATTTTCGCTGTTACCAAATACGATGGTTAATTTCTTTCCTCTTGCTGTATTCCAAGACCACTTATCACATTCCCATCCCTTTTGAATTCCGCTAGGGCTTTCAAAGTCAACATCCTCAAAAAGCGTTAAATCGTTTTTTGCAAATGCTATGAACTCCGCGTAGTTTTTCTGGAAATCAAGTTTATGCTTCGGTGTAAATACCAATACATCAGACATTTAACGCTCCTTCTTTTTCCAGCTCTTGCTTTCTAACATGACACTTTTGAATAACGACTTTGATTGCATCAATACTGCGATTATGACCTTGCAATACAAACTCACTTGCACCCATCTTACGCTTACGATCACGCTCAGTAATGACACTTTTCAGAACTTCTGTATGAGGTGCATTTAACCAAGGTTGGAATTTATTGCAGGTGTAACAATGAATTGTGCCATTAGCACAAAAGCCAAACTTTCCACAGCTTCCGACAGGATTGCCATCGTTGTTGTTGATTCGACTGCGAGGATCATTAGCTCGAATTGCGTCTTTTTCACCATCTATCAAAGTTCCTGAAAATGCTTGCGCCAATGGCGTAAGATCCGCTGCAAGCGCTTCATCAATTCTGTCAGCCATTTCTTCGTTGAACTCTGTATAAACTTTGACTTGCTGGGTATCTGACTGGCCTAGTTCTTCGGCTATTGCATAGTCACTTGCACCTAGCATTGCCATATTGGTCGCATGGGTATAGCGGAATCTCCTTGGATTGATATGCAGGTCACCAAACCCATCATCTAACTTAATCCGTGTTGTTTTTAAAGGGCAAAGTCGAGACAAGCGCCTGATTATTTCATCAACTGATGGATTTCCAATTTTTGTTCGTAAACATAATAAGTCAGGCGTTTTTTGTTGTAGCTGTTCAAATTCATCAAAACTAGCGAGTTTAGACATTTCTCGTGTATTGAGGAAAATAGGAATTTGGTTCTTTTGTCTAGATGTCAATTTAATATCGAATTGTGTTTCAACAGCATTGATGGATTGATTTGCCTGTGTTTTTAGCACTAGCATTAAATCTTCACCAGAATCCTTCTTGATTTGAAAAGAGCCTCTAAAATGCTCATCACGTTTTTTGGCATTTGGAAGCTGTAAATCAAAGTGTTCAACACCTTCTTCAACCCTTGTTATTAAATCTCTATAGTAGAGATACGTGAGTTGCACAGGACGAGCACCCGTTTGTTGTAGTGCCATGATAAAGGCGTAATCAATCAACGAGATCAGCCTTTCAGTAAAGGCATCAACGTACCAGTTTATAAATGCTGTTTGTTCTTCAAATGAATAGGCACCGCTGAAAGGGCAACCTAAAGCTACGGCTTTTCCTTTTTCATTGCCAGACAGTTTAAGTGAGTTAAGCAACTCAACCGTTTTTTTATCAACTCCTTTGATTTCCTTGTCGTGCCAGTCTAATAAGAATGCACGAATGTAACCCAGCTTATACTCTGTGCTTTTGGTTAGTGTTGCCTTGTAATTTATTACATGTTCTTCATTTATTTTGCCCGTAACGCCAACAGCGAAGAACCACCGACAATATCGAAACAGATTATCTGTATAAGAAGATGAAAATTCACATGCATAATCAGCTAATGCTAACCGAAAATTACTTTCGAACTTAGGATCTAAATTTAGCGAAGCGAGCAACTCAAAATTCAACGACTTATTTGCATCTAATTGCCAAAGATCGTCATACACATCAAATTCATAGTTAGCTTTACTGTATCGCTTATCCGACTTTGTTCTAGCGCTTTTTGAGCCGTGTAATTTTTTTGCTTTAGCTACCATGATAGTCCCCGTCTGTTTTGTGCTTCATCCGCGATTGCATTCTTTGGCGTATCCTTTGCGCCTGTTTTCTTGCAGTTCGCTTGAGATAAATCTCACCTGATTTAAGAGATGAATGTCCATTTAATTCGGCTCTTATCTCCAGCTCTCGCTGCTTTGTAATCTTATTTTCGTCTGCATATTGCTTTGCAGCTTGATGCAGCCCCGCCTGTTCCAATCGTTTTACTTCTTGCCTGACAGCCCTTCTTTCCTCATCAACCTGATCTGACAGTTGATCATTAAAATAATGTCTATAAGAATGAGGTGTAATAGCCCAGAAACGCTCAGGGTTCACACCTTTAATGCTTTTAAATATATCGTTAATTGTTTGTTGAATGAGCGGTTGTCCAGACTGGTAATGTCCCTCCTTATCTTTGTGAGAAACAAAAATAAATGGGTGTGTTTTCGCTACTTTTGTATCAGCACGATGAATCTTGATATAAGTGTTTAGTAAGTCTCTAAGCTCTTTTGTAATAGAAACCGCTCTGCCGAGGGTCTTTGCTGTTGGCTCTTTTACCCTAGGATCATCCTTACTGTCATGTCTTCTAACAACTGACAATGTTGGATTGTCAATATCTGTTCCAATATCGCTAATTCGAAGCGCTAATAACTCAGCACATCTAAATCCTGTTTCATACAAAACTTGAACAATGAGATAGTTTCTAAACTTGATAACTGGGTTTTTAAACGGGTTGTAATGTGAATCAGGCTTAGCTACCTCAACAAAGTCATCAAATACATCATCTGGAATACCAGACTTATCTAAGGAAACTTTCTTCGATTTTCCTTTTGGCTTACCACTCTTAAGTCGAGTTTTCATCTTATCCAGCGCCTCAAAAAGTTCTGCGGCTGCTGGCTTATACTTGACTCTTTCTTGCCCTATAAAGTGAAGAAACTCTGCAATGTGAGCTATACGGGATATATATTGAGATTTACCAATAGTCGGTTTGTCTTGTGATTTTGATAAATAAAACTTTCCCATATCGACCACGTTACTTGCTGGTTTATCTTTAACCACTTTAGCCTGATATGAGCAGTGCTCTTTAAGTTTATTAATATCATCAAGGTTAGGTACTTTACCGTTATATATTTCCTCAAGCAGATCCCTACCGTTAATCTCCTCCCAGCGTTTCAAATGTTTAATGTCTTTCAGGTATTGCTCAATTGATGTTGCAGCTTTAGTCATTCGCAGTTTTTGCGTAACAAAATGAGTGACCCAAAAATCGGGAACGCCATCTTCTCCTAATAAAAAGGCGTAGCGCTCTCCACTTTTAAATTTCTTTACAGCAACTTTCATGAACACCCACTAATAAACATTTATATTTGTTATAAAGTAATATAGTGAATATTTTAAACTTTTCAACATTAATTTTCTAATAAAACTAAAAAAGCCGCTAAAAAGCGGCTTTTAAGATTATTTTTCAACATTTGATATTTTGTCTTTGTCTAGAACGGAATATCATCATCAAAGTCAATTGGTGGCTCCATAGGGTTTGAGCTACCGCCTGATTGACCATTGTTTTGGTTCTGTTGTGGTGCAAAGCCGCCTTGAGACTGGCCACCAAATCCAGAAGACTGCTGAGAATTCTGTTGCGATTGCTGTGGTGCGAATCCACCTTGCTGTTGGTTTGACTGGCTTTGCTGTGGCTGCGAATATTGCTGCTGAGGCGCTTGATTATAGCTTTGTTGGCCATAATTATTTTGCTGCTGTTGACCACCTTGGTACTGGCCACCACCTTGACCCTGCTGCTCGCCACGACCACCTAGCATTTGCATTTGGCCACCCATGTCCACAACGATTTCTGTTGTGTACTTTTCTTGACCGCTTTGATCTGTCCACTTACGAGTTTGTAGACGACCTTCAATGTACACCTGCGAGCCTTTTCTTAAATACTCACCCGCAACTTCCGCAAGTTTGCCAAACAACACCACACGGTGCCATTCTGTACGCTCTTGCAATTGACCGGTGTTTTTATCTTTCCAGCTATCCGTAGTTGCAATGCTGATGTTAGCCACGCCGTTACCGTTTGGCATATAGCGAACTTCAGGATCTTGGCCCAGATTACCTACCAAAATTACTTTATTAACACCACGTGCCATGGCATTGTCTCCTCACACTATGACAAGCCCAACACTTGCTTGGCTTGCTTCAAATCAAAAATTTTATCATCTACTTTTAGGTAGCTACGATTCTCATCTCTTACTACCGTGGCCTCAAGTACCCCAGGTAATGAAACCAATTGATCTGCCAATTCCGTCGCTTGTTGCTCATTTTCTACAGCAGAAACTAAGCTGATCGCTTTGCTCTTAGGTGGTACTTGCATACCCCATGCGATAACAAACCATATTACCCCAATAATGGCCGTTGCGGCAAATATCGTATCGACCGCAAAATTTTGTGCCAAAATACCACCCAAAGCACCGCCTATAAATGCACCAAGAAACTGGCCAGATGAAAACACTCCCATCGCCGATCCCTTTTGGTTTGCTGGAGCTATGCGAGAAACCAATGCAGGCATAGTTGCTTCGAGAAAATTAAAGGCAATAAAATAGACCAGCATTGCACCTGCGATCACCCAGAGCGAATCTACAAAGCAATACAAAGTAATTGAGCTTACCACTAGCATTGCAATAGACAGCAAGAATGTCTGCTTTTCTTTTTGTTTGCGGATCGCCACTATCATCATCGGTGCCATCAAAATAAAGGCGAGTAAAAATACCGGAATATAGAGTTGCCAGTGCCTGTCAGCAGCAAGACCATCACGGATCAACTGACCTGGCAAAGCTACAAAAATTGTAGTCAGCGTCAAATGCAATAGCAACACCCCAAGATCAAGCCTCAGTAACTGTGGGTTTTGCACCAAGCGACGAATATCTGCAAAACTTGCAATTGTGTCGCCTTTTGGGGCTTTATTTACCGCATTTGGCACCATAAAGGTAATGATAGCGATACCTACAATTGCCAATACCGCCGTCAGCCAGAAGATCCCTGCGATACCAAAAGACGCTGCAATCATTGGTCCTAATAACATGGCTACAGCAAAGCTCATACCAATGCACATGCCAATGACCGCCATTACCTTGGGACGCTGCTCGTCGCGGCTCAAATCCGCAGCAAGCGCAAGTAAAGCACTTGCAATCGCGCCCATCCCCTGTAGGGCTCTACCAAATGTCACCCAATAGATTGAATCCGCTAATGCCGCGATAACAGATCCTAATGCAAATACCAACAACCCACTAATGATGATTGGCTTACGGCCGAACTTGTCAGACAGCCAACCCATAGGTATCTGCAGTACAGCTTGAGTCAAACCATAAGCACCAATAGCCAAACCAATCCACAGTGGCGAGACATCCTGTAAAGACTGGCCGTAAACAGCTAACACTGGCATCAGCATGAACAAACCAAGCATGCGGAAAGCGAAAACGCCAGCAAGAGAAATCGCGGCGCGCTTTTCAGTTGGATTTAAAGAGTCATTAGACATAAGGCGGTATTCATCACTATCGAAAATCACGCGCAAGTTTAACAAACTCTTTTCTTAACTTACACTAGCGCGAACGGATCTTTGCAATGCGATTGTTACCATCATAAATTTGAGCGATTTACTTCGAAAGAAAAAAGCGCTAGTTGACGCCGTACTTGGCCGTGATCTGATCTAATTTTCCGCTACGTTTAACCCGTTCAAATGCTTGACTTAAACGCTGCAAACGCTCGCTCGAGGTGCGTGCCTTGCTAAAGGCAAAATATACTGGGTTTTCGTTAATAACCAACGGGCTAATTGCAAACTTTTCAAAATCAGGGTTATTTTTACTTTGATACAGGATATTGAATTTTTCTTCTAAAAACCCTGCGATCCTGCCTTTTTTGAGCAAATTCAATTTTACCTGATTGTCGGGTACATAAATAAATTGCGTTTCACTGTCGGTACGACGCGCAAGGCGAGCTGTAAACGCCTCACCGTAATAAGCATTACGCTGAATAGCGATGGGCTTTGACAGATGGAATAACGACTCAAGTGAGTCAAGCTGGTGAGGCTCGCCTGAGTTCATTGCAAAAACAATGGTTTCCATGCGTTGAGGACCAATAAAATACGCAAACTGTTCACGTACTGGTGTTTTTGTGACGCTCAAAATAAGATCGATATCACCTTCCTCTAAAAGCTTCAGCGCCCGACCCCAAGGAATACTTACGAAACGATAACTACACCCCGCTTCATCTAACAAGGCTTTAGCAAAATCAACATCCATACCGTGCCAAACAAGGTCGTCATTTAACTTAGACTGCGCAGCATAATTCTCAAACCGCACCACCAGCTCACAAGCGAAGACATTTTGGCAAAGCAACGCCAAAAGCAATAAAAGTCGATACAAAATCAATATCCCAAGTTGATCGGTTTAATAAGTTTAGTTCGTTTAGCAGAGATAACTTAATTTTGTATTCGGGATGCGGTAATCTGTTCACTTCACATCATGCTTTGACTGATCCAGGTTTCAATTTAGTGGATTAGTATCGCGTACTCAGTACAGCGCACGAAAAAACACAAGGGTCGTATGGATAAAATAGAAGTTAGGGGTGCCCGCACCCACAATTTAAAAGACATTTCACTCACCATTCCAAGAGACAAATTGATAGTGATCACGGGTCTTTCTGGCTCAGGGAAGTCGTCTTTAGCATTTGACACCTTATACGCAGAAGGCCAGCGTCGTTATGTTGAGTCTTTATCTGCGTACGCGAGGCAATTTTTATCGCTGATGGAAAAACCAGATGTGGATCACATTGAGGGCTTGTCTCCCGCGATTTCCATTGAGCAGAAGTCGACTTCTCACAACCCACGTTCAACCGTGGGCACCATTACCGAAATATACGACTATTTAAGATTACTCTTTGCCCGAGTGGGTGAACCGAGATGCCCTACCCATGATTTACCGTTAGCCGCACAAACTATCAGTCAAATGGTTGATACTGTATTGGCACTACCTGAGGGTAGCAAACTCATGCTACTTGCACCGGTGGTGAAAAACCGTAAAGGTGAGCACGTAAAACTGCTAGAAGAGCTTGCGAGCCAAGGTTTTATTCGTGCACGTATTGATGGCGAGGTGTGCGATCTCTCAGATCCACCAACGCTAGAGTTACAGAAAAAACATACCATAGAAGTCGTGGTGGATCGTTTCAAAGTCAAAGCAGGGCTTGAGCAGCGGTTAGCCGAATCTTTTGAAACCGCGCTTGATTTGGCTGATGGCATTGCGCAAATCGCCTATATGGATGATAGCGACGCAGACGAACTGATCTTCTCGGCCAACTTTGCCTGTCCAACTTGTGGCTATGCCATGAGCGAACTTGAACCAAGATTGTTTTCTTTCAATAACCCAGCAGGTGCCTGCCAAAGCTGTGATGGCTTGGGGGTAAAGCAGTATTTTGATCCCAAACGTGTAGTGCAAAACCCAGAACTAAGCTTATCTGGCGGTGCAATCAAAGGGTGGGATAAACGCAGTTTTTACTATTTTCAGATGCTAAGCTCAGTTGCCGAGCAATATGGATTTGACTTAGAAACGCCATTTCAGGATCTGCCGAGTAAATTTCAAAAAGTGGTACTAGAAGGCTCAGGCAAAACTAAAATCGCGTTTAAGTATCGTAATGACAGAGGCGATCTTATCACCCGCAATCACGAGTTTGAAGGCGTGTTAAACAATATGAATCGCCGTTATCGGGAAACGGAGTCAAGCTCAGTAAGAGAAGAGCTCGCCAAATACCAAACCAGCCAAGCGTGTCCAAGTTGCCATGGCTCACGCCTGCGCGAAGAAGCTCGCCATGTGTTTATCGGCTCGACCAATCTGCCAACTGTAACAACGATGAGTATCGGCGAAGCCAGTCAATTTTTTATCGACTTAGCACTCACAGGCCAAAAAGCACAAATTGCGGACAAAATACTCAAAGAGATCCGCGACCGTTTATCTTTCTTGATCAATGTAGGCCTAAATTACCTCTCTTTGGAGCGTAGTGCTGATACTTTATCTGGCGGTGAAGCTCAGCGGATCCGTCTTGCAAGCCAAATTGGCGCTGGTCTCGTGGGGGTAATGTACGTACTAGATGAGCCTTCAATTGGTCTACATCAGCGCGATAACGACCGCTTACTTAAAACACTCACGCACTTAAGAGATCTTGGCAACACCGTGATTGTAGTAGAGCACGACGAAGATGCCATTCGTGCAGCCGATCACATCATCGATATCGGTCCAGGAGCCGGCGTACACGGCGGCTATGTTGTTGCAGAGGGAACTCGCGATGAGATAATGCAAAGTAAAGACTCATTAACGGGTCAATATCTCAGTGGCGAGAAATGCATTGAAGTTCCAGCACAACGTCATCAATGTGATGACAAGTGGCTTGAGCTTAAAGGCGCAACGGGCAACAACCTAAAAAGTGTCGACTTAAAAGTGCCTGTTGGGCTCATGACCTGCGTAACTGGGGTATCTGGTTCGGGTAAATCTACCCTCATTAATGACACCCTATTCAAGCTTGCTCATCAGGAATTAAACGGTGCAACAACGCAAGAAGCTGCACCATATGAATCAGTTCATGGGCTAGATCACTTCGATAAAGTTATCGATATTGATCAGAGTCCTATCGGTCGCACACCACGTTCAAACCCAGCAACTTATACAGGGATCTTTACTGCTATCCGTGAACTATTTGCGGGGACGCAAGAATCGCGTTCACGCGGTTATAAGGTTGGCCGCTTTAGTTTTAATGTTAAAGGCGGTCGCTGTGAAGCCTGTCAAGGCGATGGCGTTATCAAGGTAGAAATGCACTTCCTGCCGGATGTCTACGTTCCTTGCGATGTCTGTACCGGTAAGCGCTACAACCGTGAAACACTGGAAGTGCTGTATAAAGGTAAAAATATCCACGAAGTGTTGGAAATGACCGTTGAGGACGCTAGAGAATTTTTTGATAAAATTCCCGCGATCAATCGCAAACTACAAACTTTAATGGACGTTGGCCTTTCCTACATTCGCTTAGGGCAAGCCGCCACGACTTTGTCCGGTGGTGAAGCGCAGCGTGTTAAGCTCGCTCGTGAACTATCAAAACGAGATACCGGTAAAACACTCTACATTCTCGATGAGCCGACCACAGGTCTGCACTTCCATGATATTCAACAGCTACTCGCCGTACTGCATCGTCTGCGCGATCATGGTAATACGGTATTAGTTATCGAGCATAACCTGGATGTTATCAAAACCGCGGATTGGATCGTGGACTTAGGTCCAGAGGGGGGAGCTGGAGGAGGTCAAATACTCGTCTCAGGTACACCTGAAACGGTGGCTAACTTTGCGGCTTCGCATACAGGTAAGTACCTTAAGCCTTTATTGTCTTAATTTCTAAAAGTCTCTATTATTGGTGCATAATAATTACAAATTCATTTATTATGCATCAACTTCTCGCACCAAAAAACTTAACCGCGTACCTAGCAAGACTGCGCTTTTCCATCGGCCAATTTTGGCAAAGTCTAACGCTGGCTCAACGTTATTATTTAATCAGTTTTATCATTTTTATGTTCAGCTTGAGTGAAACTGAAGATAATAATTTCATCGGCTTTTTGATCTTAATAACCACTGTAACGGCACTATGTTATGAGTTTTGGCCGAGGATCATGACCTTTTGGGAAAGTGTGCCTGGCAAAGCACTGATACTGTTATTTTACGCCTTTATCGCGAACTTTGTGTTGGTTCAAGCTGATGGTCGTATCAATGATTTAACTGGCGTCAGCACAGATAATTTCCCTTACACACATAATTTGAGTGTGTTGCTGTCGTTACCTACTTGGTTCTTTATTACCAGTACCTTCTTGTTAATTCTCGCGCAGCTCTTTATGACCTGCTATGTCGTTGTGCTTTTCCTACTTAAGCCATTGCGTATAAAGCCTTTTTGGCACCAGAATCACTATCGCTACCCGGCAACAACAGCAATCATCAGGCTGATCATGTGTTTTGTTTTATTAGCTTTTTTGGTGCTTGGCATCGCTAAATCAGGTGCTTCAACCGCATTTACTGAGTTTTCTTCTGATTTCAAAATAGATGAGGACGGAATTTCTTTCCAAGCCAACGCGAAAGAATCACGCACCTCTGACTCCACAGAAGAAAACGAAGGAGCATCGGAAACTCAACCACAACAGGCCAACATGAGTAGCGATACTCCACAACAAGATGAAGCACAGCCCACGGAAGATGAGCCGGAGTCGTTAACGGTATCTATTAATAACGATCCCAACCCGGATTTGCACGAGCAAGGTAAAAACTATAACGATGTGCTTAATCAAATACTGGCTTACTTTATCTTTCGCTTTGAGTCTGACGGAAACTCACGCTGTGAACATAGCGAAGGCAGTAATATTGTTGAATTAAACGATTATGAGATCTTAGAGATCATGCCGGATAACGCCGCGGAATACGGCTACACCTATACAGTAAAGCCTTGTATTTCAGCGGCAATTGGTCACCAGTTTAAGCCGCAGCAACCATAAAAGTACCTAGCGCATCGCGCTCTTGCTGACTCAGCGGTTGGGATTGCTTAACCGCAAAGTCATATCGCACCATAATGGTTTTACCTTCAGCACAGCATTCTCCATGCTGCCAAGCCTGCTGCAAAATCAAAAATGAGCTGTTGCCGATATGTTCAACAGCCGTTTTTATTTCGACTTCCTGACCATAAAATAGCTCCCCTTTAAAAGTAACTTCGACTTTAGCAACAATCAATTTCCACTCTTTTGGATTTAAATCTGGTGTAAATATTTTGAAAATAGGTGTGCGCGCGGCTTCAAACCACACAGGGAGTACGGTATTGTTGATATGTCCAAGCACGTCTGTGTCGCAAAAACGCGGCATAAGCTTTTCAGACAGCATAATAACTCCAATAAAAACTAGGGAAAAACATGAGTGATTTTATTCGCGTTTACGATAACGCACTCAGTTCAGACTTTTGCGATGAATTCGTAAAGACCTTCGATCAAAGCCCACATTTAAAACAGGGGACTACGTCTGGTGGTGTCGACTTGAGTAAAAAAGTCAGTCACGACCTTTATTTAAATTCCTATCCTGACTATGCCAAACAGTTGCAACACATTCAACAGGTTACGGCAAAGCACTTATTTGAATACCTTGAAGAACATTTCTTTATGATCATCGGTGCATTTGGACTTAAAGTGTATCACCCCAAAACAGGTGAGCCTGTCGACCTCACTGTGGATAACTTTGAAGAAGTCGGCAAGCCACAACTCCCGGTCCTTGCTCAACAGCTGTTTCGTTTGGGTGCTATCCAAGCTCAGCGCTATCAAATAAATAAAGGCGGCTATCCCTATTGGCACAGCGAAGTCTACCCTCAACATGACCATAATGAAGCCTTACACCGAGTGCTGTTATTTATGTTCTACCTTAATGATGTCGAGGAAGGTGGCGAGACCGAGTTTTATTATCAAAAGCGTAAAATTGCCCCAGTAAAAGGCTCGATGGTGATAGCACCAGGGTATTTTACACACACACATAGAGGCAATATTCCGGTTTCTAATGATAAGTATATACTCACTTCGTGGGTGTTATTTAATAGAGCAGAGCAACTCTATGGTACGCCCAAATAAGCTATCTCTATACTTCAAGGGCTGTTGAACTCAAGCATGCAAGATCAACAGACCCCACAGAACTTATTTAGCTTTGGTAAATTCAGCCCACTCTATCAGCATGGGTAAAAAATCTTCATAGCCGCACACCGCCATCATACCCGACTCATCTAAAGCCAGTGCGTCTTCTTGATATTGTGCTATGTCATCACTTTCATGAAACAGAGCGTGGCTTTCAAATAATGCTTCTTGCGGCGTGAACGTGGCGCGGATCTCTTTTCCAGCCAACACAAGCTCTTCTTTTTGATTTGGCAGGTTTTCAAGCTGTGTCAGCAGGCTAACAATGCACTCATGTGCAAGCTCCTCGCTTAGCCACCGACCTATCAACGCATGCTCGTCATTTAAGCGAGCACGAAACCCAGAAAGTGGGTCACGAATAAACTGGTATTCCATCTTTACTTCTTAACTAAATCACCTTCTTTTATTATACCTAAGTGGCGTCCGCTAAGCATTCATTGATAGAATTACCTTTTAACCACTCGATTGTTGGTCAATGCATGTCGCCTGTTGAGATCTTATTTCCTCTCATCTTTATCGTTATTTCTGGGTTTTTGAGTGCAAAGATAGGCTTTATCGCCATCAATCAGCTTGATGGCTTGCGTACTTTTATCTTTAATTTGTGTATTCCTGTGCTGTTATTTAGCAGTATGGTGCAAGCAGATCTGGAAAGCCTTACAACGGGTCCCTTGTTATTATCCTTTTATCTCCCAGTCGCTCTGACTTATGTAGGCTTATACCTATTTCTCTTTAAAGCGCAATATCGTTCAAAAGCAGACAGTGCAGCATTGGCATTAAGTGGCACCTACTCTAATACCGTGTTAGTCGGATTACCGATAATCTTAATGGCACTCGGTGAGCAAGCCGCTGCCATGGTATTTATGATTATTACATTCCACAGTGCGATGCTGTTTTTTATGACTTTTTTACTGGCAGCAAGACACAAAAATAAGGTAGATATTGTGAAACCCCTGCTGTTAAATCCAATAGTGATAAGTATTTCAAGTGGTTTGATATTGAACGTTGCTGGGTTAAAACTACCAAGTTTAATACTTGAAAGCTTTAGTTGGTTGGCAAAACCTGCTATTCCTGGGGCGCTATTTATTTTGGGTGCAAGCTTGGTGCAGTATGGTGTACGAGGAAAGTTACACGGTGCAATATGGCTAAGTGCAGTAAAACTGATGCTACTACCGGGATTGGTTTATCTCTTTGCCACTTATTTAGGATTAGCAACTCAACAAGTTCAGGTAGTGACTCTAATGAGTGCCTCTCCTTTAGGCATTAATGCCTATCTTGTTGCTAGACAGCTCGACAGCCAACAAGCAACGCTTGCGGCTACCGTTGTGCTGTCTACTGTGCTGAGTATGGTCAGCCTGACTGGGTGGTTATACTTTTTGGTATAACCGTTAATACCTAGGCGGCGTATACTTAGCAGCATCAATAATAGCCCACAAATGGAAAACGGCGGCAATCACGGGTGGAACCAATAAAAACCACAGCGCATACCCACCTACAACAACAATTGCGAAGATTAAAGCCGCCAATATACGACCTTGAACCAACTGACCAAGGCCAGGGAAAAAGACGTTACAAATCGCTGCAATTACATTACCACCAGAACCTTGTCCAGACATAGTTACCTCTCTTAGTTACTTAAAGTCTTTCTTTTTAATATATCAGATTTCATGCCAACCCTAACACTTTGATTTTAAAAGGAACCAATGAAACTCAATATTTTCTGTTCACTATAAGTTAGCCTAAACCACTAACTTTTAGCTTAAAGTTTAGCTATATTATGATGCGTAATTCAATCACTTTGATTTACATAAAATAATAATGAAAACAGGATGTCTTATGCTTAGCAAGTTTACCACCCCGCTAACAAAATTAGTCGACAAGTATCTACCCGATCCATTTGTGATTGTACTTTTACTCACTTTTTTGGTGATGATACTCGCTGCACTATTTACTCCAGCAACGCCTGTCATGGTGCTTGAGGCATGGGGTAGTGGTTTTTGGAAGCTGCTTACTTTTGCGATGCAAATGTTGTTAGTTTTATTATGTGGTCACATGCTTGCCGTGACCCCTCCAATAGCGAAAGCACTAGACCGTATAGCTGGCCTAGCTAAGACTCACTCTCAAGCAATTATACTCACTACCTTTGTTGCGATGAGCGCCAGCTGGCTAAATTGGGGGTTTGGCTTAGTTGTCGGAGCTTTGTTTGCAAAGGCCATCGCTCGAAAAGTGAAAGTCGATTATCGCCTGTTAGTGGCCAGTGCTTACTCTGGTTTTGTTGTTTGGCACGCTGGTCTATCAGGCTCAGTCCCTCTAACTATCGCAACCCCGGGCCACTTTAGTGAAAAGAGCATCGGTATTGTTACCACTTCAGAGACAATCTTTGCACCTTTTAACCTGCTCATCGTACTCAGTATTTTTATCGTTTTACCACTTATAAATAAACTGATGCTTCCCAAAGATGATGACGCAGTTATTGTTGATAAAGAAAAGCTCATTGAACAAAGTAATGATATCAGTACCCACAATACTCCGGCTGCAAAATTAGAAAATGCCTCATGGCTTGGTATGTTAGGAGGAGCAATCGGTCTTAGCTATCTAGGCTTTTACTTTATATTTAATGCAGGCACATTGACATTGAATATCGTCATAGCCCTGTTTTTGTTCTTAGCCATGCTGCTACACAAAACCCCTGCAAATATTCTCAATGGTCTACAACAAGCAATTCAAGGTGGTGCCGGTATCGTGATCCAGTTTCCTTTTTATGCTGGGATCATGGCTATGATGGTAGAAACAGGACTTGCGCAACAAATATCTCAAGGATTTGTTTCTATTAGCAGTCAATGGACATTACCACTGTGGAGCTTTTTAAGCGCAGGCCTTGTAAATATATTTGTGCCTTCAGGTGGCGGTCAGTGGGCGGTACAAGCACCAATTATCATTCCCGCAGCAGAAGCACTTAATGCAGACATAGCCAGAGTCGCGATGGCCGTTGCTTGGGGTGATGCTTGGACTAACCTGATCCAGCCATTTTGGGCACTCCCGGTACTTGCAATTGCAGGCCTTAAAGCCAAAGATATTATGGGATTTTGCCTAGTACAATTGCTGGTAACGGGTGTAATTATCGCAACTTTATTGTTGCTGCCTCTGTAAGAAGGTGCGTAACGCACCTTCTTACACAGATTAACTTGATAAAATTTTCATTGGTAAGCTTAGGATTGGATTCTCTGAATCAGCAAAATGCATCATTACCGCAACATGACCTGTAATAACAACTATATACATAATGGCGCTGACCACTTGCCCATATCGGTCAAGGGGTAATAAGTGACTGTAATTACGGCCACGCCACTCAATCAGGATTTCAAAACTACCAATCAATATGAATATCACCAGTAGGATTAAGCCAAAGGTGTAACTTATCCAGAGGCCGAATAATACTCCTGCCATACACGCTAATAACCCCACCCAAGAGCGCATTGAAAAGCTTATACTTTTTAGAACATGCCCACCATCTAACGGCAAAATGGGTAGTAAATTGAATAAGTTCAACAGCGCACTTAATACTGCAACACCAGCAAAGATTTCCATCTCTGTCGCGTAATACAACACCACTCCAAGGATTGAGGTTATCAAACCAAATGCCGGTCCCATCAAAGAAATAACTACATCTTGCCAGCGGGTCGTGATCTTATCGTCACTTACAGCCAGGCCACCAACAAAAGGGATCAAATAGATGCCTTTTGTTTTAATCCCAAAATAGCGCATAGCACGGACGTGGCCATATTCATGAACGACTAAGCAAGCCACAAGCATAAGCGCAAACTGCCAAGAAAATAGCCATGCGTACCCTGCCACGGATGCGCCAGCCAACGCAGCTTTGACCACCTTGGCACTTTTAAATAACTTTAAGCCCAATGCTGCCAAACCAAATAAGCTGCGTTTTTCTTTAGGTGTCTCGGTGCTCACTTCGAGCCACCGAAGCTCAGATCCATTTACTGCAATACCAAGTAACCCCAGAGGTAACTGCTCTGTATTTACCGCCAGTGCTTGTCCATCAATAGTCGCGAAAATGCCATTATGTTGCTCTTCAAAGGTAATCGCTTGTTGCTCGACAAAAAGCTGTACTACTTGTTGTTGGTTAAAAAAGATAGATACCGCTTTGTCCGCTAGCGAAAGCTCGACTCTATTCATATTCAGATCCAAAGGTCATTTAGGGCATTATCGCTAAAAGCGCCCGCTTCATAAAGTGCTGCCGAAATCTGAATTAGAAAAATGCAGGCAAAGTGTCATTATTGCGCTTCAAATTGAGTAAAAATCACCTTTTAAAGCGTTTTGAGATTTGAGCACTTTAAATTATTTGTACTAGACTTTAAGGAGGTAAGGTATACGAAGGAATTGTTAATGTCATTAGCAAAACATCGGATAATGGTAGTAGATGATTCACCCGCGATCCTCGTCGTAATGCAAGCTATTATGACTGAGCTTGGCATTGAGCATGTCACAACCTGCTCAAGTGCGGTGAATGCTGTAGAAAAAATACGGCAGACTCCTCATCAATTTGACGCCATTTTTACAGATCTCAATATGCCCGAAATGGATGGCATGGAGTTTATTCGCCAACTAGGAGAGCTAAGGTTCTCCGGCGGTATTATTATTATTTCCGAAATGGACGAAAAGATTATTGATCTAGCAACCAACCTTGCCAGACAATCCAATGCACATCTTATCGGCAATATTTCCAAGCCCGTACAATTGGTTGATGTCGAGCGTATGCTCAAAAAAATGGAGACGTATACCACTGTTAAACGTAGCCGCATTGAAAAGGTGACCGAAAGCGATCTTTTGCACGCCATTAGTCACAATGAAATTACGCCTTACTATCAGCCAAAGGTTCACCGTGGTGACAAAAAGATAAAAAGTGTCGAAGTGCTTGCCCGTATTGTGTCTAAAAATACCGAGCAAGTCATTTTACCGGACCATTTCATTGGCGTGGCCGAAGATACCGATCTAATCAACATTATTACTTTCCAGCTTTTTGAAAAGGCAACGGACGAGTTTAAAGCAATCAAATCTGAGCTCAATTACCCAATTAAACTGGCTTTTAATCTATCACCTGTACAATTAAATGATCTGAGCTGCCCAGATAAACTGGCACTTATTCTAGAAATAAACCGTTTAAAGCCTAGTGATATCATTTTAGAAATTACTGAAAACCAACCGATGAATCAGTCTATTCAATTGGAAACAATGAACCGTTTACGGATCCGGGGGTTTGATATTTCGTTAGATGACTTTGGTACTGGATTTACCAATATTCAGCAGTTAAAGTCTTTGCCGTTTACTGAGATCAAAATCGACCGCTCTTTGATAACCCATGTGGAATCCGATCGCTTTTCACAGGTACTTATCGACAGCTTAATCGATATCGCACAAAATCAACAATTAGACATAGTAGCTGAAGGTATAGAGCGGATTGAAGAGCTACAATACCTTGACCGCTACAAGCATAGCCTATTAATGCAGGGTTTTTTAATCAGCAAACCTAAACCACTAACAGAACTAGTTGGGTGGATACACTCTTGGCAGCGCATGATTAATTCGAACCCTTAACCTCTGGAGAGGGCGTTTCCTCTCTATCGCTTTGCGTTTCAGACGCTTCTGCAGCTTCGTCGCTGTCTTCAATCAAATTATCATGATTATCTACTCGCTCTCGCCACTTTTGCTTGGCAGCAGCTTGCATATTGGTGGTTTGCTCTCGCTCATCAACAATATCCATTCCCATTAATGATTCAAGCAAATCTTCTAATGTCACTATGCCTTGTACATCGCCATATTCATCAATGACAAGCGCAATGTGTAGACGCTTTGCCAGTAACGCTTTGAATAGCTCTGGCGCAGCTAGCGTTTCCGGTACCGTATAAAGAGGGCGAGATAGCTTACCAATTTTATAGTCTTCTCCAAGCCTATGATAAGCAAGCATAATGTCATTCTTATGCACAAAGCCGATAATGTCGTCTGTATTTTTATCAAATACCAACACCCGAGAAAAAGCAACCGAACCATGCTCAGACAAATACTCGTGCACTGTCATATCTTTATGCACCTTAAACAGTACCGTTCTTGGTGTCATAATGCTTTCGAGTTTGGCGTGGCGAAAGCGCAACAAGCTGCGAATGGTTTCAGTTTCGTCTTGATGTAATGCGCCTGCTTCAGAGCCAATCTCCGCCATCGCTTCGATTTCTTGACGAATATAGTGAGCCTCATCTTCTTTACGGCCTATCACTTTTGTTAACTGATCAGACATCCACACAAAAGGCTTCAATATTCGAACTAACCATACCAACACACTGGAAACGATAGGTGTTAATCCGCGCCAATAAGTCGCTCCTAAAGTCTTTGGAATGATTTCTGACAGTACCAAAACCAGTAGCGTCATCACTGCAGACGCAATACCAACAGCTGCATCTGAAAATACCACAGCAGCTTGTGCACCAACCCCTGCTGCACCGGCGGTATGCGCAACGGTATTTAACGTTAGAATGGCAGATAAAGGCTGATCAATGTTGTCTTTAAGGCGTTGAACTCGCGATGCTAATGCATCATTGTCTTGCTTTAAGATCCCTATATGGCTTGGCGTAATACTAAGTAGCACCGCTTCCATCACCGAACAGATAAAAGAGATAGCTATTGCCAAAAACATGTAGGTTAATAATAAAACCAAGTAAATTCTCCTCTTTATTCAACGCTAAGTATTTGCTTAACTGCATACGTTATGTTGCTCATCAACACAGACTATTAAATTTAGGACGTCTATCGCAGCAATACAACCGGTTCAAAATACTATGATATAGTTTTATCATATAATTACCTACAATAGGCGCAAATAAATGAAATTACGTACAGCCGTCACTCTACTATTTACGGCAGTCTCAACACAACTTTCAGCAAGCCCATTAGACGAATCAAAAATACAATTTTTGGGTCCCATCGCAGGCGAATCAACAATAAAGCCAGCTGACACAGCTCATCGTGATGCAATTATTGAAAACTTGCTACCATCATTACAACAAGACGTCAAACAGGTAACGCTATTCAATAATGAAAGCAAATGGCAACCACTGAATAAAATATCTCAATTAACGATACCAGGACTGCAGGCTCTGAAGTTTAATTTCACTACTGAACGTTTTGTTTCAGGTAAACTCAAGCTTGAGGGCGTCGAGAAGGCCAAAGTATTTCTAAATGGAGAGCCTGTCTCCGGTGTTAAAGAGGTTCAGCTTGATGTAGTCAAGGGCGATCATCAAATCCTCGTTATCGCTGAGCAGGTGAATGACTGGAATAAGGTTGATCTTAGCTTTGAAGGCGAAGCAGCACATGACGTTATCACGCTAACAGAAAAACAAACCAAAGCACTGTCTGCAAAGCAATTGTTTGATGCTCCAACAGTGAGTGCTATCTCACTTGCACCTAACGGCGAATATTACATTTCTACCGTACGCCACTACGATGATGAAAAAGGCAACGCAGCAATCACCGAAACAGCTTTATACAATGAAGATGGTGACATGCTTTACAGTTTCGATGGCATGAGCGCAAATAGCTTTGCGTGGCGTGATGACAGCGGCAAACTCACTTATTTAAAAGATAATAAAGCTTACGTCCTTGATGTAAAAACCTTTAAACGTACTCAAGTTGCTACTCAGCTCAATGGCGCTAATAGTATCGAGTTTTTTGATAATGACACGCTTATTTTTGCTTGGACCAACAGCGGCAAAGAAGAAGGCAAACTGACTAAACATTATCAAGGTTTAGAAGATAGATGGTCATATGCTCGCACTCAATCGCAAATCTTCTTACTCGATATAAAAAGTGGGCTACTTAATCCTGTGACCGTTGGCGCACAAAGCCACAACTTGGCCGACTTTGACGCACAAGCAAACACGGTTTTAGCAACGCGTAATAAGCAAGACTACGCGCAACCTCCTCACATGTTGACAGAGCTAATAGAAATCGATCTATCAAACAATCAGCAAAGTGTTATTGGTCAGTATCGTACATTTAGCGGCGCGCAATACACTAAAAATGGTATTTATGTAACTGCAGGTCCTGATTTTGCAGAAGGTGCGGGGCGCAACTTACCTGAAGGTATGCTCGCGAATAACTATGATGGCCAACTCTATTGGTTAGATCGCAAAGGCAACAATGTAAAAGCACTGAGTAAAAACTTTGACCCAGCCATAGGCAGCTTTACCGTACTCAGTAATGGCGATGTGGTACTAAAAGCGACTGACCAAGATCGTCAACAGCTTTTCCTCTTTGACGAAAGTAAGTCTACTTTCAAACGCTTAAACACTGGGCTGGATGTTGTCGCCAACTATTCTGTGTCGAGTGAACGTAATCCAGAGATCTTATTCACGGGAACTACAGCATCAACTCCACAACAGTTAAAAACCATGTCAACCTCAGATAAGCGAGCTGACACGCTCTGGGACTCAACAAATATCGCATACCAGAATGCGGAAATTGCCAACCTAGAAGAGTTTAATTTTACTAATACTGAAGGCGTGGAGATTAAAGGCCGCGTGTATCTACCACACGATTTAGACAAAGCTAAAAAATACCCAGCACTCGTTTATTACTACGGTGGCACTTCTCCAGTGACTCGTGGCTTTACAGGGCGTTACCCATTTAACTTATGGGCAGCAAAAGGCTATGTGGTTTATGTCTTGCAACCAACTGGTGCGACAGGTTTCGGTCAGAAATTTTCAGCAGAGCACGTCAATGCTTGGGGTGAACACACCGCTAACGATATCATCATGGGTACCAAAGAGTTTGTGAAAGCCTACCCTTTCGTTGATGACAAGCGTTTAGGTAATTTAGGTGCTTCTTACGGCGGCTTCATGACCATGCTGCTAACAACAAAAACTGATTTGTTCTCAGCTTCTATCTCACATGCTGGTATTTCTAATATTACTTCATACTGGGGCCAAGGCTGGTGGGGTTATTTGTATTCTGGCGAGGCCTCAAAAGGAAGTTTCCCTTGGAACAATCCAACGCTTTACTCACAACATAGCCCGGTATTTAATGCAGACAAAGTAACAACACCATTATTGTTAATTCACGGCGACGCGGATACCAATGTGCCGCCAGGTGAAAGTCACAATATGTATACCGCATTGAAGATCCTTGGCCAAGATGTTGAGTTGGTCGAATACAAAGGCGCAGATCATCAAATTTTTGCTCGTGACAAGCGCTTCCATTGGTGGAACACCATGCTGGCTTATTTCGATAAACATTTAAAGCAAGAGCCACAATGGTGGGAACATCTATACGGTAAGTAATCAACACTAGGCGGCACTCTGTGTCGCCTTTTTGTTTATGGAAGCAGCAATCAAACACATCATTGTATATAATTTAATAATAAAGCTCGGTTTCCTCTTGATCGAACTAGGTTGTCAGGTTAACGTGCCAGATACAGAGTTGTAAGAATTCGTTTCATGTACTTCCAAGCAGCGATCTCTCAGTGTTATATTAACGACAATTAAACAACAATTAACAGTGAAAACATGAGCATAAAGGTTTTATTAGTTGAAGATGATGAACTCTTAGCAAAGCGACTGTGTAGTCACTTTGAAAATACCGAGTTCAGTATCACTGTAGACAATACAGGGGCTACTGCGCTTGAGCTTATTCAATCTCAAACCCAAAACCCATTTGCACTTGCTATTGTTGATGTTGTTTTACCTGCCACCGATGGCCTGCAACTTGCGAAAGAGATTAATACCTTATCAGACCTTGGTGTCATCATGCTTTCTAGCCGAGACTCTCAAGCCGACAGAATCGCAGGTCTTGCGCAAGGTGCTGATGACTACGTTTGTAAGCCTGTTGATACGCTTGAGCTTGAACTGCGTATGCGTGCCTTATACAAACGTTTAGTTGGTAATAAAGACGATGAATCGGAAGAGTTTATCGAATATGCTGACTTTAAACTACACCCTGATAACCGTACCTTAATCAATCAACATGGTATTGAGTCTCGACTTACCGAAGCAGAGCATAAAGTATTAATTTGTCTTATTTCCAATGCAGGAAGGGCAACATCCAGAGAGCGTATTTCAGAAGACATTGGGCAACCTGATTGGAGCCCAAGTGACAGAACGGTTGATGTCTTAGTTGGCCGACTACGCAAAAAACTCGGCGATGAAAAAGAGCAAAAACGCATTGTGACGGTTCGCGGCAAGGGTTATATGTTATCAGCTTAACCTTTACCAATTATACACTCCCTATCTATTGAAATGCCGTTAGCTAGAACTGTGTTAACTGACCTAACAACCTCTCCAGCGCACGATAACTAAGCGCCTCCTTTAAATGTGACAAGCTAATATTAGGTGTCGAGCTCAGATCTGCTATGGTACGCGCGACCTTGATTATTCGATGATATGAACGTGGTGATAGCTTTAGTTTTTCTGCTGCCTTTGCTAGAAATAAACGTTCAGTATCAGCAAGATAGCAGATATGATTTAGCTCTTTTACACTCAGTTGATCGTTACATTTTCCCTGACGTGCTAAAGCTGTTTTATAGGCCTGTTCCACCCTAGCCCTTATTGTCTCGCTAGACTCTCCATCACTCTGGGATTGTAGCTCTTCTGTTTTTAGACGAGGTAATTCTACCTGTAGATCTATTCGGTCTAAAAATGGACCTGAAATCTTAGCCAAATAGCGCAATACTTGATCCGGAGACGCTCGCTTGTCAGTGTAACAACCTGTAGGACTGGGATTTAATGCTGCAATCAGTTGAAAGTTTGCAGGGTAATCAACTTGCCGAGCTGCGCGCGAAATCGTTACCATGCCCGTTTCCATTGGCTCACGTAATGAGTCCAGTACCTTCCTATCAAATTCTGGCAACTCGTCCAAAAATAGAACGCCATTATTTGACAATGATATCTCCCCAGGCTTAGGGTTCGACGAGCCTCCAACCAAGGCTACCGCAGAGCAAGTATGATGTGGAGCTCTAAAAGGCCTTGTTTTCCAGTTTGATTGACTGATTGTTTTTCCCAGTATGGAATAGATAGAAGCTGTTTCTAATGCCTGATTATCCGTCATTAGTGGCATTATAGTGGGTAGACGCTGAGCAAGCATCGATTTTCCAGTGCCCGGAGGACCAAGAAATAAAACGTTATGCCCACCTGCCGCGGCTATTTCTAGCACTCGCTTCGCCCCCTCTTGCCCTTTCACCTCAGCCATATCCAGCAAGCTCCCACCTGAAGCTTCAATAGTTAAATTATCTGGGTAGAGTTGATTAAACCTAAGTGATTGCTGGCCGCTTAAGCCTAACCATGCTGTACGCAAGCAGCTTATAGCAACACGATTGGCATCAGCGGCGAGGCTCGCAACTGCATCGTTACCAATTGGTAAGTAAGCAGTTCTCCCCTCCTTCGCTGCTGCAATAACAGATGGCAAAATCGCAGTGACCGTCCTCAGCTCACCATTTAACGCAAGCTCACCATAAAACTCTTTATCAGCAATAGCATGGCTATCTAACTGTCCTGATGCGACGAGAACACCGAGTGCGATTGCAAAGTCAAAGCGGCCACCGTCTTTGGGTAGATCTGCTGGTGCTAAGTTTACTGTGATACGCTGTTCTGGAAATAAAAAGCCAGCATTAACAAGGGCACTACGAACGCGCTCTTTGGCTTCTTTAACTGAGGTTTCGGGTAACCCAACAATACTAAAGGCAGGTAAACCGTTGCTAAGGTGCACCTCAACAATTACCTCGGGAGCGGTAATACCAACTTGTGCTCGAGTGAAGACTCTTGCTAAAGACATCCATGTCTCCTGCTTACTTAAAATTTATAGTTAAATACGTGTAACACCAAGTGGTATCGCATAGCCGCTAATCTTAATAACAAAGTTGCCGCCATGGACAATACCATTACGTATTCTGTTGCCATGCCCAATTTAATTGCTTGAGTATAGACTATCCCGCCAAAAATGCAGGTGATCGCGTATAACTCTCCTTTTAGAAGTAGGGGGATCTCTCGAGCTAATACGTCTCTGATAACCCCACCAAAACACCCGGTCAATACGCCCATGATCACAGCTGTAGTATCAGGCATTCCGATACTTAAAGCCTTTTGTACTCCCATTACAGCGAAAAAAGCAAGTCCAATGGCATCAGCAACCTGCAGTACAGTTCTTGGAATATTTTGATGCCGATTTAGCCACCATATGCTCACAGCGACAGCAAATAAAATAGCGTAAATATAGCTAGTATCATGAAGCCAAAAAACAGGTTGATCTAAAATCAAGTCTCGTAATGTCCCCCCCCCGATACCAGTTACAGTCGCAAGGACAATCACACCAAAGCCATCCATGTGTTTACTATGCGCAATTAAGGTTCCCGAGATCGCAAAAACCATAACGCCCAAGAGATCAAACCAATGATAGAGTTCTGACATTTCGTAATTAGTTGTGAAACAAAAGCAAAATCATAACGAAGATCTCACACAAAAGGTAGTAGGATCGCCGATATTTACAGTTTTCAATGTACTGAGTAAAGTGACTTTATGAAATGTTTAGGATGAATACTTGTGGGTAAACCGCCTATCACGATACATGTTTATACTGTGGTGTAGCGCATTTACTTAGGTTTAGAATATTTTTTCAGAACTTCATTGCAAACCATCGGCGGATAAACAACCTCCGACCATGCTGCACTTGCAGATACTGTGGTAGGAGCGAGTTTACCTCGCGAGGTTTTAATTGCTTGCGAGGTTTTCTATTTCTCAAATCTCTATACCCCAAACAGCAAAAAACCCGTCGCATTGCTGCAACGGGTTTCTCTTATTTGGCCCTGGCGATGTTCTACTTTCACATGGGTAATCCACACTATCATCGACGCTGTTTTGTTTCACTTCTGAGTTCGGCATGGGGTCAGGTGGGTCCAAAACGCTATAGTCACCAGGAAATTCTGTTCATCAATGAAGTCTCCCTCATTAATGTAAATCCGGAAAAAGCTATTAAATTCTTTTGTCTACTTTAGTCTATTAACTTCTGTTAGCTAAGGCCTCCATGGATGGAGGTCATGCTAGGAATTGTCTGGAACAATTCTAGTAAACCACTTTGGCGTTGTATGGTTAAGCCTCACGGGTAATTAGTACGAGTTAGCTTAATGCCTCACAGCACTTCCA
>NZ_JANHZS010000069.1:0-587 GCF_041414765.1 Pseudoalteromonas sp. DY56-GL79 | reverse complement strand
CTCCGAATTGAGGTCAGAGCTGTACTTTATAGGCTGAGCGTATTCAGTAGCTAGGTGTGGTTCAGGCGACGCTTACGTTAAAGCAGAGGTTAGCACAAGAATACAAAGATGACCGCGAGCAATATACTCAACAAAAGTGGCCGTTTATTAAACGGGTATTAGCTTAACGGTGGTTGAAATTCACCCCGTGTTACTTTACCAAGTATGAGTAAGCTGATAGCTTCAAAGTACCAGTCTCTTGAATGAGTTATTCAAGTCGATTGGCAAATCAAAAAATCATTGATAAGGAATATAAAAATGAAAATTAAGCTCAAGAAAAGTAAGCTTGTAGAACTTTCGGTAAATAGTAAGACACTTAATAACAAATATACACCGATGATTGCCGGTGGTGACACAACAATCCAGCCCCCATTGATCACTAACGCACAAGAATGCCCTATACGCACGCAGACCTGCACAAAAATAGGTTTATGCTAATTAACCTGAACTGCGGATAATTAATGCCTTTCTTGTAGTGGTCAACTAATTCCGGACAGTGAATTAAGTTTTTCTTCTGCTACTGCTGGAGCTTGCATATCGTTATGACT
>NZ_JANHZS010000068.1:0-636 GCF_041414765.1 Pseudoalteromonas sp. DY56-GL79 | reverse complement strand
GGAGATGTATGGACTCCTCCCCCTTAACGGGAGAGTACGGTATAAAGATATTGCAAAACACTTTTACCAAATAAGGAGTCCATACATGACACAGTCTAATTTAATCGCTATCGACTTGGCAAAAAACATTTTCCAGGTAGCACAGCTGAAAGGCAATAAACTCAAGTTTAATAAGCCAATGAAACGCGAACCTATGCTTGAGTTGCTAGCAAAAGCCGAGGGGTCAAAGGTCGTGATGGAAGCTTGCGGTAGCGCCCAGCATATTGCTCGCAAAGCGCTGTCGCTGGGGCATGATGTCATGTTGCTTCCCCCTAAATTTGTTAAAGCGTTTAGGCAAGGCCAAAAAACTGATGCAAATGATGTCCTCGCTATTGCCAGTGCAAGCCAAGCATACAACGTGAAGCCCTGTAAAATCATGACGGTTGAAGAGCAAACGTTGCAGTCATTGAGCCAAGCGAGAACTTTAGTAGATAAACAAAAGACCCAGCTTTCAAATCAAATACGTTGCTTGCTATTAGAGTTTGGTGTTGTCATTAATCAAGGCGATGCAGCGTTAACACAAGCGGTTCCAGATATTTTAGAAGATGCTGAAAATGCGCTACCTATCGCATTAAAACAAGCACTCGCGGTGAGTTA
>NZ_JANHZS010000067.1:0-652 GCF_041414765.1 Pseudoalteromonas sp. DY56-GL79 | reverse complement strand
GTGGATTAGAAGCAACGAGTTTAGCCTATGTCATTTATACCTCTGGTTCGACTGGGCAGCCAAAAGGGGTGATGACACCTCATGTTGCTGTTGCGCGACTTGTAATTGAACAGTCTTTTATGGAGTTAAGTGCTGAAACCGTCATGCTGCAAAGTGCTAACATTGCATTTGATGCAGCGACGTTAGAGTTATGGGGACCATTACTTAACGGTGGTCAGGTTGTATTGTATCCTCACGGGTATATTGAGGTAGAGGCACTGAATCAAGCAGTTGAGCATTTCGGTGTTAACACGCTATGGTTAACTGCAGGTTTATTCCGAGAGTGGTCTCTAGCTTTACCATCTACATCACCGCTTCAACAAGTATTGGCTGGAGGAGATGTATTAGACCCAGCTGCAATCCATCGTATTCAAGCACAGCTACCGCGGGTGACGTTGATAAATGGTTATGGTCCAACAGAGAATACCACATTCTCGACGACGTATACTTTTGCAAACCCACATTCCTTAGCGCTTGTGCCGATTGGTAAAAAGCTTGCAACAGATCATGTATTAATACTCGGTCCAAATGGAAGCTTAGTGCCAGAAGGGTGTGTTGGTGAGCTGTATGTCGGTGGTGATGGTTTAGCGCGAGGATATCTCAATCGTCCGGA
>NZ_JANHZS010000066.1:0-654 GCF_041414765.1 Pseudoalteromonas sp. DY56-GL79 | reverse complement strand
GAGTGGATTAGAAGCAACGAGTTTAGCCTATGTCATTTATACCTCTGGTTCGACTGGGCAGCCAAAAGGGGTGATGACAGAGCATCGTGCGTTAATGAACTTTAGAGAAGGTTTTTTTACGCAACTAGCAAGCTGTGATAAAGCCTATAAAAATGGTTGGTTGTGGCTATCATCTTTTGTATTTGATGCATCTCTTAAAGGTATTGCACTGCTATGTTCAGGTATTAAGCTTATTATACCAAGTAAAGAACAAGTCAAATCTCCACGCGAGCTGGTAAATATAACGCGATTGCATCAACTCAGTGTGTTGAATGCGACACCACAATTACTTGCTATGATAGTTAAAGAGCCAGGCTTGCCCGCGATAGATCTGATCTCCAGTGGTGAGGCAATGGGCACAGAGTTGCAAAGCTTTATTTCATTTGTAAAACAGCACGGGCGGGTATTGCTTAATGGGTATGGCCCAACCGAGACAACAGTGAACTGTGCCTTTTCATTGCAATCGAAAAGTAAATTAGAGGTAATAGGTCGACCAATGGTTAACACCTCTTTTTATCTTCTAGATGAAAATCAGCAGTTAGTGCCAGAAGGGTGTGTTGGTGAGCTGTATGTCGGTGGTGATGGTTTAGCGCGAGGATATCTCAATCGTCCGGA
>NZ_JANHZS010000065.1:0-656 GCF_041414765.1 Pseudoalteromonas sp. DY56-GL79 | reverse complement strand
CATCCACCCATGCTGCCTAAACGCGTTGGGATACTTGCGTTCTACTGCATTTGGCAGAGATGGACCTATCCCGTGAAGGTTGTCATCCTGTTGAATTTTAATAGCCATTTCAATATATGTAGTGAGCTTTTTTGCGCATCTATTGCTGAGGATGGTTTGCCTATCTTTATGCTCTTTACCGTCTCTAACGGTCAGCGAAGCTCTATCAATATCAATATCAATATCTTGGATACGTAACCTGAGGCATTCTGAAACTCTTAGTCCGCTACCATAGAGTAGTTCTATTATTAGTCTATCGCGGCCATCAAGTTCATTTAGTATTAGTGAGATTTCTGATGGGGATAACACTGTAGGTAAATGTCTTTGTTTAGTGGCATAGCAAAAGCCTAAATCCCCAAGCTCATGGTGCAAATGCTTCTGATACAAATAGGCTAAGGCGTTAAGTGCAATTTTTTGTGTGTTGATAGCCACATTTCGTTGGTTGGCAAGGAAGGTTAAAAATTGTGTAACCTCTTCCGTTCCCATTGTCTCAGGGTGACGCTTGTGGTGAAAGTTAATGAATGCCTTAATCCAATATAGGTAGGTTTTTTCTGTTCTAATGCTGTAACCACGCATACGCATTTCTTCCTGAATACCTTTCAGAAATGGGCTTTTTA
>NZ_JANHZS010000064.1:0-752 GCF_041414765.1 Pseudoalteromonas sp. DY56-GL79 | reverse complement strand
TTTGCTTTTCAGCGTAGCGCCCCGTGTCAGTGGGGTCGCATTATAGGGCGATCCGATTTTAGTGCAACCCTTTTTTTAAGAAAGTTGCGAAAAAACGTTTATTCGAGCAAAAATGAAGCGAAACGCTTATTTTTGACACTTAACAGTATAAAAAGAGAACAAAAAAGAGGTGTTGTATACCGTTTATGTATAGTACCGCGTGTTATCAACACTAATGAGTCTCTATTCTATAAGTGGGGATACCACTTAAGAAGGTTCGACAACAGTTATTGAATTGCTAGGAATGACTCGTTTTGTTGGTCGCGATATAAAATCGCTGCTACGAGGTATTAAAAAAGTCTGTACGCCTTATCGGAGAATGACCCTTTCACTAGTCGCGATATAAAATCGCTGCTACAAGGTATTAAAAAAGTCTGTACGCCTTATCGGAGAATGACCCTTTTCACTGGTCGCGATATAAAATCGCTGCTACACGGTATTAAAAAAGTCTGTACGCCTTATCGGAGAATGACCCTTTCACTGGTCGCGATATAAAATCGCTGCTACCTAGGTATTAAAAAAGTCTGTACGCCTTATCGGAGAATGACCCTTTCACTGGTCGCGATATAAAATCGCAGCTACAAGGCATTAAAAAAGGCCGAGCTCCTATCAGAGAACGACCCTTTTCATTTGTCTCGATATAAAATCGTATCAACAAAGGCATTAAAAAAGGCCGCCAAAGCGACCTTTTTTATGTGTGTTACGACAATCTA
>NZ_JANHZS010000063.1:0-757 GCF_041414765.1 Pseudoalteromonas sp. DY56-GL79 | reverse complement strand
GCGGCTTTATCCTGTTTAGTTCCTAACTAACGAGATTATCAATGAGCAAAGATATCCACGATTCCCGAATTTTGATCTTAGACTTTGGTTCGCAATACACTCAGCTAATTGCACGTCGTGTACGTGAAATTGGTGTTTACTGTGAACTTTGGGCTTGGGATGTGACAGAAGAGCAAATCCGTGAGTTCAATCCTCAAGGTATCATTCTATCAGGTGGCCCAGAGTCAACAACGCTTGAAGGTAGCCCAAAAGCACCAGATTACGTATTCGAAGCCGGTGTGCCTGTACTGGGTATCTGTTATGGTATGCAGACGATGGCAATGCAGCTTGGTGGTCAGGTACATAGCTCAGATAAAAAAGAATTCGGCTACGCAAAAGTAGAGAAAGTAGGTGACTGTAAGCTATTTGAAGCGATTGAAGATCACATCGAAGATGGTGCAGGTTACCTAGACGTGTGGATGAGCCATGGCGATAAAGTAGCTAAAATTCCAGATACATTCAAAACTTCAGCGAAAACGGATACTTGCCCTCATGCGGCAATGTCTTGGGAAGAAAAGCGTTTCTACGGTGTACAGTTCCACCCAGAAGTAACGCACACTCAGCAAGGTTTGCGTTTACTAGAGCGCTTTGCAATTGATATCTGTGGTTGTGAAAAACTATGGACGCCTGAGCAAATCATTGAAGATGCAATTGAGCGTATCAAAGAGAAAGTAGGGGATGACGAAGTTATCCTTGGTTTATCTGGTGGTGTTGATTC
>NZ_JANHZS010000062.1:0-818 GCF_041414765.1 Pseudoalteromonas sp. DY56-GL79 | reverse complement strand
GTGGCGTCCCCTAGGGGATTCGAACCCCTGTTACCGCCGTGAAAGGGCGGTGTCCTAGGCCTCTAGACGAAGGGGACACAATATCAAACAACTTCGCACTCGAGGCGTTGCCATTTGAATTATGTACTAGGACATATGCACTAACGATAAATTGGTGGAGCTAGACGGGATCGAACCGTCGACCTCTTGCATGCCATGCAAGCGCTCTCCCAGCTGAGCTATAGCCCCAAAATAGTCAGACTTGAACTGCTAGCCTGTATCGCTGAGTGCGGGGCGCATTCTATGCAGGAGCAAAAATAAAGTCAACAACTTTTATGAAAGTTTTTTCTAACTGATTCATTTTAAATCAAGAAGCGTAGAATATAACCAAACTACTCCCCTTTGCAAGCCTAACACCTTGAATTGGATTATTTATTACACAATTTAAAACGCATAGTTATCGCACCTCTGCGTTTTTGTTTTAAATCCAATTAGGCCAGAGTGATTTACGGCTCTTTTCTTTTTCCGCATGGTATCCAACCCTGCTTAATTTCGCGCTATAACATGCAAAGCTCAGCAACCTATTTTCCCCAAAATAAGATGATTCTTGGACCAAAAATATAAGCCCCCTCACCTCTTCTATAATGAAGAGCTTAAAACATTGAGCATAAAAACATCACACAGTATAGTTTTTTAAAGTTAAGTGTTGACTCTTTTCAAACTAAACCTATAATACCGCCCCACAACGGCAGACGTTGTAATACAATTTGGGTTGTTAGCTCAGTTGGGAGAGCATCGCCCTTACAAGGCGAGGGTCACTGGTTCAAGTCCAGTACAAC
>NZ_JANHZS010000061.1:0-878 GCF_041414765.1 Pseudoalteromonas sp. DY56-GL79 | reverse complement strand
TTCCCGATTTTTTGTCAACACTTAATTTTGAATTTCTTTAGAAGTTTTCTTCCAAGCTCTCAAAGCTAAGTTTTACTTGACTACCAACTCGTTGACTTATTACTTTTCAGCGTTACTCCCCGTGTCGGTGGATGCGCATTATAGGGATATCCGATTTTAGTGCAACCCCTTTTTTCATTAAAACTTATAAAAAATATTTGTTCGAACAAAAAACAAACTAAACACGTCAAAACAGTATGTTTTTAACTCAAAAAGATCGAATTGAAGTCACGCGAGTCTACATAAACTTTAAGCATCACTAAGGAACAACTGAACAAATGGCGTTATATAACATCTGTTAGCATATCAACTTACCTACTTACATATAGAACTCGAAACAAAACCAGATCAATTCTTCTTTATGTAGAAAAGGTGTACGTAAATTATGTGGAAGTGAAAATGCAAAGCTACTACGAAGCAGTAAGTCTATCCAATAAGCAGGACTAGATACCAAAATGATACCTTTTATCGAAAATATGAATTTAGGTGCGTTTATAAAGGCATTGAATACTAACTTTCGATTCTTCTTATTATTGGCTAGTAGCTATAGTAATGATTCTGGGATCTAAAGAAACAATGTTTAAGTAAAAGAAGATGTGGATAAATCAGTAACAGTGAAGTTTTTGGATAATAAAAAGGTAAATAAGTGGGATATTAAGAACAAGGAGAATATGCGATATGGAGGCGGAACCCGGAGTCGAACCGAGGTAGACGGATTTGCAATCCGCTGCATGGCCACTCTGCCATTCCGCCATGAAGAATATTGGAGCGAGTAACGAGGTTCGAACTCGTGACCTCGACCTTGGCAAGGTCGCGCTCTACCAGCTGAGCTATACTCG
>NZ_JANHZS010000060.1:0-981 GCF_041414765.1 Pseudoalteromonas sp. DY56-GL79 | reverse complement strand
CAACCAAAAGGCGTAATGCTCACTCAGCACAATGTGCTTTATTATCTTCACGCCATAACCTGCCAGTTAGGTGACAAGTATCGTAATGTCGACTTTTCTTCTAACTACTGTTTTGACCTGTCTGTGACGACCACCTTATGCCCGCTCCTTGCTGGACAAACGGTGTGTGTCTATGAAGGGGATATTCTTGATGCCGCCGCCTTTAGAGCTCATCTAAGTGCCGCGAATGTTGGCTTTGTAAAAACCACACCCAGTCTTGCCATGGCACTCTTACCTGGTAGCGATGCTCACGTTGATACCCTAATGCTTGGCGGTGAAGCGCTGACTGAGCAGGCCATTACCGCATTAAGCGGCCATGTGAACGCTATCTTCGATGAATATGGCCCCACGGAAGCCACCGTCGGCGCGATGCTAGCACAGGCTTACCCTCGCCTTCATCAAGGCATAGGTAAAGCCTATCCTAACGTCAATCTTCATGTATTATCTGAGTCGCTTCAGACTATGCCCATTGGCGCACCAGGTGAGTTGTACATTTCAGGCCTTGGGGTTGCCCGTGGTTACTTAAACCGCCCTGAGCTCAATGCCGAGCGTTTTATTGATAACCCGTTTAGTCACGACCCCGCCCATAGCAAGCTGTACAAAACCGGTGACCTTGCCCGTTTCCTAGACAACGGCGACTTGGTGTATCTCGGTCGTAACGATGAGCAGGTGAAAATTCGTGGTTATCGTGTCGAACTAGGCGAGATTGCCGCTGCTATTGTCGACCAGCAAGGTGTACAAAACGCGGTAGTGATTGATGTGCCTGCACCGCAAGGTAAAGCATTAGCCGCTTATCTTGTTGCAGAGCCTGATCTTGAAATTACCGAATTAAAGCTAGCCCTAAGTGCTGCTTTACCTGAATACATGGTGCCCAGCCACTTTACCCTAATCGAACAGATTCCACTCACTGGTAACGGTAAGCTTGACCGCAAAGCACTCCCC
>NZ_JANHZS010000005.1:0-216378 GCF_041414765.1 Pseudoalteromonas sp. DY56-GL79 | reverse complement strand
CTAGACAAGGAAAAAACTAAGTTGTGCTTTAGCAACAATGAGTTGGAACATTCCTTATCCAAACCTCAGGTTAAATACGTGGTGCTGCGCTTTATATTCTAGGAGGGGTCCACTTTTCAAACGCAATATCAGTTTTAGAAAGTTAGTTTTTAAAAATACTAGCTAGCTGTGGTTGAAATTGCTCTGGTAACCAACGAGCCATAGCTAATCTGAACTGCTCGTTTTTGTGGGCTTGCTTTAACGCTTCGCTAATTACTGCTATCTGTTCCTTACCAATCGCATTGTTATTACAGCCTGCATATCCAGCAGTTATCTGCGAGGCGATACTCAATCTGACTTGTGTCAATTCATCTTGCTTATCAACATGCAATTTGTGGTAGTGGTGTTCACTTGGGTATCCAAGTATCACATCGACTCTTTTTTTAAGTAGCATGATAGTCAAACTCTCTAATGTATCTCTTCCTGGTCTTACAAGCACTTGCTTGGTAGGCAAACTCGCCAATAACGCATCAATTTCATGACCAAACGACCGATTTGCCGCCACACCTACGGTTAGCCCGTGCTCAGTTACAAGCGTTTCCAAATCAATTGCGCTGTTGGTAATGCCAAGCGACTGTGCGACATCTTTCCTTAGTGCGGCAGAGGTTGACAATCCAATGGTAGAATACTCATCACTAAAAGCGATATGTCTTTGCCGCTCGGGTGTTTTATAGAGGGAGATCATACAATATTGGTTGTTGAAATTAGAGAGCTCATGTATCGCCCTCGATGCGGGGAACACTTTATAATTGAAGGTGTAGTCAGGCATCTGTTGTTGGATGAGTTTTATCAATAACTCGTCCCGTCCTTGTCCCTCCAAATCGTCAGAAAGGATATAATAAGGCGCGAAGTCTATCGCAATCCAAGTTATTTGTTTTGCAAATACAAAACTGGATTGAAAGGTAATGAAGAGGAGTAAGATGATTTTGATCAAATTGGGTCACTCTTGCTGAACTTACAATAAGCTTAGCATTGATTGCGATATTGATGATTAAATTAATGTTTATTTAATTTGTATTTAATGTTTACAGAGGTTGGCGGTATGCTAGCTTTAAAAGAGGTTTTAGTTTTGGGTAAAAGTGTGCTAGTTAAGCGTAGTTAAGCGATTGAATATAGAGTTTGATTGCAGCGCGTTAACCCAAATATAAGTAGATAAGGCCGCATGGCAAGGAAAGTCATACAAGCCAATAACTATAAATTATTAATAAGGAAAACCGATGGCTATATTAATCGTTACCGATATTTTCGGTTATACGGATCATATTGATCGTTTTGCTAAATCGCTTGGAAGTGACGTGCAGGTGCTTTCACCATTTATAGAAGAACCAAACAGTGTCTCTGAGTCGGATTGTTATGATTTGTTTTTGGCGCAATGTGGTCATCGTTTATATGCTGACAAAGTATCAGCAGCGATTTCTGAATACAAACCAAAACTTATTATTGGGTTTAGTGCAGGCGGAGCTGCTGCGTGGGTTGCATTGTCCGAACAAGGTGCCTCTCACTCTGTTGAGCAGCTTATTGCATTTTATCCTAGCCAAATACGTAACCATCTGAATATTAAGCCTAGTTGCGATGTGTCTATCTTCTTTGCTCAAGTTGAATCTCATTTTGACGTTGAGCCCGTTATAGAGCAGTTAAAAGATAAAAAAGGGCTGGATTGTGTCCGGACGCGATATTTACACGGTTTTATGAACATGCTTTCGGGTAACTATGATGAGTACGCATACTCGCATTATCAGTATTTTTGCCAGCGAGAGGCACGTAACTATATCGAGGTTGTGCAACGAGAGGCGGAGTTTTCATAACGACATACGCAAAAGCGGCTTGAGCGAACTACACTAAACACTAACTTATCATACTTTAAGGAGTGAGAGATGTATCCCGAGTTGCCTGATTATCAACATTTTTATAGTAATCCGATCGCCAAACCTCCATGCAGAATGCTAAATGCACAAATGTATGGCTTTTTTGTCAAAGGAAAAAAATCAACAATCCAAACCTATGTTGATAAAACGCTTAATTCGGTTTCTAGTAGTGAATTTGTATTCAGGGCCCTAACCGATTGGTGCTTATTGACATTTACAGATATTGAAAATATCGCGTCAAAAGTGCCGCCATTTAGTAACTATGGATATATGCAAGAAACCGATGTCATCGTCTGGTTGCCAATTCTGCAAGTCAATCTCGAAACGTTAAAAGCAGAGCATCTGTATTGGTATCCTGCGTTTATCTCTGTCAACAACATTAACGCACTGATAAATGGTCGAGAAATATGGGGCTACAACAAATATTTATGTCGCTACGAAATGCCTGAAAGCTTTGGCGATCCACTGAACTTTTCCCTCTCTCTGGAGACCTTTAAGGAATTTGATCCCAACGTGAAAATGGCATGGCATGAATTGTTATCCATTGAACCTGAGGATGACGGGGAGTCATGGCTAAAAGAAGTGTTGGAAGTGGGTGAAGAAATTGCTGAGCTTTTCAAAGATTCAGTGTCTGATTTAGATGTCGATAGCCAATTTCTTAAGCAGTTCTTATCGGGTTTTACCCACCCGCAAATGGATCAAATACTATTTAAGCAGTTCCCAGATGGCCATGCCGAGAAGTCTGTATATTCGGCAGTGGTACATTCCCCTTCTGAGGTGAAGAAAATTCACAAAATTGGTTTTATCAAAGATGACTTAAGTCTGAACCTACAACGAATGGATGCGTTTCCACTCGATAAAATGTTTGGCATTCCATTAGGCAAAAGCGAGATCAAACTACCTTACTTTGTGAAGATGGACTTCGATCAGGCTGGAGTCGAAGAAATTGTTTCCAGTGCTCAGAGTATGGCTAACCTCCATCGTTAGTGTATTTGTGGCATAACAAACACGATTTTTTACTAAAGCGATATTTGCATGTTTAGTTGTCTTCCTATGTGGCTTTAGGTGTTGTTCGTCAACACGTTAGAAAAAGGAAGACTTATGAGTAAACAAAAAGTAGCAATACTTGGCGGCGGCGTTTCGGCGATGACAGCTGCGGTATACATGACTGAACAAGAAGATTGGCAAGAGCGCTACGATATTACCGTTTATCAGCAAGGCTGGCGTTTGGGAGGCAAAGGGGCGAGTGGTCGTAATGCTGAATACGGCGAACGTATAGAGGAGCATGGTCTCCACGTTTGGTTTGGTGCCTATGTCAATTCTTTTAGGGCAATTGAGACAGTTTATAATAAGCTTGAGCGTTCAAGTGATATCCCCATTCACACTTGGCAACAAGCACTAAAACCGCATAGTTTGGTCGTCTTACAAGAATATATCGACCAGCAGTGGCAAACTTGGTCAGTAGATTTTCCTGAGATCCCAGGTAACCCAGCTAATGGCACACTCGATTTACATTTTTGGCAGATTTTAAAATTACTTGCGGCTTGGCTACACAAGTGGGTTGATGATTTGGAATGTGAAGTTGAGAAAACGCACAAATCCACACAACTCAAAACTAAAAAAGACAGAGATAAAACGCTGCTTGCTCACTTGGGGCAGGAAGTTAAAAGCTTTTTTGATAGCGTAGAAGAAAAAGCCAAGACCTTATTTGATGACGCAGAGAACCATGTTCAAGAGGTTGTATCCACACCAAAGCTGTTAATAACGCAACTCAGTAATTTTTTAACGGTGCGTGAAGCTGATCATCGTTTAGAAAATAAGAAAGATCACTTAGTTGTTTGGTATATGGTTCGAAAAATTAGGCGCTGGTTGCAGTCTGAAGTAAACGACTTAATTGATGACAACCCTATCATTAGACGTCTGTATATATGTATAGATTTAGGTGTTGCGATGACCATAGGCATGCTCCGTGATAAAGTCTATTCACGAGGTTTTGGCTATCTTGATCGGTACGATTTTAAACAGTGGCTCAAGCGCAATGGCGCAAATGAATCGCTGTCTGTGGAGTCTGCGCCTGTCCGCGGCTTTTATGACCTCGTTTTTGGCTATGAGGACGGTGATTTTAAAAAGCCGAATGTCGAAGCGGGAGTTTCGGCTTTGGCTATGCTTCGGATTATGCTGTGTTATCGCGGTGGCGTGATGTGGAAAATGCAAGCGGGGATGGGAGATATTATTTTCTCTCCTATCTATGAGCTGCTTAAACATCGAGGCGTTAAGTTTGCGTTTTTTCATCAGGTTGAATCGTTACATTGTGCACAGGATGATGATGGTCATTATGTTGATAGTATTCAATTAATTCAACAGGTTAAACTAAAGGAATCGCAATGTTACGAGCCTCTGGAATTAGTCAAAGACTTGCCATGCTGGCCAAGCTTTCCACTGTGGCAGCAAATTGACCCGCAGCAAGCGGCACTACTTAAAGAACATGAGATTAACCTAGAGTCTTACTGGTCTAATTGGGAGACGGTTTACCAACAAGCATTTGGACAGAGGTTACCGAGAAAAACACTAAATAAAGGTACTGATTTTGATTTAGTGATTTTTGGGATCTCAGTGGCAGGTCTTGAGCCACTTTGTCAGCAATTATTGGCTAAAGATAACAACTTAAAGTTGCAAGCCGAAAAGGTCAAAACTGTTGCGACTCAAGCTTTACAGTTGTGGCTCACTAAAACTGACAATGAACTGGGTTTTCACGACCCTTCTGGCAGTAATGAGCCACCAATATTAAGCGCATTTTCTCAACCCTTTGATACTTGGGCTGCGATGTCTAATTTACTTGAGGTTGAAGATTGGCCAAATACTCAGCCTAAGAACATTGCCTACTTTTGTAGTGCTTTTACCTGCGTAGATTATCCACCTCCGAGCGATCATGAGTTTCCTGAACGCATGAAAGCTCAGGTAAAAGAAAACGCATTGCAAAAGCTTAGATTACAGATGCAGCCACTGTGGCCAGAGGCTTATCATGGTGACGACTTCGATTGGAACGTATTGTTTGATGTTGATAATAAGGAAGGCGAAGTTAGGTTCAATACTCAGTATTGGAGGGTGAATGTCGACCCCAGTGAGCGTTATGTGTTAAGTGTTGTTGATAGCAGTCAATTTCGACTGCCTACGGACGGCAGCATCTTCGAAAACCTCTACATTACCGGAGATTGGATTAAAACCGGTGTCAATGCAGGTTGTGTTGAAGCTGCTGTGATGGCTGGCATGCAAACGAGTAGAGCTATCACCGGATATCCTCAAAGCATTAGTGGAGAATCAGGGTTTGAGCCCTTTAACCGTTGAGTAGTTAGTCATACTGACTGAGTAGTTCAACTACATTTCAAGCCTTGCAATTTGCAGGGCTTAAATCCCACTTTGGTATAATTTGTATGCGTTATGAACGATAACTTGAACCTTAAAAAGGTAATCGGGTTCATTTGTTTGGGGGTCTTTTTAATTCAGCTATACTGATAGTGCAATTGCATGATATAGCTCGGGATTCAAACTATGCCACATCCAAATGTGCTGTTAAATACGATAACACTAACATTACTCTCAGTAGTTTCGATGGAAACGTCAGCACAAGTCGAAGAAGAAATCGAAGTCATTGAGGTATACGCCCAAAAAAGAAAGCAATCTATTAATGATGTTGCTATCGCTATTAAGCCCATATCCGGACAAGTCATCACTGACGCGGCACTGAAAGATACGACCGAACTGGGTCGTTTAGTTGCGAATGTAAAAATCAGTCAAAATGCAGCTGAGGGCACGCCTCCAGCGGTCAGCATTCGAGGTGTCGGACTTGTCGATTACAATACGGCCAACACTTCTCCGGTTGGGGTGTATTTAGATGGTATATCTGTTGGGTCTGCGAATAATCAAATCATTAACTTGTTTGATGTTGAGCAAGTAGAAGTATTGAAAGGTCCACAAGGTACACTTTTTGGTAGAAATACCACTGGGGGGGCAATTTTAGTGCGCACGGCGCGCCCAACAGATGGTAATTTTGCTTCTGTCAGTGTGGGGGTCGGTTCGGATTCTTTAACAAGGGCACGTACGATGCTCAACTATAGCCTAGATCAAAATAGCGCGGTGCGACTTGCCGCAAGCCACAATAACTATGAGTACACAACGTATAACTTACAGCCTGACGCTCCTGAGGCGTATATGGAACAAAATGATGTTCGACTAAGTTATTTTGGCGAGTTTGATAAGTTCAGTGTTTTTGTGAAATTAGATTATGGTCATTGGAATGGACTGGTTCAGCCGGTCGGGAATATCGGATTATTCTCAAACCCTTTGGATGGTTCATTATGTTCTCCAGCGCAAGCGGGCACTAGCAACTGCGTTGATGCGCTTGGCTTTAATATTGGCAGTGACGATTTTTGGGCTGTGCGGGTCAATAATTATCAAAAACATCACAGTATAAGCAAAGGCGTTACAACAGAGGTCGCGTATGCACTGGATGATCGGTCTCAACTTATTTATCTAGGAGCTTTCAATCGCTTAGATAGGATACATGGATTTAATTGTGATGGAAGTCCATTTTCATTATGTGAAGGTGAGTTAGGGCTTAAAAATGAAAAGCTGGTGAATGAGCTTAGGTTTGAGCAAAGTATGGAAACCGGCTTTCTAACGCTAGGCTTATTTCAACTAGAAGAGCGTATTTACCAAGATAATTTCAATGATTTATTACGTGATTTTAGAGGAACCCCTAATGGGGCAAGTGCGGCAACCTTTTTCTATGACAATGATATCAAAGTAAAATCAATGGCTTTGTTTGGTCAATATGAATATGAAATCAGTGAACATACTGATGTACTTGTAGGAGTAAGGTACAGCGATGAAAAGGTGAATTATGACTCTTTCTCTTACCTAAATGTACCGTTTGGAGATAACCTCGCTGGCATTTTAGTCCCTGCCTACGACATTGAGGGAAAAGAATCCGATAGTAATTTGTCTGGAAAAGTGTCAGTTATCCATAAAGTTAAACCGGATAAAAGCGTTTATTATAGTTTATCTAATGGTGTAAAAAGCGGCGGCTATAACGGTGGCTTCCTTATTTCGAAGGATGCCGCGATACAGGCAAGTTATGGCCCCGAAGAATTAATCGCTCATGAAATAGGAGCAAAGCTGTTATTTAATGAGCTTAAACTTCGTACAAATTTGGCCGCTTTTTACTATGATTATAAAGACCAACAGGTATTTATGAATCAGGCTTCAGAAGTACCTGGAGCACCGCCTTATCAGTTACTTGAAAACGTAGGTAAGTCAAAAATCTATGGTGCTGAGATAGAAAACACTTGGTATCTATCGGAGCAAACTCAGATAAGCTTGGATATAGGGTATATACCTGAAGCAAACTTTGAGGAATTTATTGATCCAGTTGGTGTTGTATTGACCGACAACCGCTTACCGTTTACATCCGAATGGAATATCTCTGGACAAATAAATTATGCATTTAATTGGGATGAAGTTAGTATAAAAAGTAGAATAGCATTTGATTATCAAAGCGAATATTACTTTGACCAAAACGAATCTCCCTATGCTAAGCAGCCCAGTTATATGCTTTGGAATGCCAATCTACAGGTGGAGTATAGAGACTGGCAGTTAGGTATTTGGGGTAAAAATCTTTTAGATAAAGAGTATAGCCATCTTAAGTTTGACCTAAGTAGCTTTTTGGGAATGTTGGAAGACTTTAAAGGTGAGGGAAGAAGGATAGGCATGGATGTAACATATCGCTTTTGATTTTGTTTGAGCACTATATAGAGATAAGTCACCTGACTTGGGGGTAGAAAACTTGCAGATAAAATACCGAACCACAGGTAACTTTACTAGGGTAACTGGCTAGAATGCGTTTATTACTGATCATTTTCAGCATAATTCTGTTTTCTAGTTTCGCCTATGCAGATCAGACTGTGTTGAAATTGACGCAGCCTTGGCAATATCAAAATTTACATCACGTTGGAAAGGCTTATGAGGCAAGTTCCAGTACAAGGTTTCCTCAAAGCTGGGATGAGTTGAGTGCATGGGAATCTATTCATGCGCCACTAAAGAAGAGAGCGCTGTTTTCTGGTCGTTATTTCTTGGTGACTAAAGTCAGAAATGAGACGCCGTTGAATGAATTTGTGCTCTATCCATACAATACGGTATTGAGCAAAATTGAGTCGAGGATATATACACCAGAGACGGTCTTGCGAGTTTTTTCAGGGGGCAAGGTCGAAAATGAATTTGCATTTCATTATGGTAACCAAGTCACGTTAGAACCAAACCAAGATTATTATATCGTTACGCTCTTCGAGAGTGATTTCTTTTACACCCCTGTAAAGTTGACCATTGAGCCTCTGAGAGACTTTCAGCAGGAGGTGGTCTATGAAAACCTTATCATGACGCTTTGTTTTGGTGTAGGCATTGTTCTTGGGCTTTATAACTTATTAATCTACATCGGCTCTAAAGATATCACTCATTTTTATTACGCATTATTTACTTGCGTGTGGGTATTTGCGTGGAGCCATTTCTTTCATATTCCCGACGAGCTATTCGGGTTTTACTCTGCAAACTTACATTGGTTAGGTTTTGCGCTTGCGCCATTAACCAACGCGTTATTTTATATCCATCTTTTAAAACTCAAGGATGTTCATCCAAACTATGTGTCGATTTCTATCTGGCTCGGAGTGATAGCAGCGCTTGGACTACCGTTTTGTATTCTTTTCCCAGGTTTTGGCTTTATTTGGGCAACATTGGTAACGGGATTAGCGCTCTGTTTCGGACTATTTGTCGGTATTAAGCGCTGGGTTGAGGGCTTTAAGCCAGCTCGCTATTTTGTGATGGCATATATCGCAATGGCGATCCCCAATATGGTGGGCAATTTAACTAACTTAAGTTTGCTGCCAGAATCGTCGAGTAACTTATATCTTTACGGTTTAATAGGTACTGCGCTTGATGCATTACTGTTGGCTTTCGCGGTTGCGGACAAATTTAGAATTACCAGTGAAGAAAATATAGAACTAAACAAAAACCTTGAAGCAAAGGTGTTAAAACGTACTTATGAGTTAGAGCAGGTGGCCTCAGAGCTTAGAGATGCTAGTGAGGCAAAAAGTCGATTTTTGGCAAACATGAGCCATGAAATAAGAACACCAATGACGTCAATTATTGGTTATGCCGATGGCATTATGCTCGGAGATATTAAGCCGCATGAGCGTAATCACGCAATCTCCGTTATTTTACAAAACTCGCGCCATGTACTTGGACTAATTAATGACATTTTGGATATGTCTAAAATTGAGGCTAATAAACTAGAAGTTGAGTTGGTGGAGTCAAACCTTTTTCAAGCAATTGCGCATGTCGATTCGTTATTGGGTAAGCAAATTAGAGATAAAGGGCTTGAGTTTGCATTGAATTATCACTTTCCACTGCCTGATTTTGTGGTTATTGATCCCACTCGATTGCGGCAGATATTACTAAATCTCACATCTAACGCAATGAAGTTCACGACGGTTGGTAAAATCTCGATTGATGTGGCGTGTCAAAACGAGCGCCTTATGATCACGGTACGAGATACCGGGATAGGAATGACAGCGGATGAGCAAAAAGAATTATTCAGTGCGTTTTATCAAGCCGACTCTTCCACATCAAGGAAATATGGTGGGACAGGGCTTGGACTAAATATTTCCAAAAGCTTAGCGAGGAAGTTAGATGGTGATATTTCGGTAGAAAGTGAGGTAGGTTCAGGTACTGCCTTTACTCTTACTGTTGGCCTATATACCACCGAGAAAACAAAGTGGGTGCAAAGTCTCGCTCAAATTGGCGATGTTCGTGAACAAGGCACAATACCTGATGAAATAAATCAAGAGCTTAAAGGTGAAGTGTTATTAGCTGAAGATAACACAGACAATAGTAAGCTTATTAAGCGTATTTTAGAGCGTATGGGCTTATCTGTGACGGCGGTTGAAAATGGTCAGCTAGCGGTACAGGCGGTACTAGATGGTGATTTCGATTTGATATTAATGGATATTCAAATGCCGGTAATGGATGGTGAGCAGGCGTTTAGCTTTATTCAGGCCACTGGCTGTAGCACACCTGTGATTGCATTAACTGCCAACACCATGCAGCATGAAATTGAGCGTTATTTAAAACTTGGATTTAGTGATCATCTCGCAAAACCTATCGATAGAGTCGTATTCAGTCAAAAAATAGCCTATTATTTGGATATCCAAGTCGATGAGGAAGTTGATCTGCCTGAAGCCGAGTTTTATCAGTTAAAGCAACAGTATATTTCTGGGCTGCATGAGCAAATCATTCAGATCAAGAATCAAGCTAAGTATCAGGATTACGATGCGTTAGCAAAAACAGTTCACGCGATTAAAGGCACTGCTGCGATGTTTGATTGTATTGATATTCATAAAATCGCAAACGAGTTGGATGTTAAGCTGAAGAATAAACAACTCGAGTGTGTGGAAGTGCAGCTAACTGAATTACTTGGCGCAATGACAGCCGCTATTGAGTCAGAAAAGCAGCAAACCAAACAAGCTTAGTTTTCTACGCCTTATAAATATTTATAGCGGATAGAGTGGTCGTTCAAGGATGCTATAAAACACTTTATCTTAATGGCTGCAGACTATAGATTTGAGTCTTACTTAAGTTAGGGAAATCCTTCCGCTGCTTATAGTTAGCATATAGATTGGAAAATATGGTAGTTTTGGATAGTTTATCTAGGCTTGCAATAAATAAACGTCCACTGTTTCTGTCTCCCGATATTACACTGCCTTTACAGCACTGCTGAAATGAGGAAATAAGCGTTCTGATAGTATTCTTATTGTCCATATCCTGTAGTGCAATTTCTGCTTCTATAAAGAATGCAACCCCACTCCAATAGACTCTTTGCTGCGCGTTTAATGACCACATATGTTCGCTCACTCTTTTAAGTGCCCCTTTATTCATTAGCGTATTTTTTGCGCCTCGGCTGAGCCCTGAGATTAATCTTGTACGAAACTCTCCAACATTAAAAATATCGTTCTCTAGCATAATGACATTTTGTAAATAGGTAGCAAGTCCTTCTGCAAGCCAGAAATCTGTGTGGTCAAGCAAAGGATGATAAAGGTGAGCAATTTCATGGTACAAGGTCCAATCTTTAATCAGCACTCGGCTTGAGGTAAATCGTTTGATTTGGAGTAGAATAGCATCGGGTTTGCCACGCTGAACCGTGCCCCATGGCACTGGCTCAGATGCGAATAAGCTCGGTTCAATAATAAATGGAAGTGTTTGCTGTTGCAGTGCTCCCAAGGAAGACTCTGTTGCTTCAACACCGCGTTCTAGCCAAGTTTCTACATGTTGTCTATCACTGCTACTTATCCAGCCCTTATATTCGATTTCAATTTCGGTTGCCTGTGTAGCGACAATTAAATTGAACGACAGTATTAGCATTAATAATTTCATTATTTTCTCTACAAGGGTTACTTCGTAAATAGACCTGAGAACGCATCATTTCATTCTTGATATTGAGATTATCTCAACTGACCTCGTTGGATGATTATGTAAAACTGAATAAAACAACGTTAAAAGGAAATAAGATGAAAGTCACCGCACTTAGTTTATTGTTATTGAGTCCTGTTGCTTTGGCAAACCCACTTTTAGGTACTTGGGAGTTTGTTGAGGGAAAATATGCCACCACAGATGGCATTGTATCAGCGAAAGCGCCGAGCTTGACGTCGATAAAGTTAATTACTGAGGCTCACCACAGCTACATTACGCAAAGCGAAGGAAAGTTTAAATACGCTGGTGGGGGGAGTTACAAAATAGAGGGAGATAGATTTATCGAAACTTATGAATATGGAAATGTTACTACTTTACTCGGTCGAACGATGTCATTCAGCTACAAGATTGATGGTAATTTATGGCATCATGAACTGTATGAAGATGGTAAGTTCGTCGAGAAGGAAGTATGGAAAAAAGTTCAGTGATCCCAAAGAAGATGCGTTATATCAGTCACGCATCTTCTCAGCTTCAAATCCAATATACCGAAACACCAGCATTGAGTGCAAAGCAAGTGCTAATCAAAGTGCATGCATTTGGGGTTAATAGAGCAGACATTTTGCAAAAACAGGGGAAATATCCTGCGCCAGAAGGCGATAGTGAGATTTTGGGTCTGGAAGTGTCTGGAACGGTAGTTCAAGTGGTGTCTCCTGAGCTTGAACATTTACTTGGTGATCAAGTGTTCTGTTTAACCTCTGGCGGTGGCTATGCTGAGTACGTGGTTGCACAAAGTGAATTACTCATGCCGTTAACCGAAGGCTTGTCGTTGAGCTATGCGGCAGGCTTAGCTGAAGTATATCTTACGGCCTATGATGCGATTGTACGAACAGGGCAGCTAAATTCTAATGGGATTTTACTGTGCCATGGCGGAGCTTCGGGTGTTGGCAGTGCTGCCATAAGGATTGCAAAAAGGCTAGGTGCAACGGTCATTACTACCCAAAGTAGCAAGGAAAAGGCCGAGTACGCAAAGTCTCTGGGTGCAGATCACACTATTAATTATTTAGACTGTGATTTTGCTGAAGAAATGAAAAAACTGGGTTTGAAAGCAAATGTCATTCTTGATCCAGTTGGTGGTGAATACCTCAGAGCGAACCTAAGAGTTGCAGCAATGGATTGTCACTGTGTGCTGCTCGCTATGCTAGGCGGAAGATATACAGAACTAGACTTTGCCAAGTTACTCGCGAAAAGGTTTAACTTGCACGGAAGTACGTTGAGAAATCGTTCTTTGGATTATAAAAGGGAATTAGTGAAAGGTTTTCTGAATGAGTTTGGCTCGGACCTGCCGGATCAGACAATGAAGATACCAATATATAAGGAGTTATATTGGGATGAAATTGAGCAAGCCCACGATATTCTCGAACACAACCAGAATCTCGGGAAGGTGATAGTTAGAGTTAGTTGACTGTTTATTTATACAGTTGCTATTCTATCACTTCTTAGTGATTCGAGGAGTGAATATTTTGACGTTCAAAATTGAAGAGAAAGTACCTTGCCCAGAGGAATATTGTGATTTGCGAATAGCCGCTGGATTATCTGCAAAATCTCTAGAAGCAGCCACAAGGGGACTACCTAACTCATTATACGGGATCGCAATTCGACATAACAAACAACTTGTGGCAATGGGCCGTGTGGTTGGAGACGGAGGTTGCAATTTTGAAGTTGTCGATGTTGCCGTCAATCCACTTTATCAAGGGCAGGGATTAGGGCGTACAGTAATGGAATATATTGATGGTTACTTAGCAGCAAATGTTTTGCCGGGCTCTTATGTTTCAATGATTGCGGACGAGCCTGCTTTTTATGAAAAGCTGGGTTACCGCCTTGTATCTCCAGCGAGTCAAGGAATGACAAAGAAGTTCACAGTAGACCCCATTAAAAGCACTAACATTTGAATTCTCAACTTTTTTCTTGGCTGATAAGAAATAGCGAAAGGTGTTACTTCTAGGTATAGATAACTTTTGACGGGATACAACCGAGTGGATCCGAATTATCGACTCTTGGCGCGGGTTATAGAGAGTAGGTAGTGCTTTTTCTTTATTTGAATTAGATCTAAGGTTGGTACAACCGAGTGGATCCGAATTATCGACTCTTGGCGCGGGTTATAGAGGGTAGGTAATGCTTTTTCTTCTTGGATTTAACTAGATAGTAAATATTGAGGAGGGGTACAACCGAGTGGATCCGAATTATCGACCTTTGGCGCGGGTTATAGAGAGTAGGTAGTGCTTTTTCTTTATTTGAATTAGATCTAAGGTTGGTACAACCGAGTGGATTCGAACCACCGACCCCTACCATGTCAAGGTAGTGCTCTAACCAACTGAGCTACGGTTGTATTATAAGATTTGGTACGACCGAGTGGATTCGAACCACCGACCCCTACCATGTCAAGGTAGTGCTCTAACCAACTGAGCTACGGTCGTACAATAACATTTTCTTATTAATTGTTTTCAGGTCTGTGCCTGTCAACGCGTTGTAATATATAGTGACTCAGCTAACGGATCAAGCGGCTTTCAGTAATTTTTTGATTGTTTGCCTTTTTTTTGTTCATACTGGAGGGATTTCACACAGCTCGTAAAATTTTTGCCACCATTTTACGTGTGCTTTCGCAGAATCTTTAAGGTTATCCAAGTGTTGTTGAAGCGTGAGCGGATCGGCAAGGTTATTATTTTGATACAACAGGTGGATAGGTTGCCAGGCCGTGATCAACTCTTCCATAGAAAGAGAGAGCATCGCCTGATAAGGCTGAAGAACGGATAAATAATATTTGTTGAAGATATTGTTTATGATCTGTGCCTGCTTTTTATTTTTGCCACTTTTGCAAATGTCATCTCTTTGCCTAAGTTTTTGTAATTGGCTTGTAGTCGCATTATTCAGTTGAGTCTGTTTACGAACGCTCGTCACTAAAGATGAGATAAATCGCTGAGAAAGCACCTTTAAAGCGGGTGTGAGTGTGGCAGGGTTGAGATTTTCTGGCGTATCCATGTTTATTGCCAGCTCTGCGAGCTCGTTAACTGCCTCTAGCATGTTGCTGTGGGCTGCTGGCAGCTCCAGTGGTACTTCTTCAGCGATTAACAAGCTCAAACTTGCCAACTCTCTTTCAAATGTCATCATATGAAGCAAGTAACGTGAAAGCTGCTGTTTCTTTTCCTGTGCGGCTTGAGTTAACGTTTGTTTCAGCTCATCGCTCGTTTTTGGGTGCTGAATGCAGTGAGGCGCTTGCTGAATAAATAAGATGGTGTATTTCAAGCGCTCGCTTGGGTAACTTACTTTCCCTAATTGATTATTGTGCGCAGCGATGAGATTTGTGACTTTGCAGTGTCCAGCGGTCGCGATGTCTAACATAGAGATAGTTAGCTCACTTGTCGGCAATGGCACTTTTTGAACCTCCGGATTGTAAAGTAGTGCTGTGTGTACCACCTCTATGTCAGTGGCGCTCGCCAAACGTTGTTGATATTCAACAGCAATATCGCTCGGCTGCTTGCTGCAGCCGGCCAAAGTAAAAAGTAATAGCGTACTAGCTATTCGCTTGATTAATCTCAAATTTCACCCGTTTGTTTACGCATGTCACCAATAATACTGCCGCCGTACTCAAGCCAATAATAATACCAATCCAAAAGCCTTGAGGGCCCATTGCAGGCGTTATTAAATCGGTCTTTGCTAATACATAGCCTAATGAAAACCCAATTAGCCAATATGATACAAAGGTAACCCAAGATATTGGTTTAGTATATTTGAGCCCCCTTAACACACCATTTGCTGAGACTTGTAATGCATCGGGTAATTGATACAAACAAGCCAGCACCATAATGCTGGTTGCAAGAGCGGCTACTTCAGTATTGTTTGTATAGAGCCAAACAATCTGATCTCTTCCTATATACGTAATGAGTGCTACAAATAGTGCAATTAAGGTGGCCAAAAGAAACGCGGTATTCACTGAAAGTTTAAGTTGGTCTAAGGCTCCTTGTCCAGTTAGATTGCCGATCCGTATTGCAATAGCCATCGACAAACTCAATGGCATCATAAACAGCATAGTAGTGACGCTGGCAGCAATTTGGTGACCAGATACGGAAATAGGACCTAGATCTGCAATAAATAAAGGAATACAAGCAAATAGCGTAACTTCAAAGAAGGTTGCCAATGCAATTGGAAAGCCAAGTGCAGCAACATATTTCATCATAGATAGACTTGGCTTGGTAAAACCGCTGATGAGGGCCTTTCCATCTATGTGTTTACTCTTCAAGCTATACACCCACTGTGCAATTGCCATTGACCAAAGTACGATAGATGTAGCTAGGCCACAGCCCGCACTACCAAGCGCTGGCGCGCCAAATTTACCATAGATGAAAATATAGTTAGCAACGACATTGATACAAAGACCAACAATACTGATGTAAAAAGCAGGCTTTGTTTGGCCAACCCCTTCGGTGACATTGCGGTATACCGTAAAGATCAAAAAGCCCAATAGACCCCATTTTACAAAATCAATATAGCCTTGAGCGAGGGTCTGAACATTCTCACTTGCCCCGATATTTGAAAAAACCATAGAAGTAAAGTTCGCTAAAACCAAACCAACGGTAAAAAGCGCTAAAGCAAGATACAAGCTTTGCTGGAAAAATCGTTTGATCCCTGCAGTGTCATTAGCACCATGGCAATGCGCAACAATACTCGTAAGTGCAAGTAAGATCCCTTGTAAACTAAAAATCAAAGGGTTCCAAACACCCGTAGCAATAGAAAGAGCAGCTAAGTCCTCAGCACTGACTTGACCTGCCATCATCGTATCAACGACGGTCATTAAGACTAACGTAACTTGAGCGAGAAAAACGGGGATCGCAAGTTGAAGCAAGCGTCTGGCTTCCCAAGTTGAAAAATTCATGGTGAGATACTACTTAAGGCGTAAAAGCGTTAGTTTATTTTAGTGCTTTGTTTTTAGCAAAATTTTGCGGCTAGCAGTCGCAACTATTTTTATCTAGTTGGATATTCTATACAAATTAAGTACATCTCTTAGTGCGATTTCGCTACAATCTCAAGGATAAATTAAGAGGGTAGATATGTTTACAGGAATTGTTCAAACAAAAGCGACGGTGGTGTCGGCGAAGCAGGTCGATAATATTTTAAAATTAGTTATTTCTGTTGGTGCTGAATACCTCGATAAGCTGACCTTGGGTGCGAGCATTGCAATTAATGGATGCTGCCTAACGGTGGTGCACTTCGAACAGCCAGAAAATGATGTGGTAGGGCAAGTTTGCTTTGATGTGATTGATGAAACATTGAGACTCACTAATCTAGGTGAAGTACAAAGAGGGTCGCAAGTTAACTTTGAACGCTCAATGACGTTTGGGACAGAACTCGGCGGACATATAATTTCAGGCCATATTCAAACAAGCGCGAAGATCAGTGAAATACATCGCAACGAAGGCAACTGTAGGATGCATATAGCCTTGCCAGAAGCCTGGCATAAATATGTTATGTATAAAGGCTTTATCGCGGTGAACGGTGCGAGTCTGACTGTGGGGGAGCTTGATCATTCCGGATTTTGGTTACACCTAATACCTGAAACGCTAGCACTTACCAATTTAGGTACGATGTGCGTGGGAGATACTGTAAATATAGAGGTTGACCAACAAACCTACACGATTATTAATACCGTGGAAAACTACATGAAGAAGCAAACTTTATTGAAGCACAGCTAGTACTTTGCCCGAGTAATACCCTTTACGTCTATCCTGAGATACAAAAAGTACAGGCTGAGGTTGCGCCAACATGATAAGCAGCTCGCAAATGAGCTGCCCTTTATCTATATTACTTCTTCTTTGGTTAAAACACTTGTTCGTCGTCGCTATCAACCCTAAGCTCAAGCTTATTGTGCAGTTGGTCTAAGTGCATATTTAGGTGTATTGGATTGCAACAAGCAGCACAGTCTTCGTAGTAGTCCTGATCGCCTTCACTTGTATCAAGATTGACAAAAATATGATGTCCACAATGAGGACATTCAATACGTTGTTGATATAGGTTTTTCATTGGCCCTCCACCTGAATTGGCCAAACTAAATACCCTTTAACTATAGCGCATTGTGACGAAAATATGGCAGTTATTTGAGCAGGGCTTGCACTTGTTCAGCCGCGTCCCGTATGTACTTGCCAGCAAACAAGTTTGCTTGCACTAAGAGAGGATATAAGCGATAAATGTCTAATCGCTCAGGTGCATTTTCTGCGAGTGGATAGATAGACTCGTAACCACGATAGAAGTCATCTGGTAGCGGAGCGAATAACGAAGCCATCGCAATATCAACTTCTCTATCACCATAATAGCAAGCTGGGGAAAATAGCACGGGTTTTTGATGGCTAAAGCCAATGTTACCATGCCAAAAATTACCGTGAACCAAGGACGGTTGAACTTGGTGCGGAAGGAGTGGCTTAAGCTGCTCCACAAATGTATCAATATCAGTGAGGATAATCCCTTTTTCAGCAAGCAGTTGCAGTTGCCAACCGATTCTTTCCTCTGCAAAAAAAACTTCCCATTTTTTGTGCCATTGATTTGGTTGCGGCAGCTCATGAATATAATTATCTTCTTCTAGGCCGTACATTTCCTGTTCATGACGTTGGTGCATTTTAGCAAGGCTTTGACCGCACTCAAGCCAGTTTTCATTGCGATGATCTAGTTCTAACCATTCCAGCACAATAAAGCAGAACTCAACACTCGTACCTAGGGTAATTGTATCGGCCACGAGGAAATCAGAGTCGCGAATGAGCTTTTCACGATTAGATGCTTCACATTCAAATCGCTCTAAAGCCTGAATAGGAGCTACTTTGACCAAAAATTGATGGGTATCGTCTGCAATCTTATAAAGTTTTTTAGACCCATAACTTTTTAAGGTTTGTTTTGAAGTAAACTCAAAAGCGTCATGGAGAGATTCTGAGATTTGTTGGTTGACTTTGTTCCACATAAGTTAGATCCAACATATTCACTTACTCTAAAATATGGTTGAAATTCTCAAGATCACAAATACTTGAGGCCTTTTTCTAAAAAAAATAAAATATCGCGTCTGTCATTTTATCCAAGGGAAGTACATTGAATAAAAATATCATCACCAATTTACTCGCGGTACTGCTAACAGGTACTGGCTTCGCACTAGAAAACGACGTGATGTTTTCGGTTGGATTGTTTGCATTATCTGGTGCACTGACGAATTGGTTAGCGGTACATATGTTATTTGAGAAAGTGCCTTTCCTCTATGGTTCAGGGATTATTACGCTTAAGTTCGAATCCTTTAAAGCGTCGATTCGAGAGCTCATTTTGAGCGAGTTCTTTAGTAGAGAAAAACTAGAAAAATTTCTCGGCAAGGAGCATCCGAAGTTTGACTTGGCGCCGATAGCCAATAAAGTCGATTTAAATCCAGCGTTTGACCGTTTGTTAAGTGTCATTGAAGCGTCGCAATTTGGTGCGATGCTGCAGATGTTTGGTGGGACTGAAGCTGTACAACCGCTGCGAGAGCCATTTATTGAGAAAATGCGATTAGCAATAGTTGAGCTCGGTGAACAGCCTGAGTTTGATGCTGCAATTAGTGAGTCGCTCAGTAACGGTCTACTCGGTGATGATTTACATCAAACCATTGAAAAAGCGGTGGATGATCGACTCAATGAACTAACGCCGAAAATGGTAAAGGAGATTGTACAAAATATGATTAAGACTCACTTGGGTTGGTTAGTTGTGTGGGGAGGCGTCTTTGGTGGTCTATTTGGGTTATTGGCTACAGTTGTGTAGCTAAGCTGAGAAAAAGGCGCAGTCAGGGATTGCTACGCCTTGCTTTCTTGTTTACAAATATGTCGACATGACTACTTAGATCCTGAGACAAAAATGGTCTTTTTATCTAGTTTAGCGATGTCTTTAATACTGGTTTCTACTTTACTGTCTACACCAAGGAAGTCAGCAGCTTTATTAAACCCGTAGGTTGCTGCAAATTTGCCGACTGGCATATCATTGCAATGTAGTTTTTCTTCTACAACACGTTTTTTTAGGTGGTTCTCTTTAATGGTGTGGAACAAGTGAATCTTATTGTCTTTGACTACCGACATACAAACTTTAGTCGCTTTACTATTATCCGCAGCAACAAAGTCTGCAGCAGATGCGGTACCTGCGATCAGAAGCGAGGTTGCACATACTAAATTGAACAGTTTCATGGTTAGCTCCTTGGCTATCTCTAGGACACGTTCTTAGTATTACTAAAGTTGCCGCAGAATGCTGTAAATCAAGTAATTCCGAATGTAATAGAGTATGTCAAATGTGTGCAGGCTTTCTATCTATCTGTAAAGTAATAAATTATTTTGTTTCTAAAGATACAAATAGCAAAAACTTTTTTCACTATAAAATACCATTATCGATAATTTAACACTTCATTCTTAGATTTACTTCCTCTTTGTTACTTATGACTCTTGATGTGTCAAAACGTGTCAATATTGACGCTCATTTACATTCCGTTGTGGCAACTAAGGCTTTTCGAAATTACTCACTGATGACAACATGCGTTATAATGTCCGGACGTTCGTCGTAATTACTTGTCACTAAAACTCATAATTGCGTAAAGTGCGATGGCATGAGTTAAAGTCACAAAAAAACAATAGAGATGACAAAAATGTATAAATTTGCTCCCTCCATAGTCGTAGCTGGCATTGCCGCAGCTTTGATGGGCTGTCAGGATAACGGCCCACAAAAAGAAAAAGTTACCATAGAGAAAAACCCGTACCCAAGTACTTACAAGCCTGTACCTTCTCAATCAACCCTAATCACTAATGCTACCGTTCTTACCGGAACGGGTGAAAAGTTAGAACAAGGTGATGTCTTTATTGTTGATGGTAAAATCAAGCAAGTTGGTAAAGACCTATCTGTCACGGCAGATATTACCATTGATGCTGAAGGTAAATGGGTAACACCTGGCATTATCGATGTACATTCTCATTTAGGGGCTTACCCCAGCCCAAGTGTAGAATCGCACAGCGATGGCAATGAAATGATTAACCCTAATACTTCTCAGGTATGGGTAGAGCATTCTGTATGGCCGCAAGACCCGGGCTTTAACCGAGCTAGAGAAGGTGGGATCACCACGCTACAAATCTTACCTGGCTCTGCAAACCTATTTGGTGGTCGTGGTGTTACCTTAAAGAATGTACCGGCACCAACGATGCAAGCAATGAAATTCCCAGAAGCGCCATATGGGTTAAAAATGGCATGTGGTGAGAATCCAAAGCGTGTATATGGCTCCAAAGGTGTCGCCCCTTATACTCGTATGGGTAACATGGCAGGATACCGTGAAGCTTGGATTGAAGCAGGTGAATATAAGCGCGCGTGGGAACAATACGAAGCCGAGTATGCTGCTGGATTGAATCCGGATGCCCCAAAACGTGATATCAAGTTCGATACGCTTCGTGGTGTGCTAGATGGTGAAATCTTGATCCATAACCATTGTTATAAAGCGGAAGAAATGGCAATGATGATCGACTTGTCTAAAGAGTTTGGTTATCACGCAGGGACGTTCCACCACGGAATTGAAGCATACAAGATTGCAGATCTATTAGGTGAAAACGGTAACTGTGCTGCGCTTTGGCCAGATTGGTGGGGCTTTAAGATGGAAGCCTATGATATGGTTCAGGAAAACGTTGCAATTGTTGATGCAGTGAAAAACTCATGTGCAATTGTTCACTCGGATTCAGATACCACAATCCAACGCTTGAATCATGAAGCCGCAAAAGTGATGAACACGGCTAACCAGTCTGGCTTTAACATTAACGAGCAGCATGCAATTAAGTGGATCACCTCGAACGCTGCTAAGTCGTTAGGCATTCAGGATAAAACTGGATCGCTAGAGCAAGGTAAACAAGCCGATGTAGTAATTTGGAACACCAACCCGTTCAGCGTCTACTCTCGTGCAGAGCAGGTCTTTGTAGATGGTGGTAAAGTCTATGATCGTCACGATGAAAAATATCAAGCGGTTAGTGATTTTATGTTAGGTCAAAAGTAAGGAGTTGATGAGATGAAAACCATGAAATTAACCATGATCACTAGCGCACTGCTAGCTCACTCTGTTGCTTTTGCCAATGTTACTGCAATTACTAATGCAACGATCCATACCGCGACAGATGCTGGCGTGCTTGAAGGCGCGACCTTAGTTATCGAGAACGGTAAAATAAAAGCGATTAACCCAGATAACGTCACTGCTGATGTAACGATTGACGCCAGCGGTAAGGTTGTCACCCCAGGCTTTATCGGCTCAATGAACCAACTTGGTTTAGTTGAAGTTGGTGCTGTTGCTGCTTCTCGTGATGCTGGTGATGACGATGCCGGCGTAGACTTTGACGCAAGCACCGCATTTAATCCACGTAGTAGCTTAATTGCCTATGCAAGAAAAGGCGGTGTAACGCAAAACTTTGTCGCACCTTGGGGTGGTAAAAGTGAGTTTGCAGGGCTTGGTTTTGTTGTTGACTTATCTGGTGAATTTAACAGTGTGACCGACAAGCAAACAGCGTTAATTATTCACCTGGGTGCCAAAAGCAAAGGGTCTCGTGCAAAAGCGTTAGATAACGTTGTTAAAAAGCTTGAAGCACAGCAAGAAAAGCTTGCTAAGAAAGACAAAAAAGACGAGGGAAAACCAAGTTCAGAAGAACAAGTGTTAACTCAAGTGCTTGCGGGTGATATGCCTGTGATTGCGACGCTTTCAAGAGCGTCGGATATTCTTGAAGCGATTAAGCTAAAAGAAAAGTTTGGTTTAGATCTGATTCTTCAGGGGGCAGATGATGCGGTAGTGGTCGCTGAGCAATTAGCTGAGGCGAAAGTACCTGTTATTTTGAGTGCAGTATCAAACCTACCAGCTAGCTTTGACTCAATGCATGCAAGTCTAGATAACGCAGGTAAGCTTGAAAAAGCGGGTGTCAATGTCATCCTGTCAATTGGTGGTGACGGTAGTCATAACGTCTACCAGCTACGCTTTGATGCGGGTATTGCTGTAGCAAATGGCATGAGTCATGAAGGCGCACTTAAGGCGGTTACCGCTAACCCTGCGAAAGCACTGGGTATTGATGGCGGTGTGATTGAAGCTGGTAAACGTGCAGATATCGTAATGTGGAGTGCAGATCCTTTCGAATTCAGCACCACAATCGATAAAATCTGGATCAATGGTGAGGAAGTGTCTACTGAATCACGCCACGATAAACTAAGAGACAGATATACGACAGATTCTGATATGCCAAGAGCGTATACGAAGTAATGTTTTTAAATTAGGGCCTCATTTGAGGCCTTTTTTAATTCGGTTGTCCCGTCCTAAATACACTTGGCAGGTTTTGGCAATCCTGCTATTTTTGTTGCTTGTTTGGCTGGGCCTTTTGGAAATAACTTATATAAATAGATGCTATTACCTTTATCCTCGCCTAGTGCTTTAGCCATTGCCTTTACCAGCATGCGGATCGCAGGGCTGGTGTTGTATTCGAGATAAAAATTTCTCACAAACTCAATGACTTCCCAATGTGAATCTGAAAGCTCAATGTTTTCTTCTGCGGCTAGAAGTGGTGCTAAATCTTTAGTCCATTGAGTATGATCTAGCAAATAGCCTTGTTTATCTGTCTCGATAGTTTGGTTGTTAAATTCTAGCATGATGATTACCAAGTAATTGAATTGTTCATAGTAATGGTCAGCTCAACCCAATCTTTGTCAGAAATAAGCTTTACTCCGGCTTCTGGGACAATACCTCTGGCACTGGCGCAGGTTTGCAGCATCACCACATTTGCATCTCCAGCTGAGATACGCGTTTGCCCAAAGCAGCCATCATTACACAATAAAATTGTGTCTTGATGGGATACAAACTGCAGCTGATCGCATGCTTCAATACTAGAAATAATATGTAGCGTACTCATAGTGTCACCACAAAGTCATGTTGTTTGATTAACGCAAGGATTTCATGTTGATTTTTGATTTCAGTAGCAACTGCAAGGGAGTGTGGCGATATGTTAAACTCCTCCATCGCTGACTGACAGGCATAAACCCGCTCGACATCATAAATTTCCAGAGTTTTTAATTGCTTAAACATATCTTTTAAACCCAGTAGTGGAGCATTGAGGGTTTTCTGGAGCGATAGCACAGCAGAACCGGTAAAAAGCCAACTTACTTGTTGATCAATCGCTGCATAGATTAGTGCGACATCGAGCGCTTCTTTCAGGCTATTTTGGTCAAATGGACTGGTTTGAGAAATAATTAACACGTTTTTACTCATTTAAACTGCATCCACTTATCAGACTTACTCGAGATCATGGCAAACTCCGCAAGGCCTGCAACGGTGAAAGGGCTAACGTCTTCGATGCTAACGCCGCGCTTTTCCGCAGCGGTGACACACAGCAACAGAGGGATCCCTTTATCTTTGATGCGTTGCCAAATCGCGTTGACTTGCAATTCGTCGGAAGCGTGTACGATATTTTGACTAGCGTGATAAACACCATCTTGGTATAGAAAGATACACGCGATTTGATGGTCACTTTTAATAGCGGCATCGACATACCGTTCTAGTATAGTTAACTTTGACTGTGCAGCTACGCCAAAGTGCACTGATATGGCTATTTGACTCAAATTTTACTCATAAAAAAGCCCCGTAATGGGGCTTATTTTATCAGAAATTCTGAGTTAGTCATCCGACGCGCCTAAAAGGGCAAGGATACTGGTAAATAAGTTATAAATACTTAAATACAAGCTCACAGTTGCAAGCACGTAGTTTGTCTCGCCGCCGTTGATAATTCGGCTTGTATCATAAAGGATAAAGCCAGACATTAATAACACGACTGCCGCATTAATTGCCATAAACGCGATGCTCGATCCAATGAACAAGTTTACTAGGCTTGAGATAATAACGACGATTAAACCAACCGTTAAAAAGCCGCCCATAAACGAGAAGTCTTTTTTCGTGGTTAGTGCATAAGCTGATAAACCGAAGAAAATTAACGCTGTTGTGCCAAGTGCTTGTGCTATCAACATGCCACCATTTGGTAGTGCAGCATAGTGATTAAGCATAGGCCCAAGGCCGAAACCTAAAATACCAGTAAATAAGAATACAAGACCGATAGCAGAAGATGAGTTTGCTTTTTTACCGATAACAAATAGCAAACCAAATGCAACTAATGAACAAACAATACCGGTAAACGCTGGTAATGCCATTGTCATTGAAATTGCGGCTGTTACTGCACTGAACGCTAATGTCATTGCCAATAGGAAGTAAGTGTTTTTCAACACTTTGTTTGTTTCCATTGTCGACATGACAGGTTTTGCAGTGTTGTATGAATGATTGAATGCCATGATTCAAGCTCCTTAATAAAACATGCTGATCCCAAAAATAACTGAGATAAGAGTATCAATTGTTATATGTTGGGGCAATGATTTCTGGATCAATATCTGTCGTTAATTGGGTCTCTACGGTAATTGTTACTCAATACGTAAGACTTTGAATATTTTCAAAAGTTCGCTGAAATATCAAAAACACGCATAATTTTGGCTGGTTCTTAGACGATTGAGCCAAATTTTACGCAAACGATCAAATAATTGAAAAAAAAGCTTCACAAGCGCATGGGGATTCTCTATTATTCGCCCCGCTGCGGAGAGATGGCTGAGTGGTTGAAAGCACCGGTCTTGAAAACCGGCATACGTTAATAGCGTATCTAGGGTTCAAATCCCTATCTCTCCGCCACTTATTTTAGATTCATGCTTGAAAGCGTGGATTATAGGTTTTGGAGAGATGGCTGAGTGGTTGAAAGCACCGGTCTTGAAAACCGGCATACGTTAATAGCGTATCTAGGGTTCAAATCCCTATCTCTCCGCCACATTTAAAGCCCTCATATTTGAGGGCTTTTTTGTTTCTGATATCAGAAATCTCCCATCTTGCGATTTCACCGATATACTCTCGACAAAAATACCTATTAGACCAAAGTCGGCTAGTGCCGAGGCACTGCTTGCACAATACTCAATAGTGTTGAATGAATAATAAGTGTAGAGAGTGTTGAATATGAAACAAGTTGGCAAAGGGGTTGGGTTCTCTTTATTATCACCGTTAATTGTGGGCGGTGTGCTTGGGATTTACTACAGCTTTACGCTCGGTCGCAGTGAGATGTTCTTCAACTTACTACTCAGCGCAATTTCTAACGCATACATCGTTGGTCTTGCAATGTGTCTATTCGTTGTTCCCGGATATATCCTTATGTTTAGGTACAACAAGGTGCAATATGGTGGTCTGTTAACATTGGGCTTACTTGGTGGTGCGGTATTTAGCTATCTTTTCGCTGCACAATCGGGTGTCGGTTTTATTGTTAACGCCTTAATGTCAATGCTCGCCGCGGGACTATTCTTGTTTGGTTTACGGGCAGGTCATCGTAAAACTGGGTGATAATTAACCGAGCAGTGTCAGTTTTACAGATAATTAATACTTTTTCAGTCGAAAAGGTTTTAATTATTTCTCCGAAAGAGTACCTTTAGCTTTTGTCGTTCAATTCGTGAATTTGATGGTAATGCAAAAGCAAAACTTTTATCAGACTTTAGTTAAACAAGCTCAAGGGCTAATCAGTGGTGAACACAATGTGATTGCCAATATGGCAAACTTGAGTGCGCTTTTATTTACAACTCTTGAAGATATCAACTGGGCAGGCTTTTATCTTATGGATAGCGCTGAAGAGTTGGTTCTTGGGCCATTCCAAGGCAACCCAGCCTGCATTCGAATTCCTGTTGGTAAAGGGGTGTGTGGTACAGCTGCTGCAACTTGTGAAACGCAATTGGTTGAGGATGTTCATGCGTTTGCTGGCCACATTGCTTGCGATGCAGCATCAAATTCAGAAATTGTGATCCCTGTTTTTAAAGATAATAAAGTGATTGCTGTGCTAGACATTGACAGTCCTAGTCTGGCAAGATTTGACGAGCAGGATAAGATCGGATTAGAAGCGTTAGTTAAAGCGTTTGAGGAAACGCTTTAATGAAAGATATGCTTCAGGTACAAGATTATTTGTTTTCCTACGCCGATGTTGGTGATTGGGAAGGCGAAGAAGAAGTTGTTGCAGAACGCTTAAATGAACTTATTCATCACGCATGGGATTTGCTTCCCGAAGATTTAGACTGTGACACAATAGATAGGCTCATAGAAGGTATTTGGGAACATCTTCGCGGTGATTTAGCGCTTCTTGAAGCAGATATAGAAGAGCTAATTGACTGGGTTACACACTATATAAACTCGTCGCTCGATGAGCAGATGTAATTAATAGGTTTAAAAATGGAAACCACAAACAAGCTAAAAGACACAAATGAAGTATTAGACTTCTTATTTTCAGAATTTCCTAACTGCTTCAAGCAAAAGGAAGGGATTAAGCCATTAAAGGTAGGTATTTTCAAAGATATCGCTGAGCGTATTGAGGGTTCTGACAAAGTCAGTAAAACTCAAGTACGTCAGGCACTTCGTAAATACACTTCAAACTGGCGTTATCTCGAGGCAGTCACTAAGAACGAGTTTCGTGTAGACCTAGACGGCAATCAAGCAGAAAAGGTTGAACAAGAGCACGTTGAACACGCAGAAAAAGCATTGGCCGAGAGCCGTGCAAAAATGGCTAAGCGTAAAAAGCCACAGCGTCCAAACAATCGCGATGGCGAAACAAAATCTTACAAAAAGAAACCTCACTCTAGGGATCGTCAAGACCAAAAACGCCCTAAAATGAGTAATAAACCTGCTGAAGTTAAACCAAAGCGCAGTGGTAAAGTTGAACCTTTACCGGCTGAACAGGTCAAGGTTAATAACAAAGTTAAAGTTAAACTTGGTCAAGCGCTTGTTAACGCTACTATCACTGAAGTCAAAAATGATGAAGTGCACGTAGAGCTTGTAACAGGAATGCAAGTTAAAACTAAAGCAGATAGCCTATATATCCAGTAAGGAGTTGTATATGAGTAAAAAGTTACCACTCATTTCCCTAGTCGCCGCGTTCGTATCGAGTGTTACTTTAGCCTCAACAAGCACAGTCACTATTAAGGACTTGCCGGTTCTTAAACCTGAAGCGCAACACACAACGGCTAGTAAACGAGTGACTAACCTATTTACTCGACAACACTACAAACGCTTCAGCTTTGATGACAGCTTATCGGATAAAATTTTCGATAGGTACGTAGAAGCCATCGACTTTAATAAGTCTTTGCTTCTACAGTCGGATATCGATAGTTTTCAACAATATCGTAAACAATTTGATGATGCGTTGATCTCAGGAAAGCTGGGTTTTGCTTATGATATGTTTAATCTAAGCATGAAGCGTCGCTTTGAGCGCTATGATTTTGCCATTGGCTTACTCGACAAAGAAATGAACTTTGACAAAAAAGATGAGTTCATTTTTGATAGAGAAGAGCAAAGTTATGCAACCGCGACAAGCGAACTTGACGAATATTGGCGCCAGCGCGTTAAATCTGATGCGCTGCGCTTAAAATTGACTGGCAAAAATTGGGAAGAGATCAAAGAAGTTCTTACCAAGCGCTACAAAAACGCGCAAAAACGCCTAGTCCAAACGAACAGTGAAGATGCATTTCAAGTAATCATGAATGCGTTCGCACGTAGTATTGAAGCGCACACTTCCTATCTCTCGCCACGCCGAGCTGAACAGTTCAAAATGGATATGGACTTAGAGCTGGAAGGTATTGGTGCGGTATTAAGTTACGATGAAGATTACACTGTGATCCGGAGTTTAGTTCCTGGCGGCCCTGCGGACAAAACCGAAAAGCTTAAGCCGGACGACAAAATCATCGGCGTAGCACAAGATGATAAAGAATTTGTAGATGTTATCGGCTGGCGTTTAGATGATGTGGTCGATCTCATCAAAGGCCCTAAGGGAACCAAGGTTCGACTTCAATACCTTAAAGGTACTGATAGTCACGGTACGCCCAAAGTCGTTGAAATTGTTCGTGACAAAGTAAAATTGGAAGACCGCGCAGTTAAGTCTTCTGTCTTTGAAGCCAAATATTCTGAGCTACAAAGCAAAATAGGCGTGATAGAAATCCCGAGTTTTTACAATAATCTTTCTCAAGATGTAAAAACTGAAATCGCTAAACTTAAAGAAGCCAAAGTAGATGGGGTTATCATTGACCTTCGCCAAAATGGTGGTGGCTCGCTTTACGAAGCGACCCAGCTATCCGGTTTATTCTTTGACCAAGGTCCAGTTGTTCAGATCCATACCGCTTATAACCGTGTTGAAAGTCAACAAGATAGAGATGGCATTACCTTCTACGATGGACCTTTGACCGTTTTAGTTGACCGCTACAGTGCGTCGGCATCTGAGATTTTTGCTGCCGCGATGCAGGATTATGGTCGAGCAGTGGTGATTGGTGAGCAAACCTTTGGTAAAGGCACCGTGCAACAACATCGTGGCCTCGGTAAAAACTACGATTTATTCGAAAATCCTTTGGGGAGTGTAACTTACACTATTGCGAAGTTTTACCGTATTGATGGTGGCAGTACGCAACATAAAGGCGTGATCCCTGATATCTTGCTACCGTCGGCAATCAATCCTGAGGAGTGGGGAGAGAGCCAAGAAGATAATGCACTGCCTTGGGATAGTATTGTTCGTGCAAAATATGCGAGTCTAGATAACTTGTCGCCAACTATTCAATACTTGAGTAAGCGCCATGATGAGCGAGTAAAAGCAGAGCCAGAATTCGAATATATTTATAAAGATATTGAAGAATACAAAGCGCGCAAAGATGATAAGGCGATTTCATTAGTTGAAGCCGAGCGTATCAAGGAGCGTGAAGAACGCGATGATCTGGTATTGAAACGCACTAATGAAAGGTTGAAACGTCTCGGTTTAGAGCCGGTTAAAGATTTGGATGATGCACCAGAGGTTATTTCGGAGTTAGACCCTTACCTTGAAGAGGCTGCGCTTATCACGCAGGACCTAATTTCATACGGGCGGATAGCCAAAAACGAAGTTAATAAATAATAAAAGGCGCTTCAAGCGCCTTTTATTATGCCTTTTACACTTACTTTTACTTTACAAATTTTGTTATCATCTGCCAGATTTTCTAAGCTGATACTCTTTTGAGGCTTTTTGAGAATGGTGCGTGGCTCGACCACTGGCAACCTAGCTACTCAAAACGGCTCAAAACGGTATACTGCAAATAAAATAATTATAAGCATGGGTCGTCGTGCGTAGGAGTATTCCTTTTGAAACAACAAAAACAGCCGTCATTTATTGACGCTCTTATTCCGATCACTTTGTTGGTCGCTTTGCTTGGTGCTGCGGTGTACCTCTATGGTGACAGTTCATCATCAGGTCCAAACCAAATAGCCTTGCTTTTTGCAACATTCACAGCGGCGCTCGTCGGCCTAAAAAATGGTTTTACGTGGAAGACGCTTGAAGAAGCGATGATAAAGGGGATAACTATCTCTCTTGGCGCCATTATTATTTTATTGATGGTGGGTGCCTTAATAGGTACTTGGCTGCTGTCTGGCACGGTCCCAACACTGATTTATTACGGACTACAAATTATCAATCCAAGTTGGTTTTATGCCGCGAGTTGTTTGATTTGTGGGATTGTGGCGATGAGTATAGGTAGCTCATGGACGACGGCCGCAACAATAGGTGTCGCTCTACTAGGTGTGGCGACGGGGCTTGGCTTAGATCAAGTCGTGACAGCGGGTGCAGTTATTTCAGGTGCTTATTTTGGTGATAAGTTAAGCCCATTGTCTGAAACCACAAACTTAGCGCCTGCAGTCGCTGGTAGTGATTTATTTGATCATATTCAGCATATGCTTTGGACCACTGTACCTAGCTTTGTAATCGCACTTATTATATTTATTGTCATGGGCTTTAATGCTGAAGCGTCAAGCGAGGCGGGGCGAATAGATGAAATTGTTTCGATACTTCAAACTAATTTCAACATTAACCTGTTAATGCTAGTTCCTTTACTGGTGCTGCTTGGGCTTGCTATCAAGAAGATGCCTGCTTTTCCGGCGATTTCAATCGGCGCGGTGATGGGGGCGATATGGGCTGTACTGTTCCAAGGTGATCTTATTGCAAGTCAAATTGATGCTAGCCAAGGTGAGTTAGTGGGCTATGTGAAACTGGTGTGGGCGACTTTCTTTGATGGTTTTGCGTTGCAAACAGGCGATGCAAAAATGGACGACTTGTTAAGTGGCGGTGGCATGTCATCAATGCTAACGACAACTTGGCTGGTGATGACGGCATTGATGTTTGGCGCCATTATGGAAAAAACTGGTTTACTTGATGTCTTCGTACGCAGCATTCTTAAAATTGCAAAAAGCACGGGCTCACTAATTGCCTCGACTATTGCAACTTGTATTGGTACAAATCTAGTTGCCGCGGATCAGTACATCGCGATTGTTGTTCCTGGTCGTATGTTCAAAGAAGAATATAAAAAGCGCGGTTTGAAGAGTGTAAACCTCTCTCGCACGCTGGAAGACGGTGGCACAATCACCAGTCCACTGATCCCTTGGAACACCTGTGGCGCATATATGCAAAGTGTACTACTGATCAATCCGTTTGATTATGCCATGTACGCATTCTTTAACTTGATCAATCCTGTGCTGGCGGTTATCTACGCGTATCTTGGTATCAAGATCCTTAAAATTACGCCACCAACGGTAAACGCGGAAGAACCGAATGAGAAAGCAGGGCAAGCGTAAAATAGCACATTTGCAATCTTGATCAGGCCTTTTCCAACAGGTCAAATAGAAATTAAACGCCTATCCTTAGCATTGGCGATAGCAAATTTGTTTTATCACTCGCCCCTTTATGGGGCGTTTTTGTAAGGACTATATATGACTCAAAAACCACAAGCCAAATTTCTTAAAGATTACCTTGCACCAAGCCATACCGTTGATACGCTTTGCTTGACCTTTGAGTTAAGCCCAAGAAATACCATAGTGACTGCCGTAAGTCAGTTTGTCGCTGTGAGCAATGCGACACAATTAATATTGGATGGTGTCGACTTAGAGTTAGCATCTTGTCAGGTAAATGGTGATGAGTGGCAAAGCCTTGAAAAATCTGACTCTGAATTGATTCTTTCTAACTTGCCTGAGGCCTTTGAGCTTAAAATTGTCACTAAAATTTCGCCGCAAACAAACACCTCACTTGAAGGCTTATACCTCTCTGATGGCGCTTACTGCACGCAATGTGAAGCGGAAGGTTTTAGAAAAATCACCTACTTTATGGATAGACCTGATGTACTGACGACTTATACGGTGACGATCATCGGTGAGTCAAAGTATCGTTACTTATTATCAAATGGCAATAAAGTTGAAGAAGGGAGCTTAAGTGACGGCAGACATTTTGCAAAATGGCACGACCCACACAAAAAACCAAGCTATTTGTTTGCCTTGGTTGCCGGCGATTTTGACGTATTAGAAGACAATTACAGCACAAAGTCGGGTAGAGAGGTGAAGTTGGCGCTATTTGTCGATAAAGGCAATTTACATAAAGCTCCCCATGCTATGACGTCACTAAAAAAGGCCATGGAGTGGGATGAGTCAAGGTTCGATTTGGAATATGATCTCGATATATACATGATTGTCGCGGTTGATTTTTTCAATATGGGGGCAATGGAAAACAAGGGGCTAAATGTTTTTAATAGTGCCTGTGTGTTGGCAAGCCAAGAGACTGCGACAGACCGAGACTTTCACACCATTGAATCGATAGTTGGACATGAATACTTCCATAACTGGACTGGGAACCGGGTTACTTGCCGTGATTGGTTTCAGCTTAGTTTAAAAGAAGGCCTAACCGTATTTAGAGATCAGGAGTTTAGCAGCGATTTAGGTTCTCGAGGCCTAAACCGTATCGACGCAGTAATGGCGATGCGTACGCATCAGTTTGCAGAAGACGCGGGACCAATGGCACATCCGATAAGGCCACAGCAAGTTATTGAAATGAATAACTTCTATACCGTAACTGTTTATAACAAAGGCGCTGAAGTGATCCGTATGATGCATACCTTATTGGGGGAAGCAAACTTCCAAAAAGGGATGAAGCTTTACTTTGAGCGTCACGATGGACAAGCTGTGACGTGCGATGATTTCGTTAATGCAATGATGGATGCTTCTGGTGTTGATTTAACGCAATTTAAACTATGGTATGAGCAATTCGGCACGCCAAGAGTAAAAGTGGCTACAGAGTATGACGAACAGGCACAAACATACGCAATTACGGTGAGCCAAAGCCATGCCGATTGCGACCCCGTAAAAGCGCCACTGCATATTCCTTTTAAGCTAGAGCTTTTGGATGAGCAAGGTGAAAGCATCCCGTTGCTAACAAAGCACGGTGAAATACAACGGGCGTTAGATATTACTGAATTTGAACAGCGGTTTGAATTTGAGCAAGTTATAAGTAAACCGGTTCCTGTATTGCTAGAAGATTTCTCAGCACCTGTACTTATGGAGTACAGTTATTCCATTGATGAGTTACTACACATATTGCGTTTTGCGCGCAGTGATTACGCTCGCTGGGAAGCAATGCAGCAAATCTTTATGATTGAAGTTAAACGAGCGGTTACGTCTGGCGATTTCAAACTGGATCCAAAACTCCTCAGCGCGTTGTCCGCATTGGTGGAAACATTAGATGGAGACCTTGCGCTATTGGCTGAGTTATTGACTTTACCAACGTTTGATACGCTAGCTAGTCAATTTGAAATTATCCCAGTAGACAAGCTCGTTTCAATTTCCGACGCATTTGAAATGCAAATTGCGCAATCACTGCAATCGGTGTTTGAACACGCTTATTTGTCTTTGCAAGACTCAGGCTCATTAGAAGCAAAGGATGTCGCGATCAGAGCCTTTAAAAATAAAGCACTTTATTACTTAGCGAAAACAGACTCTGATAGTGTGGACAGCGCGCTAGATAATCAATTTTCTTCAAGCAATATGACCACTAAGTTGGCATCACTAAAAGCAGCTGTCGCCGCGCAGCACACAAAGATGGAAAGTTTGTTCAGTCAATTCGATAGCCAATGGCGTCACGATAGCCTAGTCATGGATAAATGGTTTGCGTTAAGTGCAAGCTTATCTAATGATGAGGTGATATCGAATATAAATACGCTTTATGCGCATCCTTGTTTTGATAAAGGCAATCCCAACCGTGTTCGCGCATTGATAGGAAGCTTCGCAAGAAGTAACCCCGCGCAATTCCATCGTACAGACGGTATGGGCTATGCGTTATTGGGAGATCTATTAGTGGAGCTAAACAGCATTAATCCACAAAATGCGTCTCGTATGATCACGCCGTTCATGTCATGGAAGCGTTATGACGAAACGCGTCAACAGTTGATGCGAGCGCAGTTAAGTCGTTTGGCTAACTTAGAAGGCTTGAGCGACGACTTATATGAGAAGGTGGAAAAGGCGCTAGCGCAGTAGATGAAAGAGTACTTCTTTTACATGGATTTGAGCTATGACAAGTGCCTCGGTTACTACTACGGGCACTATACTTCAGTGCAAGTGATTGAAGATGGGGGGAAGAGTATTCGCTTCCCCGCAGAGCGTATTCGCCCCTTTATTTCATCAATTGGGATCAGGGGGAGGTTCCGTCTTATCTTGGATGATAGCAATAAGTTTCTATCGTTAGAAAAAGTCACTTAATCGAAGTAGAACTGCAAAACATATTTTATTTTTGTTAAATGAGTTTGTTATAAGCTTGAAATACGTGTTATAAATTATCTGGTAGGACGTCTTACCAAGAGTAAAATACGCCCCTAGAGGCGAAAAAGCGTTGATTTAGTTGAGCAGTATTTGTATTTTCGCGGTTTCGCTTCTATCGTTTAGACAACAAAAAACAATAACTCTAAGAGCTTAAGCTCTAGACATGACCCGCCAAAAGGGGGAGAAATAATGATAAAAAGATCGCTCTTTGTGAAAAACAAAATCATGCTCGGTCTTAGTGCGGCAGTAATGGGAGCTGCCGCCACGTCAGTACACGCGGCAAGTTTTGAGGTTGGTGATTTCGAAATTACCTTCGACTCAACTTTTTCTTATGGTCAAAGCATTCGCGTTGAAGATCGTAACTTTGATTTCATCGGTAAAAGTAATCATCCACAGTTTAACTGGGATGGTTATAAAGCAACCACTGGCAATACGATCTATTCTTCGTCACAAATCTGGTCGCAACAGGGTGCCTATTCAAATAATGGTGATGCCGGTAACCTAAATTTTGACTCTGGAGATACTTTCTCACAGCTGTTAAAAGGTACCCATGATTTAGCGATTACCAAAGATAACTATGGTTTATTCACTCGTTTCATGTATTTCTATGACTTTGCGATGGAAGATGGTGATTTTGCATATAGCAACCCTGTTTCAGGCAAAAAAGTTGACCCATGTGAAGACGATGATACCAGAAAACAAGTCTGTTCTGATTTACGTTTACTAGATGCGTTTGTATGGGCGGATTTTGACCTGAATGATGGCAAAAACCCGCTTTCTGTGCGTTTAGGTCAGCAAGTAGTTAACTGGGGTGAAAGTACACTGATTTCCCACGGTATTAACGTCAACCCAGTGGATATTGACCGTTTGAAAGCACCAGGCTCTGAAGTAAAAGAAGCCTTTATCCCTGTAGGTATGCTTTGGGCGTCGGTGGTGTTATCTGAGAATGTAAACCTAGAGGGCTTCTACCAATATCAATGGCATGAAACAAGGTTGCCAGCAACGGGTAGTTACTTCTCAACCAATGATTTTGCATCTGAAAATGGTTATATGCAAAATGTACAACTTGGTTTTACCTCAAACCCTGATATCGATCTGTATCACCTAACGGATGCGTTAAACAGCTTATATGCTGATGCAACGGGCGCATTGGTTGCTCAAGGCGTAGTACCAACAGCACAAGCTGTTGGCAGCGCTGCAGCGTCCATGTATATGGCTTATCCGACTAAAGTGGCGCTTAAAGGAAAAGGGAATAACGGTAAGAGCGAACCTGATGATGGTGGTCAGTACGGTTTACGCTTAGGTATTTTCTCTCCAGAGCTAAACGACACTGAATTTGGTTTGTATTACATTAATTACCACAGCCGTAGACCTCTGATTTCTGGTAAAGCATCTAATTTTACACAGCAAGCGATAATGGCGGATTTAGCTTACATCGCACAAAATCAAATTACTGCAGACAATGTCACTAACCTAAATGCCTTTACTCAAGCGCAAATTACCTACCCAGAAGACATCAAACTGTATGGCTTAAGTTTTAATACTGCGATTGGTGAAACCGCATTTGCTGGTGAAGTGGCATATAGACAAGATGAACCACTGCAGATAGATGACGTTGAACTACTTTACGCAGGTATGGTTGAGCAGTTGGCTGCTGCGGGTCTGCGTGATGATTTGGCTGGTTTATCTCAGCTTAGTCAAGGTGACGATATCGCTTATGTGGGTCCTGGTGAAGTCGCGCAAGGTTATATTTTGCGAGACACTATTCAAGCACAGTTTACTGCAACGCATTTGTTCGGACCATCGCTAGGCGCAGATAGCTGGGCAGTGGTTGGTGAAGTCGGTGCTGTTACCATCAAAGACATGCCAGAGTACGATGAGCTTCGTTTGAATGTTTCAGGTACTGGCCGAAGTGGCACGATTGAGGGGCTTTCTGGCCGAGATTACAATCTTATCCACCAAGCGGTTTCAAACGGTCCAGAGACCAACCCATTCCCATCGGCTTCTGCATGGGGCTATCGCCTTATTGCTAAGGGTGAGTATAACAATCTATTCAGTGGTGTGAATTTTTCTCCACGCGTAGTGTTCTCACATGATGTTAACGGTATCACCCCGGATCCTATGTTCTTGTTCATTGAGGATCGTAAATCGCTAGGCATTAATCTAAACTTTAACTACCTAAATTCGTGGTCATTTGATTTTGGCTATAACACGTTTTGGGGTGGTGGTAAGACGAATACCTTTGCGGACCGTGATTTCATCTCATTCAACATTAAGTATTCAATTTAAGGGCTTTCGATATGTTTAGAAAACCTACATTTATCGCAGCAACAATAATTACAATGCTGTCTGCCAGTAGCGCTATGGCGAAGATGAGCGCTGACGAAGTTGCACGTTTAGGTAAAGACTTGACTCCTATCGGTGCAGAGAAAGCGGGTAATGCTGATGGCAGTATTCCTGCTTGGAATGGTGGGATCACTGCGCCTCCAGCTGGTTATGAAGTGGGCATGCACCATCCAGATCCATTTGCTGATGACAAAGTATTGTTCACGATTGATAAATCAAATTTAGATAAATACAAGTCATTGTTAAGTCCTGGTCAAATTGCGTTATTTGAAACGTATCCAGAAACGTTCAAAATGAACATTTACCCAACTAGACGCAGCGCGTCTTATCCGCAGTTTGTGTATGATGCAACAAAGAAATACGCATCTACAGCAGAGCTGATCGAAGGTGGTAACGGCATTAAAAATACTGCTATCGGTATTCCGTTTCCGGTGCCAAAAGATGGCTTAGAAGCTATCTGGAACCACCTATTGCGTTTCCGTGGCTTGTCGATTGCACGTTTCGGCGGTCAAGCGATGCCTACGGAGTCAGGGGCTTACAACATTATCGGTTTCGATGAGCAACTACTGGTTAAGTACTCTGCAACAGATGCAACCCCTGAAGCGTTGCAAGAGTCAAATATCCTGTTTAAGTTTAAGCAGCAAGTGACAGAACCTGCGCGTCTTGCTGGAACTGCACTGCTTGTGCATGAAACCATGGACCAAATTTTGACACCTCGTCAGGCTTGGACCTATAACGCAGGCCAGCGTCGAGTAAGACGTGCGCCAAACGTTGCATATGATGCACCAGGAACTGCGTCAGATAGCTTACGTACAACAGATGACTTTGATATGTTTAACGGCTCTCCAAACCGTTATGATTGGAAACTTGTTGGCAAAAAAGAGATGTATATCCCTTACAACAGTTACAAACTACATAGCGACAAGCTGAAGTATGATGATATCTTGATGGCCGGTCATATTAACCCAGAGCATGTACGATATGAAAAGCACCGCGTATGGGTAGTTGAAGCTAACCTGAAAGAAGGTACTCGCCATATTTACAAAAAGCGTGTGTTCTATATTGATGAAGATAGCTGGCAAATCCACGTAACGGATATCTATGATAACCGTGACCAGATGTATCGCGTTGCGATGGCACATGGTCTTAATTACTACGAAGTGCCGACACATTGGAGTACGTTGGATGTCTATCATGATCTAAACTCTCGTCGCTACCTTGCGATTGGGTTAGATAACGAAGAAGACATGTACGACTTCAGTCAGTCTTTCAACGATAACGAGTTTACTCAGGGTGCTTTGCGCCGTGAGGGTCGCCGTTAATCAAATATTATCAGGCTGAAGCAACCTCGCTTCAGCCTTCTTCCTCCTTTCCTCTCACAACTCGAGTGTTTTCTCATGATGAAGAAGTTAGTAGCAGCCTCGATTTTAACTATGGCGCATGTAGCAGTAGCCGAAAGTAGTGATCAGATCTCAGCAAAATCAGCCCTGATGGTCGCTCACCCAGAGCAAACGCTTTTCACAGATATTACAGATAACGGTGATGCGTTAATTGCGGTAGGTAAACACGGCACAATAATTATTAAACAAGAAGGGCAAAACTGGACGCAGGCAGAGGTGCCAATTCAATCACTGTTAACCTCTGTGACTTTCAAAGGTAAAGATATTGGTTGGGCTTGTGGCCACGACGCCAGCATAATCAAAACCACAGACGGTGGTAAAACATGGGCGCTAAAACAATATCTACCAACATTGGAAAAGCCTTGTCTTGATATTGAGTTTATTGACCAACAACACGGCTTTGCTGTGGGCGCTTATGGCATGTTTTTTGAGACCACTGATGGTGGTGAGTCTTGGACAAAACGTTTTATTAGTGAATTTGTTCACCCCGATGATGTCGACTACTTAGCCGATTTAAAAGAGCAAGACCCCGCGGCATACGAACAAGAAACGGCATTTATTCTTCCCCATTTTAATCGCCTGTTAATCGCCGAAGGCATGATGTATCTTGCCGGTGAAATGGGACTTGTGGCACAAAGTGATGACTTAGGAAAAACATGGCAAAAATTTGAGCCTTTTTATCGTGGCTCATTTTTTGCTGTTGATCAAACATCAGATAACCAACTTATTGTTGCAGGCCTTAGGGGCAACGCATTTATTGGCAATGCACAGCAAGTAGTGCAGCTTGATACTCAAAAAACGGCGACAATAAATAGTATTGCCCACAAAGATAATGTGACCTATATGTTTGCTAACAGCGGTGTAATATTCACGTTGAAAGCAGGTAAGCTAACCTCAAAACAACTAAAAAACGGCCACTCTATTTTAGCAGGCGTGGTTAAAAAGAATCAGCTAATTCTAGCGACGGAGCAGGGGATTGCTGAGGTAGAGGTGAAAAACTAATGCAAGCGTTTTTAAATCAATTGGTATACGCCATCTTTAGGCACCGTATTACCGTCGTGTCTTTTTTCGTACTGACGACGATATTTTTGGGTTTCAAAGCCACACAAATTCAGCTTGATGCGTCATTTAACAAAAATATTCCATTAAATCATGAATACATGAAAGTGTACTTGAAGCACGAAAAACAGTTTGGTGGTGCAAATAGTATTCTTATTTCTGTTTGTGATAAAGATGGTGACATCTTTAATGAGCCATTTTTCACTCAGCTAAAGGCTGTGCATGATCAGCTTTATTTTATCCCTGGTGTTAATCGTCCACTGGTGAATTCAATCTTTGCACCCAGTGCGAGATTCGTTGAGGTGGTAGAGGACGGCTTTGCCGGTGGACCTATTATTCCCGCTAATTTCCAACCTACTGAACAAGGCCTAGCGGTTGTAAAGCAGAACATCGAGAAAGCAAAAGTTGTGGGTCGTATGGTTGCAAGCGATTATTCTTGTGCCATGGTAACCGCCCAGTTAATGGAAACCGATCCGCAAACTCAAGAAAAGCTTGATACCTTAGCCTTTGCGCAAAAACTAGAGTCTGAGATCCGAGCGCCACTGAGCACTGATAACGTGAGCATACATATTATTGGCTTTGCGAAAATGGCTGGTGACATTGCTGATGGTGCAAAAGGTGTCGTGCTTTTCTTTGCGTTAGCAATTGCTTTTACTTTTATTATGGTTTGGATGTTTTGTAAGAGCTTTAAGCTTACGCTGCTTCCTATTGTTTGCTCATTTATTGCTGTGATTTGGCAGATGGGCTTACTTAGTACTTTGGGTTTTGGTGTTGACCCTATGTCTATTTTGGTGCCTTTCTTAGTGTTCGCTATTGGTGTGAGTCACGGTGTGCAAATGATCAACGCGATAGGTAAAAAAGTAGCGGAAGGGGTAAGCTGCAAAGTGGCAGCTGAAGCGAGCTTTAAAGCATTACTTATCCCAGGCGGCATTGCTCTACTTTCGGACACCGTTGGTTTCTTAACCTTACTGGCAATCGACATCGGCATTATTCGTGAACTTGCTATTACTGCCAGTTTAGGGGTTGCGGTTATTATCTTTACCAACTTGGTACTGCTTCCTGTAATGGCATCGTTCTTTGAGTCTGCAAATATTAAGCGACTTGGTGATGGTAAAAACGCCAGCCATGGTATGTTTGAAGCAATGCGAGAGGCCTTGGTGAAAACCACAGACAAAAAAGTGGCCAGAGTGATTTTACTTATCAGTGCAGTACTATTCGCATTTGGCTACTGGCAATCTGAAAAAATGCGTATTGGTGATTTACATGCTGGTGCACCGGCGCTACATGAAGATGCCAGATACAACCAAGACACTTTCCTTATCTCAGACCGTTATGCCATTTCTTCTGATATCTTAAAGGTTATTGTAGAAGCGACACCTGCGGCTTGTACTGAGCACGATACAATGGAGCGTATTAGTCGCTTCCAATGGCGAGTAGAAAACTTACCGAGTGTACAATCGGCTGTTTCTTTAAGCTCCGTTGCACAAGCGGTTAATGCTGGGTACAACGAAGGTAACTTAAAGTGGCAGACGTTACCAAGAAATACCGCTTCTCTAGTTCAAGCTACCTCTCGAGTGGAGACAAGCTCAGGGCTACTTAACGGTGATTGTTCGGTGATGCCTATTATCATCTTTATGGCAGATCATAAGGCCGAATCTATCGACCATGTGATTGCGAAGATCAAAGCGTTCTCAGAAGAAGAGGGAACCGATGATGTTGCCTTTAAATTAGCATCAGGTCCAATCGGTGTGATGGCGGCAACAAATGAATCCGTTTCCGAGGCACAGGTTCCTATGATGATCTACGTGTACGGTGCGGTGATTCTGTTGTGCCTAGCGAGCTTTAGGAGCGTGCGAGCGACTATCGCAGTGGTACTACCTTTATATGTGGTATCAACGCTGGCACAGGCGCTTATGGTGCAGCTTGAAATCGGTTTAACGGTATCGACGCTACCGGTAATTGCTTTGGGTGTGGGAATAGGTGTCGATTACGGCATTTATATTCTATCCTCTATGATGGGACAGCTTAAGCAAGGTATGCCGTTGTCGGTTGCCTATCGAAATGCACTTGCTGAACGAGGCAGTGCGGTACTGTTTACTGGTATCACATTGGCGATTGGCGTAAGCACATGGATTTTCTCTGCGCTTAAGTTCCAGGTTGATATGGGTATCCTTTTAACCTTCATGTTCTTGGTAAATATGCTGGGTGCTGTGCTGCTTTTACCGGCAATTGGAACGCTTATCTGGTCTGACCAGAAAAAATAATGTGAATAATTGTGCTCCTTTTTATTTGGTATTGGCGATTTATATCTATTTTTTGTGAATAGATGAGCAAACAGCTGAAAAGCTTGAAATGTTTTCGTCAAAAAGGCTGTTTATTAGCGTCAGAAAGGTTAGAATTTACCTGACTCCACGCTAATAAATGGCTGTACAAATAATCTACCGTTCAAAGGTGGTATAGATTAAGGAACACATAATGACACAAAATGAAGGCACAGCTTCTGTTATCCTAGATAACGTCTGCAAGCTTATCCATAAAAAAGTCCATGCTGACAAAGTGTCACTTGTCGAAACGTTTGCCAAAACCTTGTACAGCAATATGTCTAAAGAGGATTTGGCACATCGTAACGACAGTGACTTATACGGCGCAGCATTGAGCCTTTGGAATGCCCTTGATAAAAACAAGTCTGACGATGCCGTCATTCGCGTTTTTAATCCTGAGGTTGCAAAGGATGGATGGCAATCATCGCATACGATTGTCGAGATAATCGCTAAAGATATGCCGTTTTTGGTTGATTCAGTGCGCATGGCGATGAATCGCAAAAACATAGTCTCTCACCTATTACTTCATTCTCCACTTAAGTTACAAAGAAATGATGCTGGTGCAATCACCGCGGTTTCTAACTTAAAAGCAGAACAAGAATCTACGTCTACTAAGACCGTATTCTTTATCGAAATCGACAGGCAAACAGATGATTCGGTGATCGCTGATTTTACAGCTGAGCTTGAATCTGTCTTAAATGATGTTTCTGTTGCGGTTGCTGATTGGCTACCAATTCGCGATAAATTGGTGAGCGTAAGTAAAGAGCTGCCGACCCGTCATTATAGTTGTTCAAAAGAAGAAGTTGCTGAAGCCGTCGAGTTTTTAGACTGGCTGGTTAGCGACAACTTTACCTTTATGGGCTACCGCCAATATGATTTGACTCCAGTTCAAGGTGACTATGAACTGAAGCCAGTTGAAGGCACAAGTCTCGGACTAATGAAAAACTCAGGTGATGACCACAGTCGTTTATTGTCTGAACTGCCTGAAGTTGCGCGCAAAGAAGCACGCAGTAACAATCTGTTGATCTTAACCAAGACAAACTCACTTTCACGCGTTCATAGACCAGCGTATATCGACTATGTTGGTATCAAGCGTTTTGATGATGAAGGTAACGTGATTGGTGAAGACCGTTTCATTGGTTTGTTCTCGTCTAGCTTCTACAACAACAGTGCGGTAGATGTTCCGGTACTTAAGAGTAAAATTAACCGTATCATGGAGCAATGTGACTTTGCTAAAGGCACACATGCATACAAGGCGGTACTCAATATTCTTGAAACCTACCCTCGTGATGAGTTAGTACAGGCACGCGAAAGCGAGCTACTTGAAGTGGCAATGGGCGTTCTACAAACTCAAGAACGTGACATGTGTCGCCTATTTGTGCGTAAGGATGTGTATGGTCGTTTCTTCTCTTGTATGGTTTATGTGCCAAGAGAGCGATACAACACAGCGTTACGCCGTGAAACTCAACAGCTGCTAGGCCGTGCATTTAAGTCTAGCGACAAAGTAGAGTTCACCACCTTTTTCTCTGAATCAACACTAGCGCGTACGCATTACATCGTGCGTGTTGATGACAACAACATAGATTACAACGTGAAAGAAATCGAAAATAACTTGGTAGAAGCCGCTCGTACTTGGGAAGACAAGTTACAATCTGCACTTCTTGAAAGAACGGGTGAGTCTCGTGGTAACGAGTTAAACCGTAAATACACGAATGCCTTCCAGTCTGCTTACAAAGACCAAGTATTGCCAAGCGCAGCAGTCGTAGACATTGAGAAGCTAGAACAACTAAACGATGACAACAAACTTGAGATGCTGTTCTACAGACCTCAGGAAGAAGCAACGTCACAGCTTGTTCGTTTGAGCTTGTTCCATAAAGCAGAGCCTATTCACTTATCAGACGTGATGCCAATGCTTGAGAACTTTGGCCTGCGTGTTATTGGTGAAACACCATACGCGGTGAAGACGACTGACGGTCAAGTAAACTGGATCATGGATTTCTCTATGCTTATCGACAGCAAAGGGATCACTGATTTTGACAAAGTATCAGCACGTTTCCGTGCGGCATTGACCAATGTGTGGAATAACCGCCTAGAAAACGATGGTTTCAACCGTCTGGTGTTATTAGGTGGTCTAACGGGTCGTGAAGCATCTATCTTACGCGCATATGCTAAATACATGCGCCAAATTGGTGTGACGTTCTCGCAGTCTTACATCGAGAATACATTTGACCGTTACCCGCACATTGCAGCGATGATCGTTGATCTATTCGTGAAGAAGTTTGCACCTAAGAAAGTTGCCACTGAAAAGGCACTTCAGAAGGTTGTTGATGCTATCTACCTAGAGCTTGAAAACGTAGCGAATCTAGATGATGACCGTATCATTCGTTTGTACGTTGATATGATCAATGCAACGCTGCGTACTAACTTCTATCAAAAAGAAGCTGATGGCACGAATAAGTCGTACACGTCATTCAAGATCCAGCCAAGCGCAGTGCCAGATATGCCATTGCCATTACCAGCGTTTGAAATCTTCGTATACTCTCCACGCGTAGAAGGTGTTCACCTACGTGGTGGCAAAGTGGCTCGTGGTGGTCTACGTTGGTCAGACCGTCGTGAAGATTTCCGCACAGAAGTACTTGGCCTAGTTAAAGCACAGCAGGTTAAGAATACGGTTATCGTCCCTGTGGGTTCTAAAGGCGGTTTTGTTTGTAAACAACTTCCAACTGAACGTGAAGCGTTCTTCAAAGAAGGCCAAGAGTGTTACAAGATCTTCATCCGTGGTCTACTAGACATCACAGATAATATCGTACATGGTGACATTGTGCCGCCAGTGGATGTTGTACGTCACGACGAAGACGACCCATACCTAGTTGTTGCAGCGGACAAAGGGACTGCGACTTTCTCTGATATCGCAAATGGTATCGCTGAGTCTTATAACTTCTGGCTTGGTGACGCTTTCGCGTCAGGTGGTTCAGTTGGTTACGACCACAAGAAGATGGGTATTACTGCTAAAGGCGGTTGGGAATCGGTTAAGCGTCACTTCCGTGAAATGGACGTTGACTGTCAAACAACTGATTTCACAGCGGTTGGTATCGGTGACATGGGTGGTGACGTATTTGGTAACGGGATGCTGCTATCTAAGCACATTCGTTTACAAGCGGCATTCAACCACATGCACATCTTTATCGATCCAAACCCAGATGCGGCAAGCTCGTATGTAGAGCGTGAGCGTCTATTTAATCTGCCACGTTCAAGCTGGGAAGATTATAATAAGGATCTAATTTCTGAGGGCGGTGGTATTTTCTCTCGTGCAGCGAAAGCAATTACGCTAAGCGCTGAAATGAAGAAGATGATAGGCACTAAGAAGTCGAGCATGACACCAAACGAGTTGATCAAAGCATTGTTGAAGATGCCAGTTGATTTACTGTGGAATGGTGGTATCGGTACTTACATCAAGTCTAAATCTGAAACTGACGCTGAAGTAGGCGACCGTGCAAACGACGCGCTACGTATCAACGGTGGTGAGCTTGGTGCGAAGATCTTTGGTGAAGGTGGTAACTTAGGTGCAACTCAGCTGGGTCGTATCGAATTTGCTTCAAACGGCGGTCGTATCAACACTGACTTTATCGATAACGTAGGTGGTGTTGCTTGTTCGGATAATGAAGTTAATATCAAGATCCTACTTAACGGCCTAGTTGCTGAAGGTGAATTGACGAATAAGCAGCGTAACGAATTACTGTATTCAATGACTGATGAAGTATCAGAATTGGTACTGAAAGATTGTTACCGTCAAACGCACACACTTTCGGTTACTAAGTCTAAAGGTCCAGCAACGCTGAAAGAGAAAGTACGCTTCATCCATGCACTTGAAAAAGACGGCAAGCTAAATCGTGCAATCGAATTCTTACCAACTGATGAAGAGCTAGCAGAGCGTGCGGCGGCAGGTAAAGACCTAACGCGTCCTGAGCTATCTGTATTGGTTTCTTACTCTAAGATGGTATTAAAAGAGACATTAGTTGTTGATGAGATCTCAGAAAATCCATACTACCGTCAGTTGTTAGTGAACTCGTTCCCAGCACCGCTGCGCGAGCGTTTCAACGCTGCGATGGATAATCACCCGCTACGTAAAGAGATCATTGCAACGAAACTTGCAAACAATATCGTTAACGATATGGGTCTAAACTTCATGGTTCGTATGCACGAAGAGACAGGTGCAACGGACGCAGAAATTGCGGTTTGCTACTCAATTGCAAGTGCAATCTTTGAAATGAAGGAAACGTGGTCAGCGATTTCTGCGCTTGATAATAAGATCCCAGCGGCAGTTCAAACGGAAATGCTATATCAATTACGTCGTACGGTTCGCCGTGCAACGCGTTGGTTCTTGCGTCACCGTGACAAGTCTCAAACCATCGAGCAAACCATCGCGTTCTTTGCACCAACATTTAAAGATTTAAGCGCAAATCTACACAACTACATGGTTGCGAATGAAAGCGAGCAGATCGTTGATAAAGCACGCGACCTTGAATCTCAAGGTGTACCAGCTGAGATTGCACTGCGCATCGTATCGCTTTCAAGCTTGTTCTCGGTCATGGACTTAGCGGAAGTTGCACATAGCTCAGGTCGTAAGATCGGTGTTGTGTCTAATACTTACTTCACACTTGGTGCAAACATGGGTCTACATTGGTTCCTTGACCAAATCACGGCTCAACCTGTTGCAAACCATTGGCAGGCGCTTGCTCGTGCTTCATATCGTGAAGAGCTTGATTGGCAACAACGTTCATTGTCAGAGGTTGTGTTAAACAGCTTTGCTGGTGATGACAATGATATCAATGAACAGATTGAACAGTGGATGGATAAGCAAGCGGGCTTACTACACCGTTGGCAGCAAATGCTAACTGAGTTTAAGACGTCGCAAAGTCATGACTTTGCTAAGTTCTCAGTTGCACTTCGTGAGCTAATGTTACTAAGCCACAACTGCGATACTTCCAAATAATCTAGAAATCGCTACAATACCCCAGCTTTGACTGGGGTATTTTTTTGTCTAATGCAATTGGCATAATCCATTTAGCTAAAGTTACGCTCGGGTAATTTTAGCTAAGTCGATTACGTTACCAATACTGAGGAGCTACCATGTTTTACGATCTTGCGCGTCGTTTTATGTTTAATAAAGATGCGGAGTGGGCACACGATTTTGCCCTAAGCAACCTGCGCCGCTTTGCGAATACGCCAATGAGCCTTGCATGGTCTCAATCAGTTCAAGACAAACCTGTTAATTTTCTAGGGTTAGAGTTTAAAAATCCAGTAGGACTGGCCGCCGGTCTTGATAAAAATGCTGAGTGTATCGAAGCATTTGCGCAAATGGGTTTTGGTTTCATTGAGGTGGGAACTGTCACGCCGAGACCACAAGCGGGCAACGACAAGCCTCGGATCTTTCGTCTACCTGAAGCAAATGCGATTATTAATCGCATGGGGTTCAATAACAAGGGCGTTGACTACCTAGTCAACAATGTAAAAGCAGCAAAATACGATGGGATCCTTGGGATCAACATTGGTAAAAATAAAGATACACCGAATGAGCAAGGCAAAGATGACTACATTCACTGTATGAGAAAAGTTTTTGAGCATGCCTCATATATCACCGTGAATATTTCTTCACCAAATACACCGGGTCTGAGAGATCTACAATATGGCGAAGCGCTAGATGATCTATTGCAAAGCCTAAAAAATGAACAGATGGATCTGATCGCTAAGCATAACAAGTCGGTACCTATGTTGGTAAAGATCGCTCCAGATGTTGATGGCGTTCAGTTAACCCAGATCGCAGAATCGTTAGTTAATAATCGTATCGATGGTGTTATTGCAACTAATACAACATTAGCCCGTGATGCAGTAGAAAACCTAACGCACGGTAATGAAGCGGGCGGTTTATCTGGTAGACCTGTTCGTGAAAAATCGACGCATGTTGTCAGCGAATTGAAGCGTATTACCGACGGTAAGTTACCAATCATCGGTGTAGGTGGTATTGACAGTGCGGAATCGGCAAAAGAGAAATTTTCAGTTGGTGCTGATTTAATACAAGTGTATACAGGCTTTATTTATGAAGGGCCAGCGCTTGTTAAAAAGATCGTTTCGTCCTTATAAGGATCGGTCATATAACCAAATGATCCAAAACAAAACGTTATTATAAAAAATTTCATCATTGCGTTTTTCGCGTTATACTCCCACTTACTAGTTGAGCTAATTGGTTGGTGGGAGAGAAGTTTTGCAAGCTTCAAAAGAGTGGCAATGGATCCGCTGCACAGAAAGGAACAGGTTGTTGATTGATTTGGGTGATGAGCTTCAGCTTTGCACGCCTTTTCGTTTGCGCCACCTTACTGAAGACTCAACCGTTAATCCCAACTTTAGTCTCAGCGAAGCTGAATTTTATCAGAGTGTATTTTCCTATCTATGCGGTTTTGGTGTTTGGAACGAGCCCAGATGCTGCCAAATCGCTTTAAATGCAACTGCAGCAAAATTTCACTTACAACCGATGCAAGCAAAAAGCTGGTTTTTTAAGCCATATTTTGGTGGTGAACCTGTGAGTGAGGCGGTTGTGTGTTTAAATTCCAAGTTAAGCAGCGGCGAGTTTCTAATTATCGAGCATGATGGTCAATCAAGTCTTTGTTTAAGCCTGAACGAGCAATTTATTCTTGATGAGGGAATAGAGCTTGAACAATTTCAAGCGATAAAAGTACTGAACGATCGGTTAGCGCCTCTTGTGTTAACACACCGAGTTCATCAAAGCGCATAGCCAAGTTCATCCCATCGTTTTATTGACCAGCAATTATTTCCTGTATTAACCTGTACCTAATTTATGTTGTTTGCAGTTTAAGGGAACGAAATGCACTGCCTTTGCGATAAAACGTTAAAACTAATTTATGCTGACGCTGAAGGACATTGTGGTTATCAATGTCAGTCATGTGGTGCGATTTGGCTGCCGCGCAAATTTGTCCAGTCTATTAAACATACTTATCACTTTAGTTATACCGACTTTATTGCAAACCGGACACGAGTTGAGCGTGAAGTTTCGCAATTATGTCCTGATGATGGTCATACACTTAAAGACTATACGCTCTTTGAGGCTAATTTTAGTGAGTGCGCTGGCTGTGGTGGCGTGTGGTTTGAAAAAGGAGAGCTCCATAACTTACTACAAAATTACCAACGAATGAGTTCGGAGATGAGCACGCTAGATAGATTAGATTTTCTAAACTTTCTTGATTTTTTATCGTAATTTATCCTCATACAACCAAGCTCAACTAATAACTAACGATAACTTGTGTGTTATACTGCGCCCAGTTGAAATTTAAGGGTATTCAAATTGCAATTTATCGCATTGACATCTATTGGTGTAGAGCAGTTACTGGTTGAAGAATTAACCGAGTTTGGTTTTGAAATAAACAAGCAAACCGTTGGTTCAGTTAAGTTCACAGGTACTAATCTAGACGTACAAAAGTTCTGTATGATGACACGATTTGCAACGCGCGTGATGTTGCTTATCGATGACAAACCAGAAGTGAATGACAAAGATTCTCTCTACAAGTTTGTTCGTTTTCAGGCATGGCAAGATTGGTTTAGCCCAAAGCAGACCTTTGCAGTAGAGTTTAATGGTACGAATAATGCGCTTAAAAATACGCAATTCTCTGGTCTGGTTGTTAAGGATGGGATCGTTGACTACTTCAACGACTTGTTTGAGCAACGTCCAGATGTTGACAAACAGACACCGGATATTCGCATCATAGCGAAATTATCTAAGCAAGGCTGTGCGCTATATATCGATTTCTCGGGACCTCGCTTATCTGATAGAGGCTATCGTGACAAACAAGGTAAAGCACCAATTCGTGAACATTTAGCGGCAGCGCTGGTTAAACGTAGCGGCTGGCTTGAAGATACTAATAAGCCGCTTTTTGACCCCTGCTGTGGTTCTGGCACGTTATTGATTGAAGCGGCTTCTATGGCGCTTGGTTTACCTACTAATCTTAATAAAGATTTTGCCTTTAAGCGCCTGCCGAGTTTTCGTGAAAGTAAGTTCACCGAGCTTAAAGCACAATTAAATGTACAACCAGAGCAAAAGAGCTTATGGCTGATCGGTAGTGATATCGATGAACGTGTGTTGTCAATCGCTGAGCGTAATGCTAAGCGCGCAGGCGTTGAGTCACATATTAAGTTTAAGTTTGAAGACGCCAATCAGCTTAGCCTTGCTGCTAAACGTCCCGGCACTGTGCTGAGTAACTTGCCTTATGGTGAACGTCTAGGTGGTATGGCCGAAATTATTACGCTCTATCGCAATATGGGGATCGCCTTTAAGAAGCACTATAAAGACTGGAATTTGGCGTTACTTGCAAGTGAAGAAAGCCTGTTAAAAGTGCTAAAACTAGCGCGTAAAAAGTCTTATAAATTCAAAAATGGCCCGCTCGACGTGCTGCTTAACTTGTATGAAATGAATGAAATGCAGGTACAGCAAAATAAACAGAGCAGCGGTCTTAATTTTGAAAGCTCGACTGCGTTTGGCAACCGTTTGAAGAAAAACCTGCAAGGCTTAAAATCTTGGCTGAAAAAAGAAGACATTAACGCGTATCGTGTTTATGACGCGGATATTCCTGAGTACAATGTTGCGGTTGATGTATATAACGACAATGCAGTCATCTTTGAATACAAAGCGCCAAAAGAAATTGACGATAGCGTTGCGCAAAAACGTTTGCAAGATGTGATCACACTTACCGCCGAGCAGCTGAATATCGACCCGCTAAACATCGCGGTAAAAGTAAGAAAACGCCAAAAAGGCCAAGAGCAATATAAGGCTCTAGACAAGCAAAACCGCACTGAGGTAGTAGAAGAGTACGGTGCTAAGTTTAAGGTTAACCTATTTGATTATCTAGATACTGGTTTATTCCTTGACCACCGTTTAGCCCGCAAGTTTATTCAGCAACATTCGAAAGATAAACGCGTGTTAAATCTATTTGCATACACAGGTAGTGCTTCGGTGCACGCCGCAGTTGGCGGTGCTAAGTCTGTTACCACAGTAGATATGTCAAAGACCTATCTAAAATGGGCTGAAGAAAACTTTGAGCTAAATGGTTTGAAGAATCCACGTTTCAGATTTGAGCAAGCGGATTGCTTAAAATGGCTTGAAAGAGCCGTTGGTCAATATGATCTCATTTTCTTAGACCCACCAACATTCTCTAACTCTAAACGTATGTCTGACGCATTTGACGTGCAAAGAGATCATTTAAAACTATTTGGTTGGGTAAAGAAAATATTAGCACCGAATGGTGTACTGCTGTTTTCTAACAACAAACGCGGTTTTAAAATCGATGAAATGGGACTTGCGGCACTTGGCCTAACTGCTGAAGAATACTCATCGCAAACCTTGTCTTTGGACTTTAAACGTAACAAGCAAATTCACAATAGCTGGTTGATCCGTCATGATTAAATGTACCTTATTCCACACCGATGGTTGTCATCTTTGTGAAGAAGCATTGGCGATGTTAATTCAATTTTTGCCTGAAGCCGAAATTGAACTCGTTGATATCGTCGATAGTGAAGAGACGATGACGGAATATCAATATAGAATTCCAGTGATTAAAAAAGGCGAGACAGGTCAGGAACTTGGCTGGCCTTTTACTCAACAACAACTACAAGAATTTATAGAATAATATGGATCTCATTCGAATTGCTAAAGCCCAACTGGCTTTTGGTTCACACCCTATACTTGACCAAGCTGATGCCGTTATTGAATCAGGCGAGCGCGTTTGTATTGTGGGCCGAAACGGTGCCGGTAAATCAACGTTACTGAAAGTGCTTGATGATCAAGTTCAACTTGATGATGGTGAAATCAACCGTGTTGGTGGATTAAAAGTTTCAAGGCTAGAACAAGACCCACCAAAGGGCGCAAATGGCTCGGTCTTTGATTATGTTGCGAACGGTTTGCCTGATGTCGCTGAGCTGCTCATTGAATTTCATGAAGTCAGTGAAAAACTACAAACCAGCCAGTCAGATAAGCTAATGACCTCGCTTGAGCGCCTGACTCAGCGATTGGAAAGCGAAGATGCGTGGCGCTTTGAGTCAAGGATCAAGCAAGTGCTAAGCCAGTTGCAATTAGATGCGAATATGCGCCTAGAAGAGCTTTCCGGTGGCTGGCTACGCAAAGTCGCGCTGGCCAAAGCGTTGGTGAGCGACCCAGACTTACTGTTACTCGACGAGCCGACTAACCACCTTGATATGCAAAGTGTTATCTGGCTTGAGCAATTCCTAAAAGAGTTTAAAGGGGGGATCGTGTTTATCTCTCACGACCGTGCCTTTATACGCGCAATGGCGACTCGAATTTTAGATTTAGACCGTGGCAAGTTGGTTTCATACCCTGGAGATTATGCGCAATATCTAGAACAAAAAGCCCATGATTTAAAAGTGGAAGAGCAACAGAATGCCTTGTTTGATAAAAAGCTTGCCGAAGAAGAAACTTGGATAAGGCAGGGGATCAAGGCCCGTAGAACCCGTAACGAAGGTCGTGTGCGAGCACTAAAAGCGCTTCGTGTTGAGCGCAAGCAACGCATCGAGCAACAAGGTAAGACAGACTTCAACATCGAGACGGCGGATCGTTCCGGTAAGCTGGTCTTTGAAGCGAAACATTTAGACAAAGCATTCCAAGAAAAATGTATTGTGAAGGACTTTTCAACGCTGGTGATGCGTGGCGACCGTATTGGCTTGGTCGGTCCTAATGGCGCGGGTAAAACTACGCTGTTAAAAATGCTTTTTGGTGATATTAAACCTGACGCAGGCAGTGTAAAACAAGGCGTGAATCTGGAAGTTGCGTACTTCGACCAATACCGTGAAAAATTGGATGAAGAAGCAACCGTGCAGGATAATGTCGCAGAAGGTAAGCAAGAAGTGATGATGGGCGGTCGCTCGCGTCATGTGCTTGGCTATCTGCAAGACTTTTTATTTCCGCCTGCAAGAGCTCGAACCCCTGTAAAGGCATTATCAGGCGGTGAAAAAAACCGCTTATTGCTAGCAAAGCTCTTCCTTAAGCCTTCAAATATTATTGTGCTGGACGAGCCGACCAATGACTTGGATATTGAGACGCTTGAGTTACTTGAAGAAATCTTAAACCAATACCAAGGCACCGTGCTGGTCGTCAGCCACGACCGAGAGTTTATCGATAATACCTGTGGTAGTGTTTGGGCGTTTGAGGGCGAAGGTCTGGTGACAGAAATTGTTGGCGGCTATAGTGACTTTGAGCTGTATCAGCAAAGACGAGAGCAGCAAAAGAAAGAAGCACAAAAGGTTCACCAAGAAAAGCAGCAACAAGCCGAGACTAAAAAGACAGCTGCGCCTGCTCGTTCAAATAAGCTGAGTTACAAATTAAAACTTGAATTAGAGTCGTTGCCCAGTAAAGTAGAGGAACTTGAAGAGGCAGTGAACAAACAACAAGCACTGGTCAGCGATCCAGACTTCTTTAAACAAGATCAAGAAACGACCCACAAGGCATTGAACCATTTGACTGAGCTAGAGTCGAAGCTGGAAGCCGCGTTTGAACGCTGGGAAGAACTAGAAGCATTACAGAATCAGCAGTAAGGATTAAAATGAAATTTAAACTTTTAGCCGCGAGTGTCGCCGTAGCCCTTTCACAACAGGCGGCCGCTGCCACCTATCAGTTAACTGAATTACCAAGACATGATAATAGTAAATATAGCTATGTGTCGGATGCTAATGAAGCTGGGGATGTGATTGGTCACGCTTCCAACTTATTTGGTGTCAAGATTGATGTATCGTATATCGACTTCGATGATTCAGCACTCAAAAATTATTATGACAGTACTAAAAAGCAGTACGAGCTGATCGAGGAAGAAATCACTTTCACACTTGAAGATATTCAAAATAATGATGCAGCTAACACCAATGCTCAAGCTCACGCTTTTATGCTGTCTTATGTTATGAATTCAAGTAGAGTAGTTAGCCAAGAGTATCAAAGAATTGAAAGAGCAATTTCTTTGACATATAACAACAATACCGCAGAAGAGTTTGTGGTATTTGACGAGCAATCTCCTGATTACGAAGGACTCACTCGCTCGGTCACTAACTATCTTACAAGCATCGCAGAAGACGGTACAATAGTGGGCTGGGGTTCTGCACCTTTTAAAAAGATAACTTTTACTCCCGAGGGTGAAACAGAAGAAGAAACTTATTTTGTACGTGATTGGCGAAATAAAGGTATTTTAGTTACACCAGCTGGAGAGAAAATTAGGTTAGAGCCTGCCTTTACAGAATACGGCGGTCTTTCTCTTGCCACTGATATCAAACAAACTGCTGATGGCGGCTATATTGTTGTGGGACAAAGTTCGACTTCGTTATCGCAAAGAGCCACAGAAAATATAGAAGACAGTTGTGATGGTGTAGATGAGCCAGTCGATGTGTGTATTCAAAGGTTGACCTCGCCATATCATACTAGAGCCTACAAGTGGACATTTGATAATGATTTTAACTTAGTTAGTGCAACCGATCTAGGACTTGGTTTTACACCAGATGAAGATGATGATCGAGCCTATTCAAGCTTGGCTTTGGCAACTAATGTGGACGGGTTAACTGTTGGTGAGTCCCGAGTGCGTCGTCAAAGTAATGATGATTTATTGCCATATGGGCAAGCTGTTTATTATAAAGATGGTGAAATCAAGCGCATCAAAGAAGTTGAGAGTTATATCGAATACAGCCAAGCGGTTGATGTAAATGATAATGGGATTATAGTTGGTATGTTCGGTCGGTCATCGAATGGCTCTAGAGAATATGACTCAACTGGCTTTTACTTTGACACGAAAACCTCAGAGTTCAAAGAAATGCCTGCATACTTCGAAGGGTCGGCGACAGCAATCACAGATATCAACAATAACGGCTTTGTTGTAGGCCAAGGTGTTACAGAAAAGAGTGGTTCTAACCGTCGTCGCGAAGCGTTTCTGTACGAAATTGGTGCAGAAAAACTAGTGAATATAAACTCACTTCTTCCTTGTAAGAACGATTCTTTCCCTTACACCATTGCAGAAGCTGTGAAGATCACTGATGACAACAAGATCTATGCGATTGCGACCAAAACGGTTGAAAGACGCAATACGTTAGGTGAAATTGAGAAGGACAGTAAGGGCGAGACTGAGTATGAGTCGGTAAGCTTACCTGTTCTACTTACGCCAATTTCTGGTGAACCAGAAAACTGTACACCACCTGAAGCAGAAACATATGAGCGTCAATCTGCAAGCTGGTCTTGGCTTAGTTTACTCGCGTTACCACTAGTGGCGCTGAGAAGACGTCGTAAAGCCTAAAGTACAATTTAGACGATAAAAAAGCCCTGAAGGGCTTTTTTTGTGTTTGAAAAGAAATATTCGCAAATTCAATTCGATATTTAACTCAACCGGTACAAATCTTAACTATACTGGTATTAGCCTTGGCCGCGGCTTTGCCACGCTTTATTCACTGAACGTCGCCATAGGTAGTCGATACCGAAAAAGCCGATAATGGCGGCAAGTGTTGCGCAGATCAAAGAGCCGACGATAAATGCAGGCCCAATCGTTGTTAGGCTTTGTGCAAGCCATTCCCAACTCGCCTCAAAATGGAATGGTTGTTGTTCTTGACCAAGCGCAAATACACCAACTAAGTATGAGCAATAAAATATCGGCGGCATCGTCAGTGGATTGGTGATCCACACGAGTGCAATAGACAAAGGCAAATTGACGCGAAATGGAATCGCAAGTGCTGCTGCCAGTACCATCTGAAAAGGAACAGGGATGAATGCGAAAAATAACCCCACCGAGAATGCGCCACGAGCTGAGCGCCGGTTTAAATGCCAAAGGTTGGCATCATGCAGTAACTTACCAAAGATTTTTAATGATTTCTGTTGTTTGATTTTATTATGATCAGGTAAAAAGCGTTGAATCGTTTTTTTCGCCATTTGCAGCTGCCATCTACTTGGATTCTGATATGTTTTGGAATAATTCTGGGTTGCTTCAGTGCGGTATTTCTTCTCGACAATTGGCGATTAGCCGCAATAAGCATATTCCTCTACTTCATGGGCCGCTATTCTAAGCTTTTTTGTCCTATATTGGCAGGATTTATTTTAGGGATTTCTATTGTTCTAAGTCATTACTTTGTTTTTTATCAACTAAAAATACCAGATATGTGGCAATCGCAACTTGTTACTGCTTCGGGTAAAGTTATTGAGGTTGATAATTCTGTGATTGGTGAAGCGTTAACGGTACAGCTAGAGCAAGTTGATGGCTATCAGTTTGCGCGTTGGCGTACTGTAAATGCAAAGCTTTATCGTGATTCATCAACGCCTATGTTGCGTGTCGGTGACCACATTGAATTTACGGTAAAACTTAAGCGTTATCGTAGCCGAGTTAATATCGGACTTTTTAACGCTGAATTGCACGCGTTTAGAAAGCATATGTATTTCAAGGGCAGTATCAAAACAATCAATTCGGTAGTGAAGGACACTACGTGGCGAGATAATTACCGCTTATTCATAGATAAAAAGCTCAATGGGCTCAGATATGCTTGGCTGTATTATATTTTGTTAACCGGCGATACAAGCAAAGTCGATTTCGAAAACAAAACACAATTTAGAAGTCTTGGCTTGAGCCATCTGTTAGCGATTTCAGGGCTTCATATCGGGATGGTATTTGCCATCGCATTTTTGCTAATAAAAGTCGTGCTGCATTGTATCCCGGTAATAATCTCCCAGGCAGCCAACTTGCATCAGTGGTGTTTAGTTTTTGCGTTACTGTTGTGTTTTGGTTATGTCGTTCTTTGTGGCTATAGCGTATCGGCGACTCGAGCTTTGATCATGGCAATGGTGTGGGTTGCTTGTTACCTCTTTGCTGTGCGACTTAAAGCGCTTCAGGTGCTAACGGTTGCGTTGACAATCGTCTTGATGGTAGATCCATTTTCACTACTCAACCCTGGTTTATATTATTCCTTTTTTGCGGTTGCGATTATCGTAACGTTAGTGACAAAAGTCGGCCGAGGTTTAGGTGCAAAGCTGCTTGCTTTAATCAAGTTGCAGTTTGCGTTATTTATCTGCTTATTACCGCTTAATCTGTATTTCTTTTCCGGTGCGAGTATCATTTCATTGGTTGCGAACATCATGGTGATCCCGTTGATTTCTGTTGTGGTATTTCCGCTACTCCTGCTTCATGTTACTGCGCTGCACGCTATTGGTTGGCAATTTCCACTTCATTTAGTTGATAATGGACTACTGGTTCTATTTGAGCTGTTGCAAAACTCTCCAGTAAGTTGGGTAGATATACCCAGCGTTTCGTCCTTGTTTCTCATAACCAGCTACTTAAGTGTTTTGCTGCTGCTTTTGTTCAGAAATTATTTTGGTTTATTACCCATATTGTTTTTCTTTGTTCAATATCAGTTTCGGGTTTCTCCGCTATGGCAAATCGATGTCTTTGATGTCGGTCACGGAACGGCAGTGTTAGTTTCTCGTAATAACAAAGGGCTGCTCTATGATGTGGGGGCCAAGTATTTTGGCTATTTTTCGATGTTTGAGTTTGTGATAAAACCCTATCTTTTGAATAATCGAATTACGCTACAAGATACCATCATTAGCCATAACGATGGTGACCATAATGGTGGTGTTGACGACCTTATTACCTATGACGGGGGGAAATCCTTGCAGCGCTTTCACCCAGCCAGTGCTGCTGATAGCTGTGAGCTCGGAATACATCAATTTCAAGGACTAGATGTATCTGTGATCTGGCCTCAAGAAATGTCGAACAATGACAATAATAATTCTTGTGTGGTTCGTATCTCAGATGGGCGTTTTACGCTTTTATTACCAGGAGATATTGAAAAGGCCACGGAAACTAAGCTGCTTAATCTAGAAAAAGAAGCACTTAAGGCCGATATATTATTGGTTCCGCATCATGGCAGTGGCAGCTCTTCGAGCGAGCTGTTTATTCAAGCGGTTGACCCAGATATTGCGATATTTTCTCGTGCCTTTTATTCGCCTTGGAAAATTCCCAATGAAAAAGTGATTGAAAGATACCAAAGAGTAGGGAGCACACTATTGGATACCGCCTTAGATGGCCATATAAAGATCTCAATTTTTGCTCAAGAAATTACAGTTGAACGAGCTCGGGAAGTGGAAAATTACTGGTTTCTCAGATAATCCATTCAGTTTTAACGATTTGAAAGTTACAATAATGCCATATAGAAAAGTAGAGGCTGGCAATGCAACCAACCGACAAGCAGATTTACGCTAGATTATTTAGCTATGTAAAAGACTTTAAACTCGCGGCCATATTTTCAGTAATTGGCATGATAGGGTACGCTGCGATGGACGCTTCGTTCGTTGCGTTAATGGATCCGTTTATCGATGAGGGCCTCACTGCAGGCAATCGCGATGTACTAAAATTGGCTCCCTTTGTTGTTATCGCGTTAGTTATCGGACGCGGTATCTTTAACTATATGGCATCATATTGCTTGTCTTATGTTGGGTCTCAGGTTGTGCGTGCTTTGCGACAGCAACTATTTGAGCATATGTTGTATCTACCAGTTTCATTTCATGATCAACATTCTAATGGCGAATTGATATCAAAAATCACTTTTGATACAGAGCAGGTACAGCAAGCCGTCACTAAGGCGCTTCAAGTGCTGATCCGTGAAGGTGCATTTGTGTTTTTCTTACTTATCACGATGTTTTATGCAAGTTGGCAGCTATCACTCATTTTCTTAGTTGTGGTACCAATCGTGGCGGTGATAGTTACTGTGGTGTCTAAGCGTTTTAAGAAAATCTCCAAGAATATTCAAGATGCGATGGGAGAAGTGACGAAAAGCTCTGAGCAAATGATGGCGGGTCATAAAGTCATCCATGGCTTTGGTGGTCAAGATAAAACTATCTCTCACTTTGCTAAAGTTAATAATCATAATCGTCAGCAACGCGTAAAAATGGACGCGACTAAAGCGCTGAGCGTATCTATCATCCAAATTATAGCGGCGGGCGCAATGGCGGTGATACTCGCGATTGTCGCGATGCCTTCTATGGTAGATAAAATTTCATCGGGCACCTTTGTCACTTTGATCACCTCTATGATGATGATGCTGCGTCCTTTAAAACAACTTGCCAATGTAAATAGTGACCTGCAACGCGGGATCTCTGCGGCGAAAAGTGTGTTTGCGGTGATTGATCTTGAAAAAGAAAAGGACACTGGCACTCAGTCTTTATCTCGTGCTCAAGGTAACCTACAAGTCAAAGACTTAACCTTTACTTATCCTTCTAAAAACGATCCGGTGATTGAGTCATTAAACCTTGAAATCAAAGCTGGGCAGAGTATCGCATTGGTTGGTAGAAGTGGCTCAGGAAAATCAACGATTTCTAATCTCTTACCGCGTTACTATGATATTGAAGCGGGCAGTATTGAGTTAGATGGCACGAATATAAATGATTACCAGCTTGCGGATTTACGCGCGCAGTTTTCTATCGTGTCGCAGCAAGTTGTGTTGTTTAACGACACCATTGCAAATAATATTATGTACTCGCTAAAGCAACCGTTATCGCAAGAAGCGTTAGAAAAAGTCGTAAAACAAGCCCATGTTTGGGAATTTGTTAAAGATCTTCCTGAGGGCCTAAATACTGTTGTTGGTGAAAATGGCGTGATGCTTTCTGGCGGACAACGACAACGTATCGCCATCGCGCGTGCTATTGTAAAAGATGCACCTATCCTTATTTTAGATGAAGCAACATCAGCATTAGATACAGAATCTGAGCGTTTGATCCAACAAGCGTTAGAAGAGCTGATGGCCGACAAAACAACCATAGTAATTGCCCATCGGTTATCGACAATCGAGCGTTGCGACTGCATCTATGTGCTAGATAAAGGCAAGATAATCGAACAAGGCAAGCATGCTGAATTAGTCGCGCAGGAAGGGGTTTATCATGCACTTTGCAAAATGCAGTTTGGTGAGCAATAAATGGCATCAAAAATAGAGCAAAGTTGGTATGAAAAACCGGGACTACTAACACTATTATTGCTTCCGTTAAGCCTGTTATTCGGACTTATTAGCTTGATAAGAAAGGGGCTTTATCAACTCGGTTTTTGCCCCGTGTACCGCTCGCCTGTTCCGGTTATTGTTGTCGGTAACATCAGTGTGGGCGGTAATGGCAAAACGCCATTTGTGCTTTGGTTAGTCCCTTTTCTTGAAAAGCTTGGTTTTAAGGTTGGGGTGATCAGTCGAGGCTACGGTGCGAAACCTAGCTCAACCCCGTTTTTGGTCACTGCAGCGACCTCAACGGAAGAGGGCGGTGATGAACCTTGTTTACTCGCCAAACGATTGAAATGCCCAGTGATGATTGGTGCTGACAGACAAGCCAGTATTGAAAAATTATTGGATAATAGCGATGTAAACATCATCGTCAGCGACGACGGGCTACAGCACTATAAATTGGCCCGAGATATTGAATTCTGTATTGTTGATGCTGTGCGACGCTTTGGTAATGGCTTATGGATGCCGGCAGGGCCCCTTAGAGAATTACCTAAGCGTATCCAGAGTGTCGATCTTGCCGTATACAATGGTGGATGCGAGAGTTATTCCTACACGCTAGAGACCGTTGGTTTTTTTCGTGTTACAGATGATAGTCCAGCATCCAATATTGAAATGGCTGGCGCTTCAGTCTGCGCTATCGGTAATCCCGCGCGGTTTGAAAATACGCTACGAGATAGAGGGATTGTTCTGAGTGAAAGTCTACATTTTGCGGATCATCATCCATATCAAGCGTCCGACTTCTCGCAAATTGAAAACGGCGCTATTTTTATGACAGAGAAAGATGCTGTAAAGTGTCGCACATTTGCAAAAGATAATTGGTATTACCTCAAAGTAGATGCCAAACCTACATCAGCGCTTGAAAAAGCGGTATTAAATTTACTTAAAAAGAAAGAGATTTATCATGGCCTTTGATACCAAATTACTAGAAATAATTGCCTGCCCAGTATGTAAAGGAAAATTAAGATATGACAAAGAAAACAAAGAGTTAATTAGCACTGCAGCGAAGCTAGCGTATCCAATTAAAGATGATATTCCTGTGTTATTGGAAAACGAAGCGCGCGAACTGAGCAGCGATGAGGTTGAGCAGTGGAATTCGTAGTCGTTATTCCGGCGCGTTATGCTTCAAGCCGGCTGCCTGGTAAACCACTTGCTGATATCGGCGGTAAACCAATGATCCAGCGTGTTTACGAACAGGCTATTCAATCTGGCGCTGCAGCGGTTTATATTGCTACCGATCACAGTGCGGTATTTGAGGCAGCGCAAAACTTCACTGATAATGTGCTCATGACTCGTGAAGATCATCAATCAGGTACTGAGCGACTCGCCGAAGTTGTTGAACAACTGGGACTGAACGAACAAACCTTGGTGGTCAATGTACAAGGTGATGAGCCACTGCTAGAGCCTGATAACATCGCACAAGTGGCAGCACTACTGCATCATTCTGATGCACCGATGGCGACTTTGTGCGTTGATGTGGAAGATGTAGAAGAGGTGTTAAATCCGAATGCGGTGAAAGTGGTGTCTGATATTCAAGACAACGCACTGTATTTCTCTCGCTCGTCTATTCCGTTTCAGCGTGACAGTATGTTAACGCTCGACAAAAATAGCATTCCAGTGAGCCATTTTAAACGTCATGTTGGCATATATGCATATCGTGCGGGCTTTATTCAAACCTATTTATCGCTAAGTGTTTCACCGCTAGAGGTGCAAGAGTCACTAGAGCAGCTACGTGTGTTGTATCATGGATACACAATTAAGGTCGCTAAAGCGGCTAAGCCGGTGCATGCTGGAGTGGATACTCCCGAAGATTTGGCACGGGTTCAAGAGATACTGAATGGAAAAGTTTAAGCTCATTGCGGACGAGATAGACTATGTGGTTGCATACAAACCACAAGGTACGAGCTTCCATAGTGAGGACGGTGCAGGTTTTGTCGCCTTACTGACGGAGCAACTAGGCTATCCCTTATTTCCAGTTCACCGCCTCGATAAAGTCACATCGGGACTCATCCTTTTAGCCAAGTCTAGCGAGGCTGCAAAGCAGCTGACGAGCCTGTTTTCCGCTCGGAAAATAGACAAATTTTACCTGGCGTTAGTTAGTGCTAAACCGAAGAAAAAGCAAGGCTGGATAAAAGGTGATATGGCGAAGTCGCGTAGAGGCACCTATAAACTGGTTAAAACTAAGCTAAACCCTGCAGTAACTCGATTTTATTCATGCTCTGTTGCGACCAACCTACGCGCTTGTATCGTTAAACCGTTTAGCGGCAAAACACACCAAATTCGGGTGGCACTAAAAAGCATCGGTGCGCCAATTTTAGGCGATTTAGCCTATAGTGGAGAGCCTGCAGATAGAACGTATCTTCACGCATTTTGCCTTGAATTTGAGTGGCAAGGTAACCATCAACACTATCAAGCGGCGCCTGAAGGTGATGGTGTATTTGGCCATTTATTGGCACATGAAATCTTTGCAAGTTGGCAAAATCCAAGTCAATTAGAGTGGTAACATGACGGATTCGAATAGAGAACTAAGATTTGGCGGTATTGGTCGGTTATACGGTAGCGCCGAGTTGGAAGCATTAAGTAAAGCACACTTTTGTGTCATTGGTATTGGTGGCGTTGGCAGTTGGGCTGTAGAAGCGCTAGTGAGAACGGGTATAGGTAAAATAACGCTTATCGATATGGACGATATTTGTGTAACCAACATTAACCGCCAGTTACATGCTCATAGCGAAAGTATCGGGATGCAAAAAATTGAGGCAATGCGAGATCGCTGTCTTGCGATTAACCCTGATTGTGAAGTTACCCTGATCGATGATTTTTTGATGTTAGATAACATTAGAAACTACATTCAAGGCTTTGATTATGTTATTGACTGTATCGACGCGGTTAAAGAGAAAGCGGCGCTAATCGCGCATTGTAAGCGAAATAAAATACCGGTGATCACTACAGGTGGTGCAGGTGGTCAAACCGATCCGAGCCAGATCCAGTATGGGGATGTGGCAAAGACGACCCATGATCCGCTGCTGGCAAAAGTACGCTATATTCTCAGAAAACAATATAACTTTAGTGATAATCCAAAACGTAAATTTGGCGTGGATTGCGTGTATTCCACAGAGCAACTCGTTTACCCAAGTACCGACGGCACCGTGTGCAAAGCAAAGCAACAAGCTGAAGGTGGGAAAAATATGGACTGCGCCACAGGGTTTGGCTCTGCCACTATGGTAACCGGGAGTTTTGGTTTTTTTGCTGCGTCCAAAGCAATACGTAAGTACCTCGATAAACAAAGCAAAAGCAGTGAATAAGTGTGCTCGTTTGAGCACTTTATATCACTTTATTTTAATATCTCCGCCTGCACTTGGATCTGTTCAACAATCGCACGTATACCATTACCTCTAGATGGGCTTAGGTGAGCAATTAATCCAAGCGACTCAAATAGTTCATAAGCATTAAACTGGCTTGCTTGCTCTGGCGTTTTACCTGCGTACGCTGCAATGATGATTGCAAGTAAGCCTTTAACAATACGCGTATCTGAGTCGGCAATAAGTACGAGTTGCTGCGCACTTTCATCTAAGTCAACATAGAGCCACACTTTACTATCACAGCCAGACACTAACGCTGAGTCGACTTTCAGTGCATCAGGAAGCTCAGGAAGTTGTTTTCCTAGCAGCATAATTTCACGGTATTTGGCTTGCCAGCCGTGACTTTCGGATAATTTTTTTGTGATATGTTCAATATTCATAAGTTTAATCTAATAAATCTATTGTGGCATTTAACGCATTAATAAAATGCTCAATATCGCCTTGGTTATTATAAAAAGCCAAACTTGCACGTACAGTCCCATTAACCTTGAGCATTTTCATTAGCGGCTGAGTACAATGGTGTCCGCTTCTCACTGCTACGCCGTATGTATTGAGTAGTGTGGCAAGATCGTAGTGGTGTTCGTTTTTATAGTTAAAACTGACGACGCCAACATTGTTTTGTGTATCGCCATAAACCGTGATGCCTTTAATCTGTCTTAGCTTCTCTAAAAGGGAGTGGTAGAGCGCTTGCTCGTATCGTTGAAGTGCACTGGGATCAATCTCGTTTACATAATCTATCGCTGCGGCAAATCCGATAACGCCAGAAATATTGGGAGTGCCGGGCTCAAACTTGCCAGGTGCCTCTCTATAGCTGGAACGCTCGAAGTTCACTTCTTTTATCATTTCGCCGCCGGTTTTGTATACGGGGAGCGCATTTAGTTGCTGGTATTTACCATAAAGTCCACCGACACCTGTTGGTCCAAGCGCTTTATGAGCTGAAAAAACATAAAAGTCGCAATCCAGTGCCTTCAGATCAGGTCTCAAATGCAGTAAAGACTGTGCGCCGTCGATAACCGTGATGGTACCTAAGGCGTTGCAAACTGAAATGAGCGACTCAACTGGATGAATATTCCCAAGTGCGTTTGAAACATGGCCCATGGCTAACACATCAGGTTTATGCTGCTTTAACAGCGCAATAGCGCCTTGCTCATCGAGGACGCCGTCTAACATAGGTAACACCAGTAAAGTTGCGCCGGTACGCTGACAAGCTTCTTGCCAAGGCACTATGTTAGCGTGATGTTCAAAGGGACTGATGGCAATGACGCTGTCTGAATTGAAGCGTGCACTCAGGCCATGAGCCAACAAGTTGAGTGATTCAGTTGCGCCGCTGGTCCATACGATTTCTCGTGTTTCTACATTTAAAAAATTGGCAATTGTTTCTCGGGCACTTTCGTAGCGAACCGTGGCGTTTTCACTAAGCGTGTGTAAACCTCTATGTACGTTTGAATTCTCATTTTGATAAAAAGTTTTTATGACATCGATGACTTTGTTCGGTTTTTGCGCAGTTGCAGCAGAGTCAAGATAGCAAAGCGGCTGCCCATCGAGTTGTTTGTTCAAAATTGGAAAGTCGTTGCGCAGAGATTGGATGTCAGTCATAACGTACCTGAGTTAATTGAGCAGCGCGATTCTAACGAATACGCGGCGATATTAAAACAAAAAAGGCCGCATTAAGCGGCCTTTTCAAACACAATAACGAGATTATCTGTCGTTTTGTGTTTTGTAGTCGCGAGACGTGTAGCCTTTGTAAAGCTGACGCGGACGACCAATTTTGTGTCCTGGTTGAGAAAGCATTTCGTTCCAGTGTGAAATCCAGCCCACAGTACGAGACATCGCGAAGATAACCGTAAACATGCTTGTTGGAATACCGATTGCTTTAAGAATGATACCAGAATAGAAGTCTACATTCGGGTATAGTTTCTTCTCGATGAAGTAAGGGTCTTCTAGGGCGATCTGTTCAAGTTTCATTGCAACGTCAAGCAGTGGATCTTGAATGTTTAGCTCTTTAAGCACTTCGTGACACGTTTGACGCATTACTGTCGCACGTGGGTCAAAGTTCTTATAAACGCGGTGTCCAAAGCCCATTAGACGGAACGGATCGTTCTTGTCTTTTGCTTTTGCAACATACTCGTCAATACGATCAACAGAGCCGATTTCTTCAAGCATCGTCAAACATGCTTCGTTTGCGCCACCGTGTGCAGGACCCCAAAGTGATGCAATACCTGCCGCGATACACGCGTAAGGGTTTGCACCTGAAGAGCCAGCAAGACGAACTGTTGAAGTTGACGCGTTTTGCTCATGATCTGCGTGAAGCATGAAAATACGATCCATTGCTTTAGCAAGTACAGGGCTGACGTTGTAGTCTTCAGCTGGCACAGAGAACATCATGTGGAGGAAGTTTTCTGCGTAGCTCAAGTCGTTACGTGGATATACGAACGGTTGGCCAACGTTATATTTGTACGCCATTGCAGCAATTGTTGGTAGCTTAGCTACTAACTTGATTGCACAACGCATACGTTGATCTTCGTCAGAAATATCCAAATCTGAGTGGTAGAACGAAGATAACGCTCCAACTACACCACATAGCATTGCCATAGGGTGTGCATCGACACGGAAGCCTTGGAAAAACGCTGCAATTTTCTCGTGCATCATTGTGTTGCGAGTGATCTCATCTGAGAACTCAGCTAGTTGTTCTTCGCTTGGTAATTCACCATTTAATAGTAGGTAGCAAAGTTCAATATAGTTAGAATTTTCAGCAAGTTGCTCAATTGGATAACCGCGGTGAAGCAGTACACCTTTGGCACCGTCAATGTAAGTGATAGACGAGTCACAAGAGGCAGTCGACATAAATCCTGGGTCATACGTAAATAGGCCGTGAGCACCCAAAGAACGAACGTCAACTACGTCTTGTCCAGCTGTACCTTCGTAAATTGGTAACTCAATCGGATCGTGACCATCAATATGGACTGTGGCTTTTTTATCTGCCATCTATTTGTCTCCTATTTAATAACAATATTCTGATTGTTATGTTGTGATACTAATGTTAAGCAAATTCAGATCATTCTAACTTATAACCTAGGTTAAAAGTCAATTTTTCTGTGATTTATGCATAAATGTATAATAAATATTCTACGACGATTAAATATTAGACCATTCGCTAATTCGCAAGCGTCTCTATCTAAACAAGAATTGTAAAAGGGCGCATAGCCTTATATACTGTCAACGGTTTTATACCGTATCGTCTGTGGGTAAACCTATTTTTACATCAATTTTTACACTCGAGTGAACTTTTTGGTGTCCTAATTGGTTTATCTAGAGTGTGCCACCTACATTTGCAATATGTAGGTGGGTTTCATAAAAACAAGTAGATGAGCTCCTTTGTGGGCAAAGATGGGCAAGTAACTGTGAAAAAGCAAAGACCTGTAAATCTAGATCTTACGACTATATCTATGCCGCCAACGGCTAAAGCGTCGATTCTTCACCGTGTCACCGGTGTCGCTTTCTTCTTCGCTTTGACCTTTGTGATTTGGGCTTGGTCTGAATCCCTTTCTTCTCCTGAAGGCTTCGAGTTTGTAAAAGAACTGATGTCTGGCTTTATCGCGAAATTCATCGCGTGGGGCACCCTAACTGTATTGTCTTACCACATCATCGGTGGTATCCGTCACATGATCCAGGATATGGGACATTGGGAAGAATTAGAATCAGGCAACAATAGCGCGAAGATTGCACTAGCACTTTGGGTTATCGTAGCAATTTTGGCTGGAGTATGGATATGGTCTTAAATCAAGCGACTCTAAAGCGTGATGGCGTACAAGACTACGTGTCACTACGTACAACTGCGTTAATTATCCTAGCTTACGCGGTATTCATCGTAGGCTATCTTCTAATTACTCCTGAACTGACTTATGAAGCTTGGTCAGGGTTGTTCTCAAACTTAGCTGTGAAAGCAGCAACGATGATCACACTAGTATGCATCATGGTACATACACGCATCGGTTTGTGGCAGGTTCTAACTGACTACGTTAAGAACTCAACAACTCGCACTATTCTTGGCTTTGTATTAAACCTTATGGCTTTAGCTTACGTAGCTATTGGTCTGTTTGTTCTGTGGGGTGTTTAAGTGAAATATAACGTACGTGAATTTGACGCAGTTGTAGTCGGTGCAGGCGGTGCGGGTATGCGCGCGGCACTTGCTATCTCGGAATCAGGCAAAACTTGTGCTCTTATTTCAAAAGTTTTCCCAACTCGTTCTCATACAGTATCAGCACAAGGCGGTATCACCGTTGCGCTAGGTAACTCTCACGAGGACAACTGGGAATGGCACATGTACGATACAGTTAAAGGTTCTGATTACATCGGTGACCAAGACGCTATCGAGTACATGTGTAAAACAGGTCCAGAAGCTATCACTGAACTTGAGAACATGGGTCTACCTTTTTCTCGTTTTGAGAACGGTCGCGTATATCAGCGTCCTTTCGGTGGTCAGTCGAAAAACTTTGGTGGCGAGCAAGCGGCACGTACAGCAGCCGCAGCGGACCGTACTGGTCACGCGTTGCTACACTGCCTATATCAGCAAAACGTTAAAAACAAAACAAACGTTTTCTCTGAGTGGTATGCACTAGACCTAGTAAAAAATGACAATGGCGATGTAGTGGGTGTCACCGCAATCGACATCGAGTCAGGTGAAATCACTTATTTCAAATCAAAAGCAGTTGTCCTTGCAACTGGTGGTGCGGGTCGTATTTTCGCATCAACAACGAACGCGCACATCAACACGGGTGACGGCGTTGGTATGGCGGTACGCGCTGGCATTTCAATGCAAGACATGGAAATGTGGCAGTTCCACCCGACAGGTATCGCAGGTGCGGGTGTACTAGTAACGGAAGGTTGTCGTGGTGAAGGTGGTTACCTTCTTAATAAAGATGGCGAGCGCTTCATGGAGCGTTATGCGCCAAACGCGAAAGACCTAGCGTCACGTGACGTTGTTGCACGTTCAATGATGACTGAGATCCGTGAAGGTCGTGGCTGTGATGGTCCTTGGGGTCCGCACATCAAGCTGAAGCTTGACCACCTAGGTGCTGAGACACTTAACTTACGTCTTCCTGGCGTTTGTGATCTAGCGAAGACATTCGCACACGTAGACCCAGCAGAAGAGCCAATTCCAGTAATCCCAACTTGTCACTACATGATGGGTGGTGTACCAACTAACGTAAACGGTCAAGTGCTAAACGTAGACGGTCAAGGTAATGAAAAGATCGTTGAAGGTCTATTTGCAGTAGGTGAGATTGCGTGTGTATCTGTACACGGTGCAAACCGTCTAGGTGGTAACTCACTGCTTGACCTTGTCGTATTCGGTCGTGCGGCGGGTAACTTCCTTGGTACTTACTTGAAAGATGCTGAAATCACCAAAGAAGCAAGCAACGATAACGTAGACGCAGCACTTGCGCGTACTAATCGTTGGGAAACTTCTGCGAAAGGTCAGGGCGAAGATCCTGTACAAATCAAGAAAGATCTACAACGTTGTATGCAGCTTAACTTCTCGGTATTCCGTGAAGGTGATGCAATGGCTGAAGGTCTTAAAGAACTTAAAGAAATTCGTGAGCGTCTACAGTACGCACGTCTTGACGATAAGTCTGCTGAATTCAACACGCAACGTATTGAGTGTCTAGAGTTAGATAACTTGATGGAAACAGCGTATTCGACAGCGGTTGCTGCGAACTTCCGTACGGAAAGTCGTGGTGCACACTCTCGCTTCGACTACCCAGAGCGTGATGATGAAAACTGGTTGTGTCACTCGATTTACAACCCAGAGTCTGAGTCTATGAGTAAGCGTGAAGTTAACTACGCGCCTAAGACTCGTGAAGCATTCCCACCGAAAGCACGTACATACTAGGAGCTAAGCGATGGCAACTTTAGAATTATCTGTTTATCGTTATAATCCTGATGAAGATGCGGCACCACGCATGCAAGACTATTCTCTAGAAGTAGAGGAAGGTCGTGACATGATGGTATTAGATGCTCTTATGCAGTTAAAAGAGCAAGATCCATCTTTATCTTTCCGTCGTTCATGCCGTGAAGGGGTATGTGGTTCTGACGGTATTAATATGAATGGTAAAAACGGCCTTGCATGTATTACTCCAATTTCTGCTTTGCAGAATGGTGGTAAAGGCAAGATCGTCATTCGTCCATTACCAGGTCTTCCGGTGATCCGTGACTTGGTAATCGACATGAGCCAGTTCTATACGCAATACGAGAAGGTTAAGCCATTCTTGATCAACGACAAACCAACTGGTGGTGAAGAGCGTCTTCAGTCAATTGAAGAACGTGAAAAGCTAGATGGCCTGTACGAGTGTATTCTTTGTGCATGTTGTTCAACGTCTTGTCCTTCTTTCTGGTGGAACCCAGACAAGTTCATCGGTCCTGCGGGTCTTCTACATGCTTATCGTTTCTTGGCTGATAGCCGTGATACAGCGACAGAAGAACGTCTTGCTGGTCTTGATGACGCGTTCAGCGTATTCCGCTGTCACAGTATTATGAACTGTGTTAGCGTATGTCCAAAAGGCCTTAATCCAACTAAGGCAATTGGACAAATTAAATCAATGTTGTTAAACCGTTCGGTATAACACATACTACTAGCTAAGATGGCAAGCAAAAGCTTGCCATCTTGTTTTCGTTTGAGTTTCTGCGCTAGATAAAAGGGCTAATAGATGCACGAAGGTGTGATGAAGGCATGGCTAGAATCTTCGCATTTGTACGGCGGTAACGTTGCGTACGTAGAAGATCTATATGAGGCGTATCTAGATGATGCTGCTTCAGTGCCAGAAGAGTGGCGAGAGGTGTTTGATCAACTACCTAAAGTTGATGGAGTGGATGTTGACACTAAACATTCAGAAGTAAGAGCGCAATTTGCGGAGCTTGCTAAAAACAAACACAGAGAAGTCGTGGTTTCCGCAGAGGGTTCTGCTGATGCCAAGCAAGTTAAAGTTCTGCAGTTAATTAATGCATTCCGTTTCAGAGGTCATCAGAACGCAAACCTAGATCCGTTAGGGATTTGGGATAGAGAACGTGTTCGCGATCTTGACCCTGCTTTTCATGATTTAACCGATGCAGACTTAGATAAAGAATTTAACGTTGGCTCTTTTGCTTGTGGCAAAGAGACAATGAAACTCAAAGACTTGTACGCTGCGCTTAAAGCGACATACTGTGGCTCTATCGGTGCTGAGTACATGCACATCACCTCTACCGAAGAAAAACGTTGGTTACAACAGCGTTTGGAATCGTCCTTCTCGAAGCCACAATTCGACAAAGAAACCAAACTAAGAATCTACAAAGGTCTAACTGCTGCAGACGGCTTAGAAAAGTACTTGGGTGCAAAATTCCCAGGCGCTAAGCGTTTCTCTCTAGAAGGCGGTGACTCACTTGTGCCTATGCTGAAAGAGCTTATTCACCGTGCTGGTGAAAGCGGTCAGCAAGAAGCCGTAATTGGTATGGCCCACCGTGGTCGTCTAAATGTACTAGTGAACGTATTGGGTAAAAACCCACAAGAACTATTTGACGAGTTCGCTGGTAAATATGGCGAGCACGCAGGTTCTGGTGACGTTAAATACCACATGGGTTTCTCTTCTGACTTCGGTACGAAGGGTGGCAATGTTCATATGGCATTGGCATTTAACCCATCTCACCTTGAAATCGTAAACCCAGTAGTAATGGGTTCGGTACGTGCTCGTCTTGACCGTTTGAATTGCCAAAGTGGTTCTAAAGCATTACCAATCACAATTCATGGTGACTCTGCAATCGCAGGTCAAGGTGTCGTTCAAGAAACGTTTAACTTATCGCAAACACGTGCATACGGCGTTGGCGGTTCGATCCGTATCGTAGTTAATAACCAAGTTGGTTTCACTACGTCAAAACGCGAAGACACTCGTTCGACTGAATACTGTACTGATATCGCTAAAATGGTTCAGGCACCTATCTTCCACGTGAACGCAGATGATCCTGAAGCCGTTGCTTTTGTTACACAAGTTGCACTTGATTTCCGTAATAAGTTTAAACGTGATGTGGTGATTGACTTAGTATGTTACCGTCGTCACGGTCACAACGAAGCGGATGAGCCAAATGCAACGCAACCGCTGATGTATCAGAAGATCAAAAAGCACCCAGTACCTCGCCAATTGTATGCTGATCAACTTGTACGCGAAGGTGTGATTTCTGAAGACGATGCGAAACAAATTGCTGATGATTACCGAAATGGTCTTGATAAAGGCGTTTGTGTTGTAGAAGAAATTCAAAAAGAAACCAAACACTCATCAGATTGGTCTAAGTATGTTGGTCACGATTGGGACACGCCGTATGAGCCAAAAGTTGCGCTAGATAAACTCAAAGCGCTTGGTGAAAAGATTGCGAGTTACCCAGAGGCTCATAAAGCACAATCACGCGTTAAAAAGATTTACGATGATCGTAAACTTATGGCGCAAGGTGAGAAAATGCTTGATTGGGGTATGGCTGAGACATTGGCTTACGCGACCTTGGTTGATGAAGGCACTGATATTCGTCTTACTGGTCAGGATTCTGGTCGTGGTACATTCTTCCACCGCCATGCCGTAGTTCATAACCAAAAAGACGCGTCTACTTATCTTCCGCTGCAAAACATTCGTGAAGGTCAAGGCTTGTTCGAAGTGTACGATTCAGTACTATCAGAAGAAGCGGTACTTGCATTCGAATATGGTTACGCGACAGCAGAGCCAACGTCATTGGTATTATGGGAAGCGCAATTTGGTGACTTCGCCAACGGTGCGCAAGTCGTATTCGACCAATTCCTAAGTTCAGGTGAGCAGAAGTGGGGTCGTTTATGTGGTCTAACACTACTACTTCCTCATGGCTATGAAGGTCAAGGTCCAGAGCACAGTTCTTCGCGTTTAGAGCGTTATTTACAGCTTTGTGCTGACCACAATATGCAAGTATGTGTGCCGTCAACACCAGCGCAAGTATACGCAATGCTGCGTCGTCAATCGGTTCGTCCGCTGCGTCGTCCTCTGATTGTAATGACGCCTAAGTCGCTATTACGTCATCCATTAGCTGTTTCTAGCCTAGAAGAGCTATCCGAAGGCGTATTCAATAACATGATCGATGAGATTGATGATATCAATCCTGAAAACGTTGAGCGTGTAGTGTTCTGTAGCGGTAAGGTTTATTACGAACTACTGCAAGAGCGTCGTAAGCAAGAGCTTAACAACGTGGCTATCGTTCGTGTTGAACAGCTATATCCATTCCCTCACAAAGAGATGGATGAGATCATGGCTCGCTATCAGCACGTAAAAGATTTTGTTTGGTGTCAAGAAGAACCACAAAACCAAGGTGCTTGGTACTGTTCACAGCATCATTTCTGGGAAGCTATCCCAGCTGGCGCAAATCTGACTTATGCAGGCCGTAAGGCTTCAGCTGCACCAGCATGTGGATACATGTCTACACATACTAAAGAACAAAACGCGTTAATTGCTGACGCTTTAACAATTAAGAAATAAGGAATAAGAGATGACAACCGAAATTAAGGTTCCTGTTCTTCCTGAGTCTGTTGCCGATGCAACGGTTGCTACATGGCATGTAAGCGTTGGCGATAAAGTGACTCGTGATCAAAACTTAGTTGACATCGAAACGGATAAGGTCGTTTTAGAAGTTGTAGCGCCAGAAGATGGTGTTATCGTTGCAATTTCTGAAGAGGAAGGCGCAACCGTTCTTGGCGAACAAGTTATTGCACAACTAGGTGCTGCTGATGAAGCAGCAGCGCCTGCTCAATCAAATGAAAAACCAGCAGCGTCAGAATCGGCGCCAGCAGCAGAAGGTAAAGAAGTGGACATTAAAGTACCTGTACTTCCTGAGTCAGTAGCAGACGCTACTATCGCAACTTGGCACGTTCAACCAGGTGAAGCGGTTAGCCGCGACCAGAATCTAGTTGATATTGAAACAGATAAAGTGGTTCTTGAAGTTGTTGCACCTGAAGACGGTGTGATGGGTGAGCACATCCACGCTGAAGGTGAGACAGTACTAGGTGATCAAGTTATCGGTAAAATCGTTGCCGGTGGCGCACCAGCTGCATCATCAAGTGCGAAGAAAGAAGAAGCACCAGCTGCTGCTTCTGACGAAAACTCAGATGTACTAACACCATCTGTTCGTCGTCTTATCGCGGAGAAAGGCCTTGATGCTGCTAAGATAAAAGGTTCTGGTAAAGGCGGTCGCATTACTAAAGAAGATGTGGATGCTTTCCTTAAAGCACCGGCAAAATCAGAGTCTAAGGCTGCAGCTTCTGCACCAGCTGCCCCGGTAGGTGAGCGCACTCAGAAACGTGTACCTATGACTCGTCTACGTAAGACAATCGCTAACCGCTTATTAGAAGCGAAAAACTCAACAGCAATGCTTACAACGTTCAACGAAGTAAACATGAAGCCAATCATGGACCTTCGTAAGCAGTACCAAGAGGTATTTGAGAAGCGTCACGGTATTCGTTTAGGTTTCATGTCTTTCTACGTGAAAGCGGTAACTGAAGCACTTAAGCGTTTCCCTGAAGTTAACGCGTCAATCGACGGTGACGATATCGTTTACCACAACTACTTTGACATCAGCATCGCGGTATCAACACCTCGTGGTCTAGTGACTCCAGTACTACGTGATTGCGATAAGCTTTCTGTTGCTGAAATCGAGAAGAATATTCGTGAATTGGCTATCAAAGGTCGTGATGGCAAACTAACTGTTGACGATATGACTGGCGGTAACTTCACTATTACCAATGGTGGTGTATTCGGTTCACTACTATCTACGCCTATCATCAACTTGCCACAGTCTTCAATCTTGGGCATGCACAAAATCCAAGAGCGTCCTATGGCAGTAAACGGTAAAGTTGAAATTTTACCTATGATGTACCTAGCACTATCTTATGACCACCGTCAAATCGATGGTAAAGAGTCAGTTGGTTTCCTAGTAACAATTAAAGAGTTGCTTGAAGATCCAACACGTCTACTACTAGACGTATAATATTTGTTTAAAGAATAAGCTGTATGCTCGCATACAGCTTTTTTTTTGCGCCTTTGGTCTAAGTGGGGTTTTCATCAGAAGCCTTGGGATCTATACTATGTGCGCAATTTGGGATAGCTGACTATTTGCATAAATATTCAGCTTTTTTAGTATAAAAAATTGGATAAAGCATCATGAATTTGCATGAGTATCAGGCAAAACAACTTTTTGCCGAATATGGTTTACCTGTATCAGAAGGCTTTGCTTGTGATACACCTCAAGAAGCAGTTGAAGCTGCTGGTAAAATCGGTGGAGACAAGTGGGTTGTTAAGTGTCAAGTACACGCTGGCGGCCGTGGTAAAGCTGGCGGTGTTAAACTTGCAGACAGCAAAGACGAAATCCGCGCATTCGCTGAAAACTGGTTAGGTAAAAACCTAGTTACTTACCAAACAGACGAGAAAGGTCAGCCTGTTGCTAAAATCTTAGTAGAAAGCTGCACTGATATTGCAAATGAACTATACCTAGGTGCTGTTGTTGACCGTGGCTCACGTAAAATCGTGTTCATGGCATCAACTGAAGGTGGTGTAGAAATTGAACAAGTTGCAGAAGAAACGCCTGAACTAATTCATAAAGCTGAGATCGACCCACTAGTAGGTCCTCAAGCTTACCAAGGTCGTGAGCTAGCGTTCAAACTAGGTTTGAACCCAACTCAAGTTAAGCAATTCACTAAGATCTTCATGGGTCTAGCGCAAATGTTTATCAACCACGACTTTGCTCTACTAGAAATCAACCCTCTAGTGATCACAGACGCTGGTAACCTACACTGCCTAGACGGCAAAATCGGTGTAGACGGCAACGCATTGTTCCGCCAGCCTAAGATCCGTGAATTCCACGATCCTTCACAAGAAGACGCTCGTGAAGCACACGCAGCAAGCTTTGAACTTAACTATGTAGCACTAGACGGTAACGTTGGTTGTATGGTTAACGGTGCAGGCCTTGCGATGGGTACTATGGACATCGTAAACCTACACGGCGGCAAGCCAGCTAACTTCTTAGACGTTGGTGGTGGTGCGACTAAAGAGCGTGTATCTGAAGCATTCAAGATCATCCTTTCTGACGACAATGTTAAAGCAGTACTAGTTAACATCTTCGGTGGTATCGTACGTTGTGACATGATCGCTGAAGGTATTATCGGTGCGGTTAAGGAAGTTGGCGTAAACGTACCAGTAGTTGTACGTCTTGAAGGTACTAACGCTGAAGCTGGTCGTGAAGTACTAGCTAACTCTGGCCTTGACATCATTGCAGCTGAGTCACTAACTGACGCTGCTGAGAAAGTAGTTGCTGCTGCGGAGGGCAAATAATGTCTGTACTAATTAACAAAGATACTAAAGTAATCTGTCAAGGTTTCACTGGTGGTCAGGGTACTTTCCACTCTGAGCAAGCTATCCAGTACGGTACACAAATGGTTGGTGGTGTTTCTCCTGGTAAAGGCGGCACAACTCACCTAGGTCTACCTGTATTTAACACAGTACGTGAAGCGGTAGAGTCAACTGGTGCAACTGCATCTGTTATCTACGTACCAGCTGCATTCTGTAAAGACGCTATCCTTGAAGCGATCAGCGCAGGTATCGAACTAATCGTATGTATCACTGAAGGCATCCCTACACTAGATATGGTTGATGTTAAAGTGAAGCTAGAAGAAACTGGCGTTCGCATGATTGGTCCTAACTGCCCAGGTGTTATCACTCCAGGTGAAACTAAGATCGGTATCATGCCAGGTCATATCCACTTGCCTGGTAAAGTAGGTATCGTGTCACGTTCTGGTACTTTGACTTATGAAGCAGTTAAGCAAACAACTGACGCTGGCTTCGGTCAATCTACTTGTGTTGGTATCGGTGGTGATCCAATCCCAGGCACTAACTTCATCGACGTACTAGAGATGTTCCAAAACGATCCGCAAACTGAAGCTATCGTAATGATCGGTGAGATCGGCGGTACAGCTGAAGAAGAAGCGGCTGAGTACATCAAGCACAACGTAACTAAGCCTGTTGTTTCTTACATCGCAGGTGTTACAGCTCCTCCAGGTAAGCGTATGGGTCACGCTGGTGCAATTATCGCAGGCGGTAAAGGTACAGCTGACGAGAAATTCGCAGCACTTGAAGCAGCGGGTGTTAAAACAGTTCGCTCTCTTGCAGAAATCGGTTCTGCACTAAAAGAGAAAGCGGGTTGGTAAGTTAATACCACACGTTAAAAAGGCTCCTTATGGAGCCTTTTTTGATCTATTTAAGCAGATTATAAAATTGGTATTATCAGCGCGAGTGTAATTAAATCGACTTCGGTGAGAGGACTGTACATGCCTTATCAAACTTTAGGTCAGCTCTGTGAAACAATGAAAGCTGAACTCTTAGCGTTCACTGATGAACATCCTGAATTTATTAGAACAAAACATGCTCGAGGCGAAATAGTGCTGTCACAAGGTGCTAAACAGGATATTGGCTATTTTATCGAAAAGGGGAAGCTAGTTTCCTCAGCTATCAGCGAGGGTGGAGAGATAAGGCATAAGGAGTTTTATTTTCCAGGTGAGCTATGTATTTTGTATGCCGAATGGATAAGGGACTTACCCAGCCACTTTCAACTAGCTGTAATTGAAGATGCGATGTTAGTGCACGTTCCCTTGAGCCTATTCAAGCAGCAGACAACAACAGAGCTTAAATTAAAGTTGTTTCAGCAACAGTTATTGTTTAAAGAGGCAAAGGAAGCTTTTTTACTTTTAAACACGGTTGAAGAACGCTACCGATTTTTACTTGAGTATAGAACTGATTGGGTAATGAAGATTACTAATCAAGATTTGGCAAACTATCTAGGATGCACGGCACAAGGGTTATCAAGAATTAAAAATAGAATAAAGAAAATTAATTAATTTATTTTAATAATAAACCACTATTATAAATATAGGAATTATAGTGGTTTATTATAATCTAGGATTACTCGTTAACGGTTTTAGTATTTAATTTACTACTTTGCAGTGGGGTATATACATCTCTATACATTACTGAAGAACCAAAAAAGCTCCTGTAAGTGCCAAGTATCACCTTACCACCTTCACATGTGGCTTCTTCTTCAGTCAAATACCAAGGCGTATTTGAACGCTCCGAAGCTGAATAACTATAGAGTACACCATTAACGCTTGTTATCCCATTAGCTGCATAATAGCACTCACTTGAATAATAAGTAACTTCTTGGGCAGATACTACCGATGCTCCTAATACCATAGATAACGCAATGAGTGATTTCATTCTATTTTCCTTTAAAATGTTAACTTACGTTGATTTGAGAATTTATCATAGAAGAGTTTTTAAAATATGCCACCAGTAATTTATGAATTTTTTTATTTAAAAGTTGCAATTTTTATATTAGTTGTTATTTGAAGGATTTTTGTCGTAATTTGAAGTTGTCTTGCTAGAGATAAAAACAGCTAGAGCAAGACAATTTTGTCGGTGGTGGTAATCGTTAGTAGCCTTATAAGCTATATTCTCGCTCTACCTTAGCAATACGAGTTGTATAGCTTTGATACCATTTTTTGTTGCCGTTTTTTTGTGCCTCAATATGCTCAGCATTGGCTTTCCATGCTTTGATTGATTCTAGGTCGCGCCAATAAGAAACGGTGATCCCAACCTCTTCACGCGCAGATTCTAACCCTAAAAACCCGGGTTGTAGCTGTGCAAGCTCGACCATTCGCGAAGCGGTTTGCGCATAGCCTTCATCGTCTTTATTTTTAATATTGGTAAAAATTACAGCGTAATAGGGTGGTGGTGGAGTAGTTGCTATCATAAGTTGTGACGCAGTAAATTGCAGGTGTTAAGTTTATACCAATTAACCCCTGCTTAAATCAATCACGATAAATGGTGAATTGCTTATCAGAGCATCTCACCATGTAGCTATCGCTAGGGTTATTCAACCCCAAAAGGATTTTCTATGCTATGTGCAGGTTCAGTAAACCAACGTGGACCTTCGTCGGTCATATAGAAATGGTCTTCCAAGCGAATGCCAAATTCATCAGGAATAACCAGCATAGGTTCGTTTGAAAAACACATTCCGGCTGCAAGCGGTTCTGGGTTGTCTTTGACTAAATAAGGCCATTCGTGGATATCTAAGCCGATGCCATGCCCAGTGCGATGCGGGCAACCTGGTAGTTGATAATCAGGACCAAGCCCATTGCTGGCAATATATTCTCTCGCGGCCTTATCAACAGCGCCACAGGGCGCACCAATTTTGGCTGCATTAAATGCTGCAATTTGCGCTTGCTTCTCGATTTGCCAAACGGACTTTTGCTTTTCACTGGGGTCGCCAAAAACATAAGTACGGGTAATATCACTAAGGTAGCCGTGTAACTTACAGCCAGTGTCGACGAGAACCACATCGCCTTTTTTCAGCGTTTGTGGATTTTTTACACCATGTGGGAATGACGACGCCACACCAAATAGCACAATACAAAAATAATTGCCCGGCGCCCCCACTTTTTTGTGCGCTTCATTAATAAAGGCTTCAACTTCGGTTGTCGTGATCCCTTCATACAGCATAGATGCCGTTGCTTTATGTACGGCAAGTGTCATGTCCATTGCACGTTGAATAAGGGCAATTTCATTGGCCGATTTATGCATTCTACAATGCGCGGTTACTGCCTTTGCATTGATAAGCGAAAGCTCAGGTGCCGCGAGTCTGATCCCATCAGCAACAAAAAACGCAGTGCTTTCGTCAATGGCGAGTGTGCCTGTGCTATCAATATTGAGTGTGTTAAGTACGTTTGCGACGAGCTGGTAAGGAGATTCTTCTTCTTGCCAAGCATGAATAGGACCTTCAATCAGCCAATAATCCTTGATTGAGCCGATCTCGAAAAATGGGACGATAAACTGAACTTGTCCATTGGCGGGTAAAATAGCACCGACCAAACGCTCACTGGCGTACCACTGCAAACCAGTAAAGTATTTTAAATTTGTACCAGCATTTAAATAGAGTGCATCAATGTTGTTCTGCTGCATATATTGTTGAGCTTTCTCTATTCTTGCTAAATACTCGCTTTCGCCAATTGGCGCTACGCCTTTGGTCATATCTTCTAAGTTATCTAGCGCCTGTTGCGCGCTCTGGTATGCAATACCTTTCATTTTTGTGATCCTATATATCAATTTGACTTGATACTTGCTCAATTTGAAGGAGTAAATTTTACGCTAACTGCGTTAAAAATTTCTTATTTAGCGTAACTAAATCACAAAATTTTTGCCTTGCTATCGGTAAAATTTTCTTGCTTCAAATAGACCTCTTAATCAAGCAAATTGCTATTACTAATTAAATCGAGCAATACTAAAGGGAGTAAGATCGATGTCGTTGGGCTTGTTGTCAATAAGATCTGCGATACATTCACTTGAAATTGCGGCTTGGGTCAGTCCTAAATGCTGATGACCCAGTGCAAAATACAGGTTGTGATGATTTGGCGCTTGTCCGATGACAGGTAAATAATCTGGGAGTGAGGGACGGCAGCCAACCCAAAGCGCTTCACTATGTTGTGGCAGAGGTTGCCTTAATAGAATACTTGCGTGATGTAATAATACGCGAGCACGGCTGTAGTTGGGTTTACTCTCCAGTGCAGCAAATTCTACCGTTCCGGCCAGTCGCAAACCTGGTGACATGGGCGTCATGATAAACCCTCGCTCACTTGATGCGACAGGTCGTGTAAGCGTATTATTCACTGCCAACATGTTGTGATAACCGCGCTCGGCAATCATGGGCAGTGAGTAACCTAAAGACGCACAGAGCGTTTTACTTGCAGCACCCGTTGCCACAACGACTTTGTTAAAGGCCATCTTGTGGTTATTCGAGTTGAGTGTGTAGCCATGCTCTGTGTGGGTAATATTGTCGATCGAGCCTTGTTGGAATGCTCCCCCTAGCTCCATAAACTGCTCATATAACGTCAAACAGAGAGCGTAGGGATCTGTGCTATGCGCGACTTTATCAAAATACAGTGCCGAGGTAATGGTACTTGATAGGCTCGGCTCCATTTCTCGGGCTTGATCACCTGTAAGTAAGCTCACTGAGATGTCTTGTTCTGCATATTTTTTATAGCTTTGACGCGCAGAGCTTTCGTCATCTTCAAATACCAGTAAACTGCCGTTGCTAGATATAAGTGTATGATACTTATCACCAAGTAAACGCTGGTATGCGGGTAGTGCGCGTTCATTTAAACTTCTAAGTGCGATTGTACCTTTGTTGAAACAGCTACTTTTCATTTGCTTTAAGAATCGTAGAAACCAAGGAATATTTTTGAGCAAAGAGGTGGTCTCTATTCGCAAAGGCCCCACCGGATTGACTAACATGGCAGGCACTTTTGTTAGTAAAGCTGCATCAGCCATGGGGAATACCTGTTCTGTGGCAAAATGCCCAGCGTTACCCTTAGAGCATCCCTCCGCGGGCCGGTTTTTATCGAACAAGGTAACAGCGTGGCCTCGTTGAGCTAATTGCAGCGCGGTGGTGATCCCAATGATCCCTGCGCCGATCACTGCAATTTTATTATTACTTTCCACAATTCACCTCACCATCCTAAATTGTATTTCCACATAGACATCACTCAGGCCTCGTTTAAATACCAAAAAGAAAAAATTACCACTTATAAATCATAAGATTACAGACGTTTAGGCCAGTCATTTGAGTTGATGGCTAAAAAATCTCTCTTTTGAATATTGATTATTGTATACAATATACCTATGATGGCAAGCACAATAGCTAAACAACCTAATGAAAGGCGAGAACCATGAACGTAAATTGGCAGGGTGTATATCCAGCAGTAACCACTCAATTCCATGATGATGAAAGCATCAACTTTGATACTACCAAAGAGATGATAGATAACCTGATTAACGAAGGGGTTCATGGCATCATAGTATTAGGCACCGTCGGTGAAAACTGCTCACTCACGGCTGACGAGAAACGCCAAGTTTTAAAAGCCGCAACAGAAGTGGTAGGCGATAGAGTGCCACTACTTAGTGGTGTGGCTGAAACCACAACTGCACTGGCTGTCGAGTTTGCCAAGGATGCAGAAGCGCTCGGCATAGATGGACTAATGGTATTGCCGGGGATGGTCTACCGCTCAACCGAGCGCGAAGCGATTCATCATTACCAACAGGTAGCGCGAAGCACAGCATTACCTATTATGATATACAACAATCCGGTGACCTACGGTGTCGATGTGTCTATTGAGGGCATGAAAACCTTAGCTGAAGAGCCCAATATTATTTCTGTAAAAGAGGCGACGGAAGATACCCGCCGTATTAGTGAGCTGTTTAGCGCATTTGGCGATCGCTACGTGGTATTTGGTGGTGTTGATGATATCGCACTGGAAAGCCTAATGCTTGGCGCGACAGGTTGGATCTCGGGATTGACCAATGTATTCCCACGCGAGTCAGTGGCTATTTATAAGCTTGCTGAACAAGGTCGCTATGAGGAAGCGCGCGCGCTGTGGCGTTGGTTTTTACCTTTGCTACGCTTAGATACTATTCCGACACTGGTGCAGTGCATCAAATATGCAGAACATTTGGCTGGACGTGGTAGTGAAGTGACTCGTTCTCCAAGATTGCCACTCACCCAAGAACAAAAGGCTTACGTGAGTCGTTTGTACGATGAAGCGATGGCAAATCGAATTGACTTAAGCCAATATAACTTGGACTAAGCGTATGATTTTAGGCACCTACTATTGTATAGATGGTCATACTTGTGGCAATCCCGTGCGCTTGGTCACAAGCGGTCATCCAACGCTTTTGGGCGAGAGCATGAGTGAAAAGCGCCAACATTTTTTACGTGACTACGATTGGATAAGGCGCGCACTGATGTTTGAGCCCAGAGGCCATGACATGATGTCGGGTGCCTTTTTATATCCACCGACCACTGCTGATGGGGATGTGGCAATCCTATTTATCGAAACCTCTGGGTGCTTGCCTATGTGTGGGCATGGCACTATCGGGACAGTTACTTTTGGCCTTGAAAGCGGTCTTATTACTCCAAAGGAACAGGGTGTACTCAAGCTTGACACCCCTGCGGGGCGTGTGAATGCCTATTATGAGATGAAGGCTGGTAAAGTGACTTGGGTAAAGCTCTACAATGTGCCGGCATTTTTGGCGTACCAAGCGGTGCCTGTCCACGTTGATGGGCTAGGGGAGCTCATCGTTGATATTGCCTATGGCGGTAACTTTTACATTATTGTTGAGCCTCAAAGTCTATTTGCTGGTGTGGATCAAAGCTGTGCTGCCGAATTACTGGCGTGGAGCCCCAAAGTGCGCGCGGCAGTTAACGCACAAATAAACCCAATTCATCCTGAAGACTCCACCGTGTGTGGCGCCTCCCATGTGTTATGGACAGGCAAGCCACAACATCCAGATAGTCATGCGGCCAACGCGGTATTTTATGGCGATAAAGCGATTGATAGATCGCCTTGTGGCACAGGCACAAGTGCACGAATGGCACAGCTGTTTGCAAAAGGACAGCTAAAAGATGGCGATACGTTTGTTCACGAGAGCATCATAGGCAGCCAATTTATCGGTAAGGTCGAAGGCACAACTGAAGTGGCGGGAAAAGCCGCAATTCTGCCAAGTATTCAAGGTTGGGCACGTCAAACGGGGAGTAATTGTATCACTGTAGATGGCGAAGATCCGTATGCATTTGGTTTTCAGGTGCTCTAGGGCTTGTTGGCCTTTGCTGCAAAAACAAACTTGAAAGATCAACAGGCCCTAGCCATTAAGACTGAAAGAAAACAGGAGCTAACAATGAATTTATCAGGAAAGAGCTACATTAACGGTGCGTGGCAAGCCGCACAAACGGCAACAACGTTTTACGCGTTTTGCCCTGCAACCAATGAAGCGTTAACGCAACCATTTTTTAACGCTAGTGAAGCACAAGTAGAGGAAGCCGTTAATGCAGCAGAGCAGGCTTTTAAGGCTTATCGTAAAACGTCGATGACTGCTCGAGCAGAGTTTTTAGAGACCATAGCGCAAGAAGTTCTTGCCTTAGGTGACGAGCTAATAACTACCACAATGGCAGAAACTAACCTGCCAAGGCCAAGACTCGAGGGCGAGCGTGGCCGCACGGTAAACCAATTAAACGCATTTGCCGCAGCGCTGAGAGATAACCTAGCTGAGCTTTGCCTTGCAAAGGAAGAGCAAGCGGACCCAAATCGCACGCCGCTGCCTAAGCCAAAAACACAGCTTAAGCATATTCCTATTGGCGTTGTTGCGGTGTTTGGCGCGTCAAACTTCCCGTATGCCTTCTCTACGCTCGGGGGCGATACCGCAGCTGCGTTAGCCGCTGGCTGCCCTGTGGTATATAAAGGTCACCCAGCGCATCCAGCAACGTGTGAGCTAATGACTAAGGCCATCGCCACAGCAATAAGCAAGTGCGATATGCCAAGCGGGGTGTTTTCAATGCTGCAAGCGAAAGCATACGATGTCGCGCATTGGCTGGTTAAAGCCGAGCCTATCAAAGCGGTTGGATTTACAGGCTCCTTTGGCGTTGCAAAAGCATTGCAAGACACCATCGCGAAGCGCCATGAACCTATCCCGCTTTACGGTGAGCTTGGCAGCGTAAACCCGCAAATTGTCTTACCTGAAAAGGTACAGTCGCAAGGCGCAGAGCTTGGTGCACAATTTGTCCAGTCCTTACTTATGGGTAATGGTCAATTTTGTACTAGCCCCGGTATTTGGTTGGTGCCAAGCAATCATTCACAAACATTTATCGAGACGGCTAAGCAAAATATTAGCGCAGCACCTTCTGATACTTTATTGACTCCGGGTATTTTAAAAGCTTATCAAAACAGCACTGCGGTGCTAAAAGCACACCCTCAGGTAACGCTGTTGAGTTCCAGCGAACAAGCACAGCCGTTTCACGCAAGCGCCCACTTGTTCCTAACGGATAGTGAAAGCTTTGCAACCGATGCAACGCTTAAAGAAGAAGTATTTGGGCCAAGTGCTTTAGTGGTGAGCTATGACAACTTAGCGCAGCTTGAAGGCTTAATCGAAGATTTAGATGGACAGCTCACCGCCAGTATTCATGGCACTGAGTCTGACCTACATCAAGCCGAAGACATCATAGAGGCGTTACAATACCGCGTAGGTCGATTGATTTACGGGCAAATGCCAACGGGCGTTGAAGTGTGTGCCACTATGAACCATGGTGGGCCGTTTCCGTCATCAACCGATGTACGTTCAACATCGGTAGGGCTAGAAGCGCTCAAACGATTCGTAAGACCAATTTGTATACAAAGTTAAGCAAACCAAGCCCATAGTACTGCTATGGGCTTTTTTATTCAGACATAATTCGCACATCAAACTTATATACTCGACAAACATGCAATTTGAACTCAGATACGTTTATAATGAGTTCATAAAACAATAATTACTAAATACTATGGCGATTGTACATAAAACTCGAACTCAATTAGTTGCTGAAGCAATTCGTGAAAAAATCCTCACTGGCGAAATCAAAGCGGGCGAGCCGCTGAGGCAAGCCGCGCTGGCAGATGAGTTAAATGTAAGCCGTATTCCTGTTAGAGAAGCACTCCTGCAACTAGAAGCCGAAGGCTTAGTTAACTTTGAAGCGCACAAAGGTGCGACGGTCACGCGCTTAAGTGCTGAACAAATCGATGAAATATTTGATCTACGCGCATTGTTGGAAGCTGAGCTGTTACGTCACTCAATCGACCAGTTAACCGCACGCGATCTGCTAGAAGCCGAAGCCATTTTAGCCGAGCTTGAAGAAGCCACCGCCGCTGGAGATACCCAACTGGCAACTGGTAAGCTTAATGCCGAATTTCACAGCAAACTCTACAGCAAAGCACAGCGCCCACAAACCCGTGAGCTGGTGGATGTGTACAGTAAAAACTCGGAGCGCTACGTGCGCATGCACATCCTACTTGCCGGCGGCATAAAAACCGCACCAGAGGAGCACCGCCAACTATTAGAGCTATGCCGCGATAAAAATACCAGAGGGGCCTGTGACTTTTTGAGAAAACATATCACCGGCGCAAAGGATGATATTAAAGCGCTGCTGCTAAAGCTTGAAAGCGAGCAGTAGGTAAATTTGGTTGTATTGGCCCTAGTGGATTTCTGAATAATAGTCATATCTATTCTCATGGCTATTGTTCAGGACGCTGTGATTACATTTATATCTAATTAGAAGAACAAGTGCTTATTAACACCCGTACTAGAGACAGCTCCTTACCCAAACATAATCATATCTAACGCCCCCAACATTGATCCACATCATCCTCGCAAGACTAAAGTCTCATCAAAACTTGGCGGTTTTTTATCTATCTTTACTAAGTTCCAGCGAAACTGAGTAACTTATTATGACAACAACAACCTATCAACAGGCATATCAAACATTTACCCAAGACCCAGAAGCGTTTTGGCTTAAAGAAGCGGCACGGCTTGATTGGCATACGCCACCAAAAATCGGACATAACCAAGACCAAGAGGGACTGAGTCATTGGTTTAGTGATGGTTTGATGAATACCTGTTATTTGGCACTCGACTACCATGTACATCAAGGCCGAGGCGAGCAAACCGCGCTAATTTATGACTCGCCGGTGACCAGTACCAAACGCAAAATTAGCTATCGAGAGTTGCTCTCTCAAGTGAGCCATTTTGCGGCTGGCTTAAATCAGCTTGGTGTAAGTGTAGGGGATAGGGTGGTAATTTATATGCCCATGGTGCCTGAGGCTGTCGTTGCCATGCTTGCTTGTGCGCGCGTGGGGGCTATACATTCGGTTGTGTTTGGCGGCTTTGCACCTCATGAACTTGCGGTGAGAATAGATGATGCGAAACCAAAACTGGTGATCAGCGCTTCTTGCGGAATTGAAATAGGCCGCACAATTGAATACAAACCTATGTTGGATGAAGCGCTTTCGTTGGCAAAGCATCAAGTAGAGCATTGCATTGTGTTACAGCGTGAGGCATACCAAGCGCAGATTTCGTCGCCAAGAGACTTAGACTGGACGGTGGTGGCAAACACGCCAGAATTCTTTGATGCCGTGCCGTTACCAAGCACCCATCCGCTTTATATTTTGTATACCTCTGGCACCACAGGCACACCCAAAGGAGTAGTGCGAGAGCAGGGCGGTCACGCTGTGGCATTAAACTACAGTATGAAAACCGTTTACGGCATGGAGCCCGGTGAAGTGTTTTGGGCTGCATCCGACATTGGCTGGGTTGTGGGGCATTCTTATATTGTTTATGGCCCGCTGATTTATGGTTGCACCAGCGTATTATACGAAGGAAAACCGATTAAAACTCCAGATGCAGGGGCGTTTTGGCGAGTGGTCGAAGAATACCAAGTGGTTGCACTTTTTAGTGCACCTACGGCATTTCGTGCCATAAAAAAAGAAGATCCGAGCGCAGCCCTCTTGGCTAACTACAACACCAGCAGTCTAAAAGCACTATTTTTAGCTGGTGAACGACTCGACCCTGCTACCTACGACTGGCTACAGTCCACCACAAAGCTGCCGGTAATCGACCACTGGTGGCAAACGGAAACGGGTTGGGCAATTGCGTGTAACCCAGTTGGGATCGAATTAATGCCTACAAAGGCGGGCAGTGCCACAGTTCCTACACCGGGCTATCAAGTTGAGATCCTTGATGTGAACGGCAGTCCATGTGAAGTCAATCAACAAGGTGTTGTTGCGGTTAAATTGCCACTTCCCCCTGGTTGTTTAACCACCATTTGGAATAATACAGCACGCTTTAAAGGCAGTTACTTATCACAGTACCCCGGTTATTATCTTTCTGGCGACGGTGGGTATTTTGATGAAGACGGCTACCTGTTTATTATGGGCCGCACCGATGACGTAATAAACGTAGCCGGGCATAGACTGTCAACCGGTGAAATGGAAGAGATCGTTGCAGGCCACAATGCAATTGCAGAATGCGCTGTATTTGCCGGTAAAGACGAGCTAAAAGGCCAAGTGCCTATTGCCATGGTGGTACTGAAAGATGGCGTAAACACCACTGAAACGGCCATTGCCGAGGAAATAAGAAGCCTGATCCGCGAAAAAATCGGCGCGATTGCCTGTCTTAAAACCATTAAAGTGGTTGAGCGTTTACCCAAAACCCGTTCAGGTAAAATTCTTAGAAAGAACCTACGCCAGCTGGTAGACGGAGAAGACATTGTCGTGCCATCTACCATTGACGACCCCGCCATTATAGAAGAGTTAAAGCAATTGTGGGATGTGAGCCAGCACCAATAGTTTTTGTGTTAGCAGGTTACCCTTAACGCTAAAGGCGCATCAACATTAGTTAGGAGCGGGTTCACCCTGGGATTTTTTGGAGTGCTGCTCCTTCTAAAATCTGATGTCGCTAAATCATGATCTACCAGTTTTAGTCGCGATCTAGCGGTGCTGCTGAGCTATTAGAGTAACTTGTGTTAAGCGTGCAGCAATATTAGGTGGGAGCGGGTTCACCCCGCGATCTTTTAATTGTGGTTCCCACTAAAATTTGATGTTGCGGTAAGTCACGAACAGCAAGTTTTAGTTACGTTCAGCTATTGTCCGCAAACTGTCCGGTGTCCGTCCAATCCCCTTGAATAAAGCCGTTAAATCTCATAAATATCATATAAAACAACAGTATAAATTCTGGCACGCTACTTGTTATTAGTTATTCATGATAATCGCGGACACCCACTTGTCCGCAAGGAGGTAGCATGATTAAAGATACAAGTGCGCAAGACAAACAAATCGCAAAAAAGCGAACCATAAAAAAGCCGGTGATTGCGTTGTTGGCCGTTGGCATCACCTTAGCTGGATTAACCAGTACTTGGCCAAGCATTAACACGATTCTGTCAGCAGAGCAGACCGTATCGCGCGAGCAAGTACGTCTCGCCACAGTAGTGAGAGGAGATATCAGCGAAGATATTCGCGTTGAAGGGCGTACGCTCGCTGCCAATAATCCAGACTTATACGCCATCGCATCGGGCACAGTAACACTCAATGTTAAACCCGGTGATGCCATCAAAGCGGGGCAAGCGTTGCTTAATATCGACAGTCCAGAGCTAACCAACCGTTTACTACAAGAAGAGGCGACATTTGAACGTTTACAAACGGAAGTTGAGCGCCAAAGGATCTCGATTAAACAGCAGCTACTCGATACCGAACAACGCATGGAAATGGCGAAAGTAGACTTAGAAGCGGCAGAGCGGGAAATGGCACGCTCAAAACAAAGCATCGAAAAGCAAATTATCTCAAAACTAGAGCTTGAACAGTCAATGGTTGAACTTAAGCGCGCGCAGCTACAAGAGCGTCACGCCATCGATTCGCTAAAGCTTGAGCAAGAGCGACTTGCGTTTGAGCTAAAAAGTAGCGAGTTGAGCTTAACCAGGCAACAGCATATTTTAGAAGAAGTGCAGCGTCAGGTAGCGGCACTTAACATTATATCGCCGTTGTCGGGTATTGTTGGTACGGTGCATGTCCAGCAAAAGCAGTTTGTACAGCGAGATGCGGCGCTAATATCCTTGGTTGACCTTTCAGAGCTTGAGGTTGAAGCGCAAATACCAGAAACTTACGCCGACAATTTGGGGGTCGGCATGGCCGCTGAAGTATTTATCAATCAATACCAATATCATGCAAAACTGGTCGCTATTTCCCCTGAAATTGAAGCCGGCCGCGTAAGTGCGCGAGTACGTTTTGATGAACAACCAAGTGGTCTTCGCCAAAACCAAAAGGTATCTACAAGAATTATCCTGTCACAAAAGCAAGACGTGCTCAAAGTAAGACGTGGTGCATTTGTTGAAACCGGCGCTGGGCGTTTTACCTATGCGGTTGTCGGTGAGCAGGCTGATCAAACACCCATTCAGCTCGGTGTAAAAAGTATTTCTGAAGTTGAGATTATCGAGGGCCTGAATGAAGGACAAGAAATCGTGATCTCAAGTTTAGATCCGTTCAATAACAAAGCGCGAGTGTTACTCGGGAAGTAGCTTCATCTTGCGTACCGAATAAGAATGAGAAGGAATAGACAATGTTAAAAATGAATGAAGTAAGCAAAATTTATCGCACAGATCTGATTGAGACCCATGCACTCAGCAATGTCAATCTAACCATTGAAGAAGGGGAGTTTATTGCGGTCACAGGCCCGTCAGGATCAGGCAAAACGACCTTTTTGAACATTGCCGGTTTGTTAGAGCGTTTTGAGCGCGGTGACTATTTTCTAGATGGTGAAAACGTTGCCAATCTTAACGATAAAAAGCTATCACAACTACGAAACGAGAAAATTGGCTTTATCTTCCAAGGCTTTAATCTTATCAGCGACTTATCTTTATATGACAACGTTGAAGTCCCCCTTATTTTTAGGGGAATAAAAGCCTGTGAGCGTAAAAAGCGCATTGAAGAAGCGCTTGAACTCGTGGGGCTTGCAAGTCGAATGAAGCACTATCCGGCACAGTTGAGTGGTGGGCAGCAGCAGCGTGTGGCTATTGCCAGAGCACTGGCGGGGAAACCGCGCTTCCTTTTAGCGGATGAACCAACGGGTAATTTAGACAGCTTAATGGCAAGGCAAGTGATGGATTTATTACAAGAAGTGAATCAGGCGGGCACCACATTGATTATGGTAACCCATGACAATGAGCTGGCTCGAAGAGCGGGTCGTAATATCCAAATTCTTGATGGTGAGTTAACCGACATCACTAAATCTCAGTTAACCGAATTGGCAGTGTAGGAGCAAGCAATGAAAGAGCTAATACTGTTAGCTTGGCAGGGATTAAAGCAAAAACCCAAGCTAAGTGCACTGATGGTGATCAACCTTGCAGTTGGGATCACGTTAATGTTGACGATGTCAGCCATTGTAAAACAAAGCAGCAGTGAGGTGATTGGTCATAAGGGTGATTACTTGTACACCGCGGGCATGAATTTTTTTGATGGCGACCAAGACGTTGTCGATTTTAACCAATTTCCTCGCTGGACATATCAAGATGCAGAGGCGCTTAAGCAAGCAGATATACCATACGAGCATCTATCATTTAACTACACCACGGAGTTTATTGTAGGGCTGGCGGATAACTCAGTTAGGCCTATTAGTGTAGAAGCTTCTGCTGCAGATAGAGAGATGTTTAGTGTACTAGATGCACCGTTTATTCACGGAGCTTCTTGGAGTGAACAAAGCCAGCAAAGTGGTGAAGCGGTCGCTGTGATCAGTAAAAATGCTAATGATCATTTATTTGGCGGCGCGAATTCTGTCGGGCAGTTTATTCAAGTTCAAGGCGAACAAATACAAGTCGTGGGCGTGGTTGATTTAAGCAATTATAAACGTCGTTTCCAAGATTTGAGCTTTAGTAATAATTACAATCACGATGCTTTTATCCCGCTAAATTATGCCTATGCGCAAAACTTTCCACGAACAGGGCAAGTATCGTGTAGAACCGACGATTTATACACCGAAACTAACCCGCGTAGCGGCAATATCGACATGCTGAAAAGTGCTGAATGTGGTTATTTGACGGTTTGGTTCCAATACCAAAATGATATGGGAACAGCACACCTCGCGGAATTAAAAACGTGGTTGAATAGCTATATTGCAAATCAGCAAGCGGTCGGTCGCTTTCAACATAAAAATCTTACCGACTTTTATAGCATGGGCGAGCTCTATATTTTGATCCAGCGTTTTATGGCATGGGAAGCCATTTACCTGACGTTTGCGTATTTACTATTTGGCATTTGTTTAGTTAATACCGTTGGCATTCTGCTCGCAAAATTCCAAGCTAATCGCAAGCTTATTTCCCTCTATCGAGCGCTCGGCGCAAACCGTGGGGTCATAATGCAAATTCACTTTTTAGAGATTTTGATGCTCACAGTTGCCTCTGTCATGCTTGGTTTTGTACTAGCATTTGCAGGACTCGAGTTGATGTTCCATTTGCGTATGTATCAGACGGATTATATGGCGTTTGCCGAGCAAGTTCGTCAAATCTATCAGTTCGATGGTGAGCTGGCACTTTGGACGACGACAGGTATTTTCTTGGCGGTTGGGATATCTGGATTATATCCGGTGTATCGTAGTAGCCGTGTATCACCAGCTACAGAGTTAAGGGGGTAAGTATGGCGATTAAACATATTTTGAAACTGATCTTAAAGCAAAAAAGTATTGCACTGTTAATTATTCTACAAATCGCGATCACCGTGATGATTGTCAGCAATACCGCGTTTATTAGCTATGCAACGCTGCAAAACTGGCTAATTCCTTCAAAGTTGGAAGAGCAACAAATTCTCAATGTAACGACGAGAGTATTTGATACCTCGGTAGACGTGCAGTCACTTATTGAAAAGGATATTCAAGCGATTGAAAATGTTCCGGGGGTCGTCGCCGCATCTTATGCTGGTAGAGAGCTGGTATTAAACAGCTTAGGCCCTGGATGGACCATTTTTAAAGATACCCAACCAGAAACAGACTACAGCGTGTTCGGCTACTTTGGCTTAGATGAAAAAGGGGTGGATGTGCTTGGGCTGGAGCTCGTTGAGGGGCGTAGATTTTATGCCAGCGAATTTATCAAAGGTGATGAGGCAACAAAAAATGCAGGCGTTATTATGATTAGTGACGACCTTGCCACATCCTTATTTGGTGATGATTCTGCCCTTGGACAGACGGTGTATATTTCAAGACAACGCATTCCACATCAAGTAGTTGGTGTTTATAAAGGTAAAATGCTTGGAGAAGGGGCAACATACAATCAACAACCCTACAATTCGGGGGTTGTACCTGAAGTCATTTGGGGTAACCGTCAACGGGCCAATTATTTAGTCAGAGTTGAAAAAGGCGTGTCTGAGCGAGTGCTAGAAGAAGTTGAAACGGCACTTTATCACACCAACGGACGAATGGTTGAGCGAGTAGAGTTTGTTGCCAGAGCAAAAAAACGTTTGTGGGATGGCCGTAGCACCTTTGCACTCACCATGGCAGGTATAAGCATCATAGCATGCGTGGTCACCGCGCTTGGTATTATCGCACTTGTCAGCTTTTCTGTTAGCCTAAGAAAGAAAGATCATGGTGTCCTTCGTGCGTTAGGTGCATCTAAAGGTAAAGTGATGTGGTCTTTAATTAAAGAAAATACAATTTTAGTCTTTATCGGTTTAGTGCTAGGCTTTGGTCTCTCGATTTTGCTTTACTATTTTTTGATGAATAATGTTCGCGTGCAAAGTGTGGTAGAGATCCCGTTATTGGTTGGGGTAGCTATTTTTACTTGGCTTGTGAGTACATTGGCGGTGTACCTGCCTGCCAAAGAAGCTGCGAAAGTGTCCCCGGCGCAAGTAACGAAATCCAGTTAAGAATAAAAACAACAAAGCCCCGAAAGGGGCTAAATCTACAAATTAGGATAAAAAGCGTTCATGAGTGTATTGGTAATTGACGATAATCCGGATGTAATTCAAGCCATTAAAGTCCTTTTGTTGCTCAATGATATTCCGTGTGAAGGTGTTACCTCTCCGCAGCTGGGCCTAGAGAAGGTTCGTAGCAAACAGTTCGACTTAGTTATTCAAGATATGAACTTTACCCGAGACACCACCAGCGGTGCGGAAGGTAAAGCCCTGTATAAAGCCATTCGAGATTTAGAGCCTGATTTGCCAATCATTTTATTGACGGCTTGGACAAACCTTGAAATGGCGGTAGAGCTAATAAAAGATGGTGCGGCAGACTACTTAGCCAAACCTTGGAAAGACCATAAACTCGTCACCTCAGTGAAAAATTTGCTCGAAATGCGTGAATTGCAAGAGCAGGTGAGTAGTGCTGCTAATCAGCGCAATGTCAGATTACAAAAGCTAAAAGCGCAATACGACCTGTGTGGTGTGGTGGTTGCCGATCCGGCCATGTTGAGTTTACTTGAAATGGCGACTCAGGTTGCGCACTCCGATGCGCCAATTCTGATCACAGGACCAAACGGCGCAGGCAAAGAGAAAATTGCAGAAATCGTGCAAGCCAATAGCAGCTATAAACATAAACCCTTTATTAAAGTGAATGCGGGGGCCATTCCAGCGGACCTAATTGAGGCCGAGTTATTTGGGGTGGAAAGTGGTGCTTATACAGGCGCACAAAAATCGAGGGCTGGGCGCTTTGAAGCCGCCGATGGTGGCACCTTGTTTTTGGATGAAATCGGTAACTTGTCTTTGGCAGGGCAACAAAAGTTACTGAGGGTTTTACAAAGCGGTGAGTTTGAGCGCGTTGGCAGCACGGTGACAAAAAAGGTCAACGTAAGGGTAATAAGTGCCACCAACAGTAATTTACCAGAGGCCATTCGCGCAGGTAGTTTTAGAGAAGACTTGTATTATCGGATCAATATGATTGAGCTTAAACTGCCGCCATTGTCTGAACGAAAAGAAGATATTACGGTGTTGGTGGAGCATTTTTTACCGAGCAATAAAACGATAAGCAACGCGGCAATGAAGCAGTTAAAGCATCATACTTGGCCTGGAAACGTCAGGGAGCTTGAAAACACCATAGGTCGTGCTGTGCTATTGAGTCCCGGGCAAGAAATTGAATGTGAGCATTTAGCAATTCAAACACCACAACATGAAGAGCCGCTTGAATATACACAAGCAGATATCGAAGCCGCATTAGACAGCGCTGATGGCGTAGTCAGTAAAGCCGCAAGAAAGCTAGGGTTAAGTCGGCAAGCACTATACCGGAGAATGGAGAAGTTTGGCTTAAAATGATGGTGTCTCTTCAAGCAGTGGTGTCTGCATGCCTATTTGTATCACTATTAGTGTTTGCGGCTATTCTATGGCTGGCAGCTTTATTTGCAATACCATTTACTCTGGCAATTCCACTGGGGCTACTTGTTGCGGCGGTAGTAGGCGTTATCGGTATCAGTTACTTTTTCTCTCGCCAACAACGGATCATAGATTGCTTAACGGACGGGATCCGCAGTTTTAAAGATCAAGACTTTTCAGTTCAAATTACGCATTTTGAAAGCATAGAAATGTCTGATCTAATTTTGGAATATAATCGTTTATCGACAACACTAAAAAAGCAGCGCCACGCTACTAGCCAAAGGGAGTTACTACTCGATACCATTTTGCAGGTGTCGCCGGTGTCGATTATATTACTCAATCAGTTTGATCAGGTTGTATATGCCAACGACAAAGCTGGGAAATTACTCAATAACAAAAAATCTTTAAGTGGCCTTGTACTTCATCATGCCATCGCGAATGCAGATCCTAAGCTGCAAACTATTTTGCTACAAAAAGAATCCGGGTTTGTGACCTTTCAAGCCAATGATGAAAAGCAGAGCTATTACTTTTCAAGGCAGAGTATCACACTCAACCACCAGCCACATGTATTGTTAATGTGTCAAAACCTATCTAGCGAAATGAGCCGCCAAGAGGTAGGGCTTTGGAAAAATGCGATCCGTCTTATCAGTCATGAACTCAATAATTCATTAGCGCCCATTTCTTCGTTGACCAACTCGGCAAATACGATTGTTGAGCGCAGTGGTAAAGAACAAAACCATGCCCTGATCCAACTGCTTCCCGATATGTTGGCAACCATTAATCGCCGTACCGAGAACTTGAGTGAGTTTGTTGCTAAATATAGCGAGTTTGCAAGATTGCCAGCCCCTAATATTACCGAGCAAGCGCTGCAGCCTATTCTCGATACCGTTAATAAACTTTACGCTTTTACTTTGCTCGCGCCGCTCCCAGTTGAGCGTGCTTTTTTTGACTCGGTACAGGTAGAGCAGGTACTCATAAACCTAATAAAGAATGCACACGAGTCAGGCTCAGAGGTAGGCGAAATAGGCGTAAAGCTGCTGGTTGACTACCAACGACTAATCGTTGTAGTTGTTGACAGAGGCGCAGGGATGGAAGAAGAAAAGCTAGCAAACGCAGTACTGCCGTTTTTTTCCACAAAACCCAGTGGCACAGGCATAGGATTGAGTATTTGTAATGAAGTTGCTATTGCCCACGGTGGACAACTTAAGCTATTTAATCGCGAAAAGGGCGGACTAATGGTGCAGTTTGATCTGCCTCTCGTTGCACCTAAAGCATAGCGTTGTCATTGCACCAACCCATATCGGGTGGGAGCGGATTCACTCCGCGATATTTGGGTTTTAATGGCGTATCTTAAGCAGCGAAAATCTCTTTGTCGTGATAAATCACAATCTACCAGTCAGCTGCGCTGCTAAAGCAAATATTGTCCTAAAAGCTCAATTTCTGGTAGGAGCGGGTTCACCCCGCGATCTTTTTGGTTTTAATGCCGTATTTCAGGCGGCGGAAATCTCTTTGTCGTGATAAATCACGACCTACAAATAATAAGCTTCACAGGTTTATTCTATTGACTTCACTTTTTACTAAACGTATGTAGGGTGGGAGCGGGTTCACCCCGCGATCTTTGGGTTTTAATGCCGTATCTTAGGCGGCAGAAATCCTTTGGTCAGATAAATCACGACCTACAAATAAAACCGGTTGAGCGCATATCTATCGACAGGCAAAGGCAGAACAGCGATACTCAAGCAAGTTGACAATATAGGGAAATGAATTTGAACGCGCAAACTCAAACGACCAACCATTTTTTACTCTTCGCGGGTGTGTCTACAGTCATTGCAGCAGTGGCGCACATTGGCTGCATCATCTTTGGTGCACCTTGGTATCGATTTTTTGGTGCTGGTGAGGAAATGGCTACTATGGCCGAGCAAGGGTTTATTTATCCTCACCTTATCACTGCCGTTATCGCTACGATTTTACTGCTCTGGTCATGCTACGCGTTTTCAGGGGCGAAACGGATCCGACAATTACCTATGCTTAAAATCGCCCTGTGTGTAATAAGTGCAATCTTTTTAATAAGGGGAATTGGCTTTGTTTTTATCATGCCAACGATCCCAGATAACAGCATGACGTTTTGGCTGGTGAGTTCCTCAATTTGTTTGGTAATAGGAGGGGCTTACGCGCTTGGAACCAAAAAGGCATGGTCACAAATCTAGCAGCTTTAAAAGCTAGCACTTCAGGTGCTAGCTTTTTGTTCGGATTAGGTAGTTAACCCTGAACTATTCACTCAGTGCTGTTCTAACACCTGCTTCAAGTTCTTCGTGAACAGATTTAAATAACCCAAGTTGGCGTTCAATGATGTGCTCAGGTACACCCGCCATAGCACGTGCTATGTTACCGTACAAGCGCTGCTTTTGGGCATCATCAAATAGGCAATATAGAGCACGAGGCTGTGAAAAATCATCATTGTCTTTGCGATGGTCGTATCTATCCGCCATTCCATCAAGTTCAAGAGCAGGGCGTTTATATTCTGGGCTCTCTTTTGGGCCACCCATCGAGTTAGGCTCGTAGTAGGCATCTTCGTTACCACCGGGTTCATTGTTAAAGAACCGCATTGCACCGTCTTTGTGGTAATGATGCACTGGGCATTTTGGACGATTAACAGGTAATGCCTCATAATGCGTACCAAGTCGGTAGCGGTGAGCATCGGCATAGGAGAAAATGCGTGCTTGCAACATTTTATCGGGAGAAAATCCAATTCCAGACACCACGTTAGACGGACTAAATGCAGCTTGTTCTATCTCTGCAAAATAATTGTCTGGTACGCGATTTAATTCGAGTGTGCCAACATCAATGAGCGGAAAGTCGCCATGCGGCCAGACTTTGGTTAAATCAAACGGATTGTGTTGGAACTGTTTTGCTTGTGCTTCAGTCATCACCTGAATTTTCATATCCCATTTCGGATAATTTCCGCGCTCTATGGCCTCAAGCAAGTCCTCTTGAAAACTCTCTCTGCTTTCGCCAATCACCGTTTTTGACTCTTCATCGGTAAGGTGCTGGTGGCCTTGTTGGGTTTTCATATGAAACTTCACCCAAACTCTTTGGTTTTCTTCGTTAATCAAACTAAAGGTGTGAGAGCCATAGCCATTCATGTGTCTCACATCCGTTGGCAAGCCACGGTCAGACATTAAAATTAATACTTGATGCAGACTTTCTGGCGACAATGACCAAAAATCCCATTGTGCGGTGTTGGAACGCAGGTTCGTTTTAGGGTGGCGTTTTTGGGTGTGAATAAAATCTGGGAATTTATACGGATCACGGACAAAAAATACGGGAGTATTATTACCAACTAAATCCCAGTTTCCTTCTTCAGTGTAAAACTTTATCGAGAAACCTCTAACGTCACGCTCCGCATCCGCAGCCCCTTTTTCACCCGCCACCGTTGAAAAGCGCATCAGAATGTCAGTTTGCTTACCAATCTCACCAAATAGCTTTGCCTTGGTATATCGGCTTATATCGTTTGTTACCGTAAATGTTCCAAACGCCCCCCATCCTTTAGCATGCACGGTACGCTCTGGTATACGCTCTCTATTTTGATGCGCAAGTTTTTCGATTAACTGGTAATCTTCAACCAATAAGGGGCCTCTAGGGCCTGCGGTCAAACTATTTTGATTATCGGCGATTGGATTACCAGCTGTGGTGGTTAATGGACACTTGGTCATTGCTCGTTTCCTTCATATAAAATTTAGAAATTAACAGCAATAAATGAACCAAAATAAAAGTGCAATAAAAACAGGTTGTTATAAATATTGTCGGCGGGGGTGTGAGTTTTACTGAGCAAAGTTTTCAGAGTGATGTAAGCGCTACATGAAATATGTAGGCGGTTGAAATGCAGCGGTTTAATCCGCTGCATATTTAGAAATTAATCGTAGCTAAAGTTTTAGAAAAACCTCGTTGAATTCCATAAACGTGTTTTACCACTATCTAACCCAACAAACTGCACTGTACCTGTCGTTACGTTACTTGGTAATGTGTAGCTAATCGTTTTAGCTCGGGTACCATACGCAAATGCAGATATACGTTTTACTTTAGTACCATCAATGTACACGTCTACGTACTCTGTATTGGTTACATCAAAATTATACACGCCGTTAGTCTCAGCAACCGACGCAAATCTATCTGAATTAAATGCTACCGTAGCGCGCGCCGTGGGTTTTGCGAGTAACTTACGAGCGATCGTATTGAAATCTTGAGCATCACCATCGAATATGTCTTCAACGTTATAACTGACAACTTCATTGGCAACACAGCCGTAATCCTCAATGAGCGCATTGATGTGATGACCTTGACGTACTGACTGACGCCAAGACACCCGCATACTTTGATCATAAGGTAGCGCTTGATATGGTGCACCCACGTACTGTACAAATAAACCATGCTCAATTACGTTTGCGCCACCTGCACCAGTACGTTCGTGCTGTCCAAATACGGTAGCAATACCGTTATCTTGCATACCACATGTGAACATATCACCTGCAGAGTAGGTGTTAGCGTTAGCCCAAACCCCCACGTTACCATAGTATGCCTGACCAATCTGGTTTGCTGCATCTTTTGTCATGAATGAGGTTGCAGCAGAGTATTGTTCATTAGTACCTTGTACGTCAGCCAATACTTGGTGCCAATTATCACTGAGGTAAGTACCGAACAGCGAATTATTTAGAATATGATGGTTCTCAGGTGTGTTTATAAAACGTACATGAGATGGAGTAACACGTTTTGGTGTAAACAGTTGTAGTAAATAGTCGTTGTATAGAATATTACCGCCAGGGTTGCTTCTAACATCAATAATAAGTGCTTTCGTGTCACTCAACTGGTTATCTAAGATATCTATGATGGCAACAAGGGCAGCATTAGTTCCATTTTTTGGTGAAAAAGAGGCAATCTTAATATAGCCGACTGACTCGCCGTCTACTTGTACTTTATTCCATGTCACCGTCGGCTCAGCTGTGGCATTGGCTGCTAGGGCAAAAGCACTATCTTGAGCTGCCGCTTCTAACTCTTTAAATGTAGCAAATTCATAGTTAATACTTTTCGTAAACTGCGCTGTATTATCTTCTGTATTCGCTTGTGTGCTCGGATTTCCGTTATAAACCAACCAAGGCAAGTTAACGCTATATATTTCGCCCGTTTCGTAAGATTCCAAAGTAAGCGTTAGCGCGTCATTTTGTGGCGGCATCTGTTTATTATGTGATTTGATAGTTAAGTTGTTTAATGCACCAACAAACCCGCCATCTGGGTTAGCCCCACCGCCTTGGAATAGTGTGTTGTTTACCACATCAGTCACTGCTTGGCCGTTGTATGCAATGACTTTATCGCCTAAAGAAACCGTTGATGTATCTGGTGCAAGTACGGTGTAGTTTTGCCAGATGCGGTTTACGCGTACTTCCTTGCTGCCATCTGCATTAACGGTTTGTGCAAAATGAACTGGCACAAAAGAAACAAAGTTTTTCATTGGTGCCGGGTAGTTATAGTCCAAATGAAAATCTCGCTGAGATAAGAAGATCTTTTGCAGCTGCTGATGAAATTGAGAAGAACTTAGATTTCCCATGTTATTGATTAAGTCGTCTACTGCAACTACTGGATCTAAGTGTCCGGCCGGAGAAAGTCCGTAGTACAGGTTTTTTGCGTATTTATTGACGTATAAACCGTCAAGCAATAGCTTCGCTTGCTCAGCTACAAGCGCTTTTTGTTCATAACTATAATCTTGAATACTAATTTGGTCGCGTGTGTCTTCAAGATAGGATATTTGTGCCATAGCACCCGATGTAAAGCTTAATGCCAAAAGACTGGCAACTGTTGATAATTTAAACATATTGTTATTGTCCTGTATATGGAAACAAAACTGTTTTATATCTTTTGGGTACAAAAGTCGATAGGTGTTAAACAAAATGATAATAATTTATTGCTTTTATGTGTGTTGATTAAACCGAACTTCTTACTCGTTGCAGGCTAACTAAAGAGATTATTGGCAGGATTGTGCTTTAGAGGATTATTTGATTTGCCACGCAAAACCCTTTTGCGTGGCAACAAAGATGTCGAACGCAAATTACGCTGTTTGATGTAACTCTTGCTCCATTTGATCTCTCATTTTAAACTTTTGTAGCTTACCCGTTACCGTCATCGGATAGGCGTCAACCAATTTGATGTATTTTGGTACTTTGAAATAGGCGAGTTTATCTTTTAAAAATACACGAATATCTTCTTCCGAAATATAGTGTCCGGGCTTAAGTTGAACCCAAACACACACTTCCTCACCATACTTTTCGTCTTTGATCCCAAATACAGCGGCATCCTGAATATCATCATGATGATAAAGTACCTCCTCAATTTCTCTGGGGTAAATATTCTCGCCACCGCGAATGATCATGTCTTTTATGCGGCCGACGATGCTAACGAAACCTTCGTCGTCCATTACCCCTAAATCACCAGAGTGTAGCCAGCCGTCGTCATCTATGGTCGCCGCCGTTTTTTCTGGGTCTTGCCAATAGCCTTTCATTACACAATATCCTCTGGCACATACTTCACCAGGCGTACCAATTGGGGCAATATGTCCTAGCTCGTCAATAATTTTGACCTCGGTATGTGGCATCGCGCGACCAACAGTCTGCACGCGTTTTTCTACAGGCGAATCGATCTCGGTAATATTGTTGATTGGGCTGCACTCGGTTTGCCCGTAACCAATGAGTACATCGGTCATATGCATTTGGGTTTGTACTTGGCGCATGACCTTTTCTGGGCAGGTGGAACCTGCCATCACCCCAGTGCGCAGCGAAGATAAATCAAACTGCGTAAAGTCTGAGTGTTCTAATTGTGCGATAAACATTGTCGGTACACCATGAAGCCCGGTGCATTTTTCTCGTTCAACAACTTGTAAAGTGATAAGTGGATCAAAGCTATCGTTAGGGAATACAGCGCACGCCCCTTTACTGATACAAACGAGATTACCGAGCACCATGCCAAAACAATGATAAAGCGGCACAGGAATACAAAGCTTATCTTGCTCTGTGAGCTTCATGGCATTGGCGACGAGCAATCCATTATTGAGGATATTACTGTGGGTGAGGGTGGCGCCTTTTGGGTTGCCAGTAGTACCTGAAGTAAATTGAATATTGATAGCATCACAGGCATTGAGGTTGGCTGCAATCGCATTTGCCTCAAGATAGTGCGCATCATTAGCTTTAGATAACAAGGTGCTGAAATTCATTAGACCTGGTTCAATATCCTCGTCGATAAGCACAATCTGTTTGAGTGAGGGAAGGCGCTGTGAAGATAATTCGCCAAACATACAGTCATAGGATTCTGGTGCCAGCTCTCTTATCATGTCGACGTAATGGCTATGTTTAAAAGACTTCGCCATAACTAACATCTTACACTCAACGTTGTTTAGCACGTATTCAAGCTCACTTGGGCGATAGGCGGGGTTAATGCAAACCATAATTGCACCAATTTTAGCGGTTGCGAATTGCACTAGACTCCATTCAAGATTGTTTGGAGACCAAATCCCAACTCTATCCCCTGGTTGTATGCCTACAGCTAAAAGACTTGCAGCAAGTTGATTTATTTTTGCCAGATACTCACGATAATTTAATCGAACTGATTGATGAGAGACAACAATGGCTTCTCTTTCTGGATAATTGTCGACAATATCTTCTAGATATTGCCCTATGGTGAGTTGAGTCAGCGGTGCTACTTGGGGGCCTTTGAAGTAACTCTTTGTAAGTGTACTTGCATTTATTAATTGGCTCTCTGTTGTCATATCTTGTCCTTGCTGTTGATCTCTAGTTTTTATCATTATGCTTTATCAGTGATAACCTAATTGTCGACAAAATCAAGTGCAATTGGACGAAAAGCATGAAATTACGACTAATGGATAGTGATAAAGAGTGTGATGGCAAGATAGTAGAAAGGCGGTAGTAGCTTTATCAAACATATAAAAAACGCCTGAAAGTTCAGGCGTTTTGTGGTTTAACTTAAGGGATTGTTATTAAGCTAATCCTTCATCTGTATCGACATGCTCATCTTTATGATGCTTCGCGATTTCATCTGAAAGTTCTTGCTTAGAACGCTTCTCTGACATCCGTCTTGCCATTAGCCAATAGAAGAACAGCGGCAAGAAGAATACTGCGAGGAAGGTAGCCGAGAGCATACCACCCATTACACCAGTACCGACACTGTGTCTTGCTCCTGCGCCTGCTCCAGAACTCATCACCAGTGGAACTACGCCAAGTATGAAAGCAAGTGAAGTCATGATAATAGGTCTAAAACGCAGTCTTGCCGCTTCAAGGGCTGCGGTTGCTGGACTCCATCCTTCTTGATACTTCATTAACGCGTACTCGACAATAAGGATGGCATTTTTACTGGCAAGGCCAAGTAGGGTAACCAAACCGATTTGGAAGTAAACGTCGTTGGTCAGCCCTGCAATCCAGATTGAGACCAACGCACCAAAAGTACCAAACGGTAGCGCTAACATAACCGAGAATGGCAATGACCAGCGCTCATAAAGTGCTGCGAGGATCAAAAATACCATGATCACGGCCATACCGAGTGCAATACCGGTTGTGCCAGAGTTTTGCTTTTCTTGGAACGCGGAACCCGTCCACTCGTAAGTCATATCTGGTGGTAGCACTTTGTTGGCGATACGCTCAAATTCCGCGATAGCTTGACCTGAGCTGTAGCCAGGTGCTGCTTCGCCCATTAACTTAACTGCAGATAAGTTATTGTAACGATTCATGGTTTCCGGACCGCGACTATACTCAACATCCGTAAATGCAGAAATTGGTACCATTTCGCCACGATTGTTTTTCACATAAATGCGGCCAACATCTTCCGGTGTCATTCTAAACTCGGCTTCTGCGGACATAATCACCTGCCATGCACGACCAAACTTATTGAAGTCGTTGACGTAGTAATTACCTAAATTGGCTGCAAGTGCGTTAAACGCAGAATTGATATTAACCCCCATGGCACGCGCTTGTTCACGATCCATATGCACCTTTAGCTGCGGAGCATCAGGACGCCATAGCGTTTGAATGCCTGTAAGAATAGGGCTCTTCTGCGCCTCGGCCATGATCATCTGCATGCCTTGCTTCAATTTAGCGGGATCAGAGCCGCCTTTATTTTGCAAGAAGACTTCAAATCCGCCTGTTGTACCCAAGCCGAAAATTGGCGGTGGGTTAAACGCCAGCACTAATGCTTCGTTAATATGCGCGGTTTTCATAAATAGCTCACCAACAAGTTCCTTCGCCGACACATCGCGTTCATCCCAATGTGTTTGCGTCACGAACATAGTCGCCGCACTATTTTTGAAGCCACCACCGATGAAGTCCATCCCCGTAAACGCCACGACGTTTTCGTTAGCTGGGTTTGACTTCGCAGCAGCGATTACTTCATCAGCCACTTTAGCGGTGCGCTCTAATGAAGATCCATCAGGCAAGAACACAGCAATCATGTAGTAACCTTGGTCTTCGTCTGGTACCAAAGAGCTTGGTGTTTTTTGCCACAGGAATACTGTCGCACCAATCATCGCTACCATCAATGTTAGGCCTACAAAACCACGGCGAACCATAAAGCTAACCGCACCAACATAGCGTCCGGTTACACGATGGAACCAGTCATTGAACCACAAGAAAAACTTGGCATCCTGTTTGTGTTCGTGCTTAAGCAGCAATACACAAAGTGCAGGCGTCATCGTCAGTGCAACCACACCGGATAAACTTACAGAGATGGAGATTGTGATCGCAAATTGGCGGAATAGTTCGCCTGTTAACCCACCCAGGAAAGCGATAGGTACAAACACCGAACACAATACCAATACAATCGCGACTACGGGGCCGCTTACTTCCTGCATCGCTTTAACCGCTGCTTCTCTAGCCTGCAAGCCTTGCTCATGCATAATACGCTCGACATTCTCAAGTACTACAATGGCGTCATCTACCACGATACCAATCGATAACACCATGCCGAACAGCGTAAGCGTGTTAATCGAGTAACCGAGCATATAGAGACCTGCAAATGTACCAAGTAACGAGACCGGAACTGCAAGCGTTGGAATTAGCGTTGCACGCCAGTTTTGCAAGAACAGGTAAACCACTAAGAATACCAAGATCATTGCTTCACCAAGCGTTTTTAACACTTCTCGAATTGAGACTTCTACAAAGCGTGTGGTGTCGTAAGAGTTAACGTGAGCGAGACCTGTAGGGAACTGAGGTTTGATCTGTTCAATTTCAGCCTCTACTGCTTTAGCCACGTCAAGCGCATTCGCGCCCGGTTGCAAGAATACACCGAGTAATACCGCTTCCTTACCGTTAATAGTACCTTGGAAGTTATAGTCTTTAGAACCAAGCTCTACGCGAGCAACATCCTTAAGGCGCAGTGTTGAGCCATCAGGGTTTGCACGAACGATGATATTTTCGAACTCTTCAGCCGTCGATAAACGTCCTTTCGCGGTGACACTATAAACTAGCGATTGCGCGTCTTGAGAAGTCGGTGTTGCACCGATACTACCCGCTGCATACTGAGAGTTTTGCTCTCTAATTGCTCCCGCTATATCGTCTGCTGTGACTTGCAGTTGACTCATAATGTCCGGGCGCAACCAAATACGCATGGCATAGTCTTTAGCACCGAAGATCTGCACGTTAGTCGTACCAGGAATACGTTTGACGCGGTCAAGGATATTCATGGTGACGTAGTTAGATGTCCAGAGACTTTCTCGAGTACCATCTGGCGAATAGAATGCGTGTACTTGTAAGAAGTTAGAAGATGTCTTTTGAACTACCACGCCTTGGCGTCTAGTTTCTTCAGGGAGACGAGCCTCGACTTGCTTAACACGGTTGTTAACATCTACCGCGGCTTGATCAACATCCGTTCCAATCTCAAAAGTTACTGCAATAGTCGTTACACCGGAGTTGGTACTGGTTGATGTCATGTACATCATGCCTTCAACACCGGTAATCGCGTTTTCGATAGGAGTTGCTACGGTTTGTTCTAGTACATCCGCTGATGCACCAGGATATACTGCACGCACCTCAACTTGAGGTGGTGCAATTTCGGGATACTGTGCGACAGGCAAACTACGCATTGCAGCAAGCCCGGCAAGCACTATCACGATAGAGATAACAAAGGCAAAAATAGGCCTGTTTATGAAATATTTGGAGAACATCAGATTATTCTCCTTGCTCGCTCACAGATACTGGCATACCAGGGAAGAAGATCCTCGCCATACCTTCAACGATGACAGGTTGACCTTCTTTTAAGCCTTCGCGAATAACCCACATATTTTCATTATTAAGCTTGACCCATTCACCAACTTTGACCGGCGCAGGTAGGGCTACGGTTGCACCTTGTTCATTTTTGGTAGCAATGTACACAAATTTCCCCGTACCATTGTCTAGTACCGCTCTTTGCGGAAGCACAATAGCGTTATTGCGTACCGCACCAGAGAGCTTAACTCGCACAAATTGACCCGGTCTTAACTCGCCGTTTTCATTAGGAATACGAGCTTGTAACTCACTGGTACCCGTAAAGCGATTTACCCGAACGTCGCTAAAGTTTACTTTACCGGCTTGTCCATAGAGTGAACCGTCTTGCAGAATAATCGTGGTATCAAATTCATTATGAGCTGGTAATGACAATGAGCCATTTTCTACATCTTGGCGCATTGTTAGCTGCTCACGCTCTGAAAAGCCGAAGCGAGCACGAATAGTGCTGATGTCAGTAAGTTCAGTTAATAGTACACTCGGACCGGAAACATAACTGCCTTCTGACATTAGCTCACGACCCACGATACCAGAAACTGGCGCTTCAACTTTGGCGTATTCAAGGTCTAGCTTAGCTTCACTCAATGCGACTTTTGCAGATTCTAAATTCGCAACTGCAATATCGTAGGCCGATACTGAGTTATCAAAGTCGCGCTTTGATACCGAACGCTCATTCTTCAAACGCTCAAGCCTTTCGCTCTCGCGCTTAGTTTGATCAACATTTGCTTTTGCTGCCTGAAGTGCTGCCTGCGCTTTGTCTACCGCTAATTCAAAAGGTTTAAGTTCGATGGTGAATAGTGAATGACCAGCTTTTACAAACTGACCTTCCTCAAAGTTGCGAGATTCGATTATCCCAGAAACTCGAGAGCGAATTTCTACTTCCTTATCACCCGCGAGGGTCGCTGGAAGTTCGATATCGAATGGCACTGATTGAGTAGTAACTTGTTGTACACTCACTTGCGCAGGCGGCATTGCGTGGCCCCCTTGCTGTGGTGCTTCTGAACACGCTGACAAAGTGCCTAACGTGAGCATTAAAAAAGATAGGTGTTTAACACGACTGCGTATTGATGCTGGATACATGAACACTCCAATTCCTATATTATCATTGTATGCTGCCCCCACTTTAGCGGGGAACTACCTTGCAATTTGCCTTTAATAACGCACACTCGACTGGATGCAATCAGACAAGTGACTTCATTTCATACCTTAACCACACCAAAGTAAAGGCTATTTGTTCGACAATTAAACAAGTAAACGGTAGTGTATACTTAAAGAAATAAAAGGTAAACGGTTGCGTGTACTTTTCTTCAATTTAGGTATACGATCATGTGTACTTTTTATTAACGACTTTATTGATTAAAATAAAGGGAATGTTGATTTATTACAAAGAAGGCTTATCTCTGTATAGAGAGGTGGTTCTTGGTATACAACTGACCATGTGAGTAGCAGCTATCAAAGGCTCGCTTTTCCCACTATTAATTAAAGACAGAATAAGTAAATGACGCAACTTTCACCAAAACAGCAGTCAATTTTATGTGCAGCGATAGAAGAGTTCGCTCAAAAAGGCTTGCAGGCGACGACGATGGAGTCGATCAGTCAATCAGCGGAAGTATCAAAGCGCACGTTATACAAACATTACTCGACCAAAGACGAGCTCTTTGATGCCGTTGTTGAGCTGTTAATTGAGCGGATAAAGCCGATAACTGCGATACAATTTATCCCAAACTATGATTTTTCAGTGCAATTGCAACATCTTGCGAAAAGCGCAATGACTTTGTTGAATGACGAGGATTATATGCGTTTGTCGCGTATTGTGATGATTGAATCGATGCGTAGCTTTGAGCAAGCACAGAATCTAAATGAAAAGTTTAGTCATTGTGAAGCCGCGATGATCCAATGGTTCGAAGATGCGGCGAATTCAGGGTGTCTTGGTAGTTTTGATGCGGACTTTGCCGCAGCGTACTTTTGGGGCGCACTGAAAAAGCTAGGCTATTGGGAACGCGCGATAAAATGGCAAGCTCCGCTTCCAGAAGCAGAGCTTGATATATTAGTTGAAAAGGCGGTCGCGCTATTTTGTAACGGCGTTACTCAACCCCAATAAATCCACCGGTTTGATGCGACCAAAGTTTGGCGTAAATACCACCTAAGGCTAGCAAGGATTGATGGCTTCCTTCTTCTACTATCCGACCTTTATCCATTACGATTAATCTGTCCATTTGTGCAATTGTGGATAATCTATGGGCAATTGCAATAACGGTTTTACCTTCCATCAGTGCATCTAAGCTCTCTTGGATGGCTTGCTCAACCTCAGAATCCAAAGCAGAAGTGGCTTCGTCTAAAATTAAAATTGGCGCATTTTTTAGTAATACACGAGCAATGGCGATACGTTGGCGTTGGCCACCTGATAGTTTCACACCACGTTCACCGACTTGTGCGTCAAAGCCGGTATTTCCGTGGCTGTCTTCTAAGTCTTGGATAAAATCATAAGCCTGCGCTTCTTTTGTTGCGGCTATTAATTCTTCCTCTGATGCATCAGGGCGACCATAAAGGATATTGTCGCGTACGCTGCGATGGAGCAAAGAAGTATCTTGCGTCACCATGGCGATATGACGTCGTAAGCTTTCCTGTTTTACCTTAGCAATATTTTGGCCATCAATTTCGATGCTACCGCCGTCAGTATCGTAGAATCTCAATAGTAAGTTTACTAAAGTCGACTTACCTGCACCTGAGCGACCAACCACACCAATTTTCTCGCCGGGTTTGATATGTAGGTTCAGGTTGTCGATGACGTTATGTTGTCTCGCTGCATCCTTACGCTTATAAGCGAAGGTAGTGTTACAAAAGTCGATTTTTCCGGCTTTAAAATCTAACTGCGGCGCTGTTTGTTGATCAACAATATCAAGCGGTCTTGAGAGCGTATTCATGCCGTCTGCAACTGTACCAATATTTTCGAATAGGCCGCTAATTTCCCACATTATCCACTGTGCCATACCATTTAAGCGTAAGGCTAATCCCACAGTAATTGCGATTGCACCAGCGGTTATCGCATTAAAAGACCATAAGTAGATTGAAAGTGCTGCGACGGAAAATACCAAAAGATAATTTAGGGCTTGAATGCTAACGTTTAAGCTAGTTGCTAGGCGCATTTGCTTATATACAGGTTGAATAAACACATCCATGCTGTCTTTGGCATATTCTTCTTCTCGTTTAGTGTAAGAGAAAAGCTTTACAGTTGAAATATTGGTGTAACTATCAACGATCCTCCCTGTCATTTCTGAGCGTGCGTCAGCCTGCTCACTAGAAACACGTTTTAGTTTAGGAACGAAATAGAATTGAAAACAGATATAGCAGCCAAGCCAGACAACCAGCGGGATCATCAAACGTATATCACTGCTTGCGACAAGCGCGAGCATTGCGGTGAAGTACACTAAAATATAAACCAGCACATCGAGTAACTTCATGACTGATTCTCGCACGGCTAGGGCGGTTTGCATCACTTTAGTTGCAATTCGTCCAGCAAACTCGTCTTGATAGAATGTCATAGACTGCTTTAGCAAGTAGCGGTGTGCCTGCCAACGAATAGCCATTGGGTAATTACCCAATAAACTCTGATGTAAAATGGCGCTGTGAAAAAAGACTAATAGTGGCAGCGCCACTAACGTGATCACAGACATTCTAATTAGCTCGGCTTGTTTGGCTTCAAATAGAGTTTGCGGTGTGTAAGTGGAGAGCCAGTCAACTAAATCACCCATAAAGCCAAATAATGTTACTTCCAAAATTGCGAGGATTGCAGCACTTAGCGACATAAATAATAAGGGTAATTCCATTCCCTTAGTATAGAAGCGACAGAAAGCCAACAAACCTTGTGGTGGCTGGCCAACTTCTTGCTCGGGAAACGGTTTGGTAAAGCGTTCAAATACTCGATACATGGATGATCCCTAAATTTGTTCAGCAGCTAGTCTACCTTGATAGTATGAAATGCGCGAGTCACAGATTGGTGCTCAATTTGCACGAATAATTATAGCTGTTTTTGGTTGAGTTGTTTTTGTGTAATGAGCTCACCAGTGACAGCATTATAACTACTCAAAGTCAGTGGCGTAGAATAGTGCTTTAAATAGACCTGATCATGTGGCTTTTCTACTATAATTTTGTCGATTGGGACTAGTTTTTTACCTTCATCGACAAAAAATGACAGTTCTAAATAGCATGGAAAAACCTCTTTACATACACCGAGTGATTGTTGTTGTAGATCAAACGTTGAGGAGAGCCAGCTTGGCCTATTATTGATTATCGTGGTTCTGGGCCAAGTTACAGAAAGATCAAATCGTTGCGGATCTGAAGAGTAGTGCTGAGATTGGCTTGCTACTCGTGCAAGCAGCAAAGGAGTATTGCCACTCACTGATTGAACCTCAGATAAGCGAACCTGATCAACGGTGAGTGGATTAATTGTCAATGTTTGTTTGAGTTCACTCGCCAGTTGGTTTTGCTCATCTAGTTGAGAAAATCCTAGATGAACGAGTAGTTTTGCATCACGATTGTTATCAAATACCTTTTCTTTTAAGTGTTCAGCTGCGGCTTTGGCTCTACCTTGTTGTGAATCGTGATCGTAACTAATAATCTCGTAGCCAAGTGATTTGGCTTCAAATATCAAGCTCGCGTAAGTCGCTTCCATGGTGTAGATCCCATGCTCGTATGTTGTATAGCCGTGTTTATTGATTTGCTGCTCAACGCTTACCTGTGGAGTGAGCGCTTCTAATGCAAGGTAGCGATAGCCTTGTTCATATAAAGGCTTCAATAGGGCAATCGTTAGCGCTCGGTGTTTAGCATTATGATACGCCTCGTTTACCATAGTGATACGCGTGTCAGCAGCCTTTTGTTCTATGATTTCTAGCGCAGGAACTAGCCGATAATCGTTTAGCAACATATCTGGATTGATCACCCCAGAGGTGAGTTTTTCCGCTTCAAAATAATTGCCGACAATAGAATGATAAGTTGCTGCATATTGAATGTTTGCTGAGCTACTATCTAAATGCCCTTTGACTGGAATTTGGCTTTCAAGTGACTGTGTGTTTTCAAACACACGCTTATCTGAGTTAACACCAAAGATTAAAGAAGCAGGGTTAGCGCTTGAATTTGCAAATGCTGGTACGGATATCAGCGAACATGCGCAAAAAATAACGGCTTTTCCATATTGTTGAGGTAACACCTAAATCCACTCCTTGCGGTTTATTACGGTTATATTAATAGCATAAAAGCGCGGAGGGCTGAATCAAATAAAAGCAAATTTTTTACAAGTATTTTATATTTGAATTATTTACAGGGGAGATAAATGTGGAAGCAAATAAAAAGGCCAGTAGCTAAGTAACTGCTGGCCCTTGATATGATTATTCTTCTTTGCCGTATGTTTTACGAAGAATATAAACATAGGCATTGATGAAAGCTTGCTCTTGAAACTTTTTCAACCCAGTGTCTTCATAGTCAACAGGAATTGGGTTTCTTTTTAATTGCTCTTTAACTTCAGTGCTAGATAGTAACTGCACGTCCACACCTGAAATTAACTGGATTGCAGCTTCCATTTTAAAACCAGCCGCACTACCTGCGAATTTACCTTTGTGTGGGCGCTGACGAATGGCGATAGAATCTACGCCGTAATCTTCTACTAGTTTTGCAAAGTCGAATTGGAACTTGCGCATTTCATCAAGTTCTGTCCCTTGGTTACTTAACGTAAAGCGGCGCTGACGAATGTCTCTGATATCAAAAACATCATCTTCTTTCGTTAGCATACAAAGCAGAGCTTCGCTGCCTGAAATTTCAACCCCAAGTGTTCTCATTTTCGTGTCCAGATTATGCAAAAATTGAATTATCTCACAGTGTTATTTCTATTGCTATCGCTGCATGGTCAGAATAGCAAATATCTTCGTCCATACGCTTCGGATCAAGGTGAGCATCGTAACTGTAGTAATGTAACGACTTCACTCTGGGCGTTTCTCGGTTGGGATTGAATTCTTTTGAACAAAGAATGTAATCAAGTACGTTACCTTCACCTTGATAGTAATGACTGGCTGGCTTTTCTTTATGGTTGTTGTCGGCGTAAAGAAAACTGTCGAACAATCCGACACTGTCAAAGCCATTACTAGCAAGGACGGGTGGAAAGGCTTGCGTCATAAAAGATAATGCTGGGCTGTCCAATGCATCATTAAAGTCGCCCATCACCAACGTTGCAGCCTGTTTCTCTCTTTGTGTTTTTAATGCATCGTAATAAATGATAGAAGCTTCGAGTGAACGTGAGATCTGTGACTGCATCGTACCTACGGTTTCGTGAAGTAATGTAAGTAGCGGGTCGTCTTGATTGGAATCTCCCAGCATGTGGGCCATTGAATGCACGCGTTGAGACTTAAAGTGCACGGCATAACACGCGAGTAACCCGAAGCCTGGAATGTCGAACTTACATTTTATTGGGGTGCGATTGAATTTAAATTGATGTTGATTATTAAGGTATTCAAGTAACTCGGGGCAGGGCTCTAACGGCGCAAAGGATTTAAATGGTAGTTTTGATGCAATAGCGACCACGGGTTTAAACAATACCGATGGGTATACGTGATCAGGACTAGGCGCATCGACTGTGGCAAAGTGAACAAGACCCAAGTCTTCGCACAGCATCTGTAAGCTATCGGGTGAGAAGACTTCTTGAAACACAATGACATCGGGGTTTATATGCTGAATAAGTCCCGTGATAAACTGAGTTTTGGTTTGCCACTGTGTTTCATTATAGTGCTCATGCAGTTGATAAAAAGAATAAGGCGGCGCTGCAAAATTTAGTAGATTAAAGGTTGCAAACCGATAACGCTTTTTGGCCACGAATAATCCCAAAATAGTTTTTGTAAATTAATAGATTAATTTTAGCTCTAGGCTTGCACTTAGCCAAGTAACACGCGAGAATAGTGATTCTTATTCGAAAGTCCTCGGATGAGCCGCGATAATTCGCGCAAGACAATGCTTATTCGTAAAAGCGTTGATAGGCACACTTTAAAATTAATTACATACATGTGATGCATTGTAGGTGTCACCACTGTAAATAGGATTTATCATGCCAGTTATTACTCTCCCTGACGGCAGTCAGCGTATTTTTGAAAACCCTGTCACTACTCTAGAAGTCGCTCAAGACATCGGTCCTGGCCTTGCGAAAGCAACGATTGCTGGCCGTGTAAATGGCGTTCGTGTTGATGCTTGTGACCTCATCGAAAATGACTCAGCGCTTGAAATCATCACCGCAAAAGACGACGACGGTCTTGAGATTATTCGTCACTCGTGTGCGCACTTGATTGGTCACGCTGTAAAACAATTATTCCCAGAAGCTAAGATGGCGATTGGTCCTACCATCGACAACGGTTTCTATTACGATGTTGACCTAGAGCATTCGCTTACTCAAGAAGACCTTGAAGCGATTGAAAAGCGCATGTTGGAGTTGGCAAAAACCGACTACGACGTAGTAAAGAAAAAGGTGAGCTGGCAAGAAGCGCGCGATGCATTTGCAGCACGCGGTGAAACCTATAAGATGGAAATCCTAGACGAGAATATCGCGAAAGATGACCGTCCAGGTTTATATCACCACGAAGAATATGTTGACATGTGTCGTGGTCCGCACGTACCAAATATGAAATTCTGTCACCACTTCAAGATTATGAAAGTGGCGGGCGCGTATTGGCGCGGTAATTCAGAAAACAAGATGTTACAGCGTATTTATGGTACAGCTTGGGCTGACAAGAAGCAGCTAAAGGCGTATCTTAAGCGTTTAGAAGAAGCTGAAAAGCGTGATCACCGTAAAATTGGTAAAGCACTCGACCTGTGGCATTGGCAAGAAGAAGCGCCAGGCATGGTTTTCTGGCATAATGATGGCTGGAGCATTTATCGTGAGCTTGAAGATTTTGTTCGTGAGAAACTACGCGAATATCAGTACGAAGAAGTAAAAGGTCCGTTGATGATGGACCGTGGCTTGTGGGAAAAATCAGGTCACTGGGACAAGTATTCAGATGCGATGTTCACGACTGAGTCAGAGAAACGTGAGTATGCTATTAAGCCGATGAACTGCCCAGGTCATGTGCAGATCTTTAACCAAGGGCTAAAGTCATACCGTGACTTACCATTACGTATGGCTGAGTTTGGTTGTTGTCACCGTAATGAACCATCAGGCGCACTACATGGCTTGATGCGCGTTCGTGGCTTTACTCAAGATGATGCGCATATCTTCTGTACAGAAGAGCAAATCATGGATGAAGTATCTGCCTGTATCAAAATGGTATATGACACATACTCGACATTTGGCTTTGAAAAGATTGTTGTAAAACTTTCGACTCGTCCAGAAAAGCGCATTGGTGAAGACGAAATGTGGGATAAAGCGGAAGCTGCATTGGCTGAAGCGTTAAAAGTTAACGACATCGAGTTTGAATATCTGCCGGGTGAAGGGGCGTTTTATGGTCCTAAGATCGAATTCACGCTGTATGACTGTTTAGAGCGTGCGTGGCAATGTGGTACAGTGCAATTAGACTTCGCACTACCAGGTCGTTTAGGTGCAACTTATGTTGCGGAAAGTAACGAGCGTAAAACACCAGTTATGATCCACCGCGCAATTCTGGGTTCATTAGAGCGCTTTATTGGAATTCTAACGGAAGAATATGCTGGTCAGTTCCCAACTTGGCTTGCGCCGAAACAAGTTGTGATCATGAATATCACGGATAAACAAGCGGATTATGTCCACGAAGTTGTACAAAAGTTGAATAAACTTGGAATAAGAGCTTGTGCTGACTTGAGAAATGAGAAGATTGGTTTTAAAATCCGCGAGCATACTTTAAAACGTATACCTTATTTACTAGTGGTGGGTGACAAAGAAGTCGAGCAACAAGAAGTTGCAGTAAGAACCCGTACTGGTGAAGATTTAGGTAAATTATCGATTGATGATTTCATCGTTAAAGTTAGCGAAGAGATTAAAAATCGACTATAAATATAAACTTGCGTGTACTTTACTTTTTCTGGTGCACGCATTTACTTTTGAATTTTTTGGAGGAACGTACCATTAGAGGCGGCAAAAAAGGGCAAAATAACGCTCAGAAAAATCGTATTAACGAAGAGATTACAGCGAAAGAGGTTCGCTTAATTGACGCTGAAGGCGAGCAAGCTGGCATTGTCTCAACAAGAGACGCACAAAACATGGCGGATGAAGCAGGTCTAGATCTAGTTGAGATCAGTCCAAACGCTGAACCACCGGTTTGTAAAGTGATGGACTACGGTAAGTTCCTTTTTGAAAAAGCAAAAATCCAAAAAGAACAAAAGAAAAAGCAAAAGCAAATTCAGGTTAAGGAAGTTAAATTCCGTCCTGGTACAGATGTTGGTGATTACCAAGTCAAGCTACGTAGCCTTCGCAAGTTTCTTGAGGGTGGCGACAAAGCTAAAGTCACAATTCGCTTCCGTGGTCGTGAAATGGCGCACCAAGAGATTGGTATTGATCTACTAGAACGTATCAAGACTGAATTGGAAGATATCGCATCAGTTGAGTCTTTCCCGAAAAAAGTAGAAGGTCGTCAGATGATAATGATGATGGCGCCTATTGCTAAAAAGTCTTAATCTCGGCATAATACGCATCGAATTTAACGCAGGTCTCAAGTGCTAACGCCACCTGCGTTATCCGGTTTTAAAGTAAGGTATTGATCCTTCACCGGTTTTAGGTAGTAAGCTAGGCCTACAAGTGAGTTTATCTCCGCCTACTTACATTGTGTTAAAGCAATATCATTCGGAGTTATTGCAAATGGCTTATAAGCTAAAATCACACAGAGGTGCTGCTAAGCGCTTCAAAAAGACTGCTTCTGGCGGTTACAAGCGTAAACAGTCGCATCTTCGTCACATTCTGACTAAGAAATCTTCAAAGCGTAAATTACACCTTCGTGCTAAGTCTATGGTTCATAAGAATGACCTAGGCCTAATCGATCGTATGTTACCATTCGCTTAATAGAGGATATCAGAAATGGCAAGAGTTAAACGCGGCGTAGTTGCACGTGCACGTCACAAAAAAGTATTAAAGCAAGCTAAAGGTTACTATGGAGCGCGTTCACGCGTTTACCGCGTAGCTTTCCAAGCGGTAACTAAAGCTGGTCAATATGCTTACCGTGACCGTCGTGCTAAGAAACGTACTTTCCGTCAACTATGGATTGCTCGTATCAACGCAGCTGCACGTCAAAATGGTCTTTCTTACAGCCGTTTCATCAATGGCCTTAAAAAGTCATCGATTGAAATCGATCGTAAGATCCTAGCTGATATCGCAGTATACGACCAAGTAGCTTTCGCAGCACTAGTTGCTAAAGCAAAAGATGGTCTAGCTGCTTAATAAGCGGAACTAGAATTAGTCTTAGGACTAAACCTGGTATTGAAAAGGAGCCTTAGGCTCCTTTTTTAGTTTTATACTCGTTATCAACGCTAACATTGGCACTAGCGGTTTTTTATTAAGATTTTATCCAGCATCTTACTGCTCAATATTCGTTTTAAGTATCCCATCAAATAGGTCGGAAACGTAACGTAATATCTCGCCTTTGCAGTCTTCGCACTCAGTGCGTGTTGCAGCACTTTATAAACAGCTTCTGGCTCTAAAGTAAATTTTTGCGGTGCTTCTTCTGAACCTAAGCGGTTAAGCTGCGCCTGATATGCTTTGTGATGTACACTATTTTCGTGATCGATATTCGCTAAAAAGGCGTGTTTCGCGTTTTCTCTAAATTTAGACACGATTGGACCTGGCTCTATTAGGCTAACTTGAATATTGCTATCTGAAAGCTCCATGCGTAAGGTGTCGGTAAGTCCTTCAAGTGCAAATTTACTCGCGTTATAGGCGCCGCGATATGGCAGTGCAACTAACCCAAGTACGGATGAGTTATGAATAATGCGGCCTGCGCCTTGCTTACGCATTTGCTCAACTGCGAGACAGGTGAGCGTATGCCAGCCAAAAAAATTAACTTCAAATTGTTGCCGTAACACCTCTGTAGGCAAGTCTTCTACCGCACCAGGTTGGCCGTAGGCACCGTTATTGAACAACGCGTCTAGCTGACCATTTGCGATTGTCAAAGCTTGGTTAAAGCCATCATTTATACTTTGCTCGCACGCTAAGTCGAGCAAAATACATTGAATGTCTGTGCCTTCAAATTTATTCAAGTCTTTTGCATTTCTAACCGAAGCAATAACTTGATATCCTGCTTTTGACAATTGCACAGCGCAGTAATAACCAATCCCGCTAGAACAACCTGTGATTAAAATTGATTTTTGTACGCTCATTTGATCCCTAAAGTTATGGTTATCTGCGATTAACTGCAAATTTTTGTTGAATCACCGCACATTGTAAGCCGATATCTAAAATATTGATATAATTGGCAGATAAAAGCAGAGGAATAGATAAATATGATGAGTTCCAGCATTATTATGCTTACTGCAATGCTAGGTATGAGCGGTCATTTACCACCTTTGATAGAGTGGCAGGGCAAAAGTGAACAACTATTACAACAACAAGGCCCATTAACGACTGATTTTGAACTAAGTGGTGCGATAGATTCTCCTAATTACGCCGATACGATGGCATTTGTTGACCGCCTAGTGGCTGCTAATCCGACCCAATTTAAGCTAGAGACGATCGGATTTAGCAATAGTAATCGCGCGATTAAGATGATTGTTGCAACGGAGCAGGGCGGTGACAAGTCAAATGTTATTAATAATGGTAAGCCAACCATTTTAGTACAAGCTGGTATTCATGCCGGAGAAATTGACGGCAAAGATGCCATGTTTATGTTGCTTCGCGATGTTGCAACCGGTAAGCGCCGTGATATCTTGACGAAAGTGAATTTACTCTTTATCCCTATTCTCAACGTCGATGGGCATGAAAGGCGCAGCGAGTTTAACCGTATAAATCAACGCGGCCCGACTGTTATGGGCTTTAGAACCAATGCCAATAACTTAAATCTGAATCGTGATTACACTAAATTGGATACGCCAGGAGTTAAGGCGGTCATGCAGGTGATTAATGAATATAATCCGGATCTGTACATCGATGTTCATGTAACGGATGGCGCAGACTACCAATACGATGTCACTTATGGTTTTAACCCAACTTTTGCAAGTGAGTCACCGGCAATAGCTGAGGTGTTAGAAAATCAGATTTCGCCACAAATTAATGCTGCGCTTGCCGCTCAAGGGCATATTCCAGGTCCGCTTGTATTTGTGATGGATAAACGAGATTTTAAAAAAGGGCTAGCTGGTTGGGTGGCAACGCCAAGATTTTCAAATGGTTGGGGAGATTTAAAGGGGCTGCCTACCATACTTGTAGAGAATCACTCATTGAAACCCTATAAGCAGCGTGTACTGGGCACCTATGTGTTTATGGATGGCGTTATCAGTGGCCTTTCAAGCAATATTCAGGTATTACGAGAAGCGGTTCAAAAAGAGGCTGAATTCACACCTAAACAATTGGTTGTTGAACGCAGCTATGCAAAAGAGCCTGACTTTATTCAATTTAAAGGCATCCAATACAAGCAGTTTGAAAGTGCATTGTCTGGTCATTTGGAAGCTAAGTACTTAGGCGAGCCACAAAACTATGAGAAGCTGCCAATTTATTGGCAGAAGGAAGTAAAAACAACGGTGAATGTACCTGAGCAGTTTTACATTCCACCTGCATATCCGGAAGTGATCGAAAAATTAAAACTGCATGGAATAACCGTTTCTACACTGCCGGATGGAACGGTAGTGGAAAAAGTAAACCAAGCTACAGTAAAAGACTACAAGTTCGATACGGCTCCTTTTGAAGGGCGCTTTAGAGTAAATGCGACTTTTGACATTAAGGAGCTCTCAGATAAGGTCGATCTCAGTGGGTGGTATAAAGTAGCAACGGCACAAAAATCTGGAGAGCTGGTGACTCACTTGCTACATCCAGAGGCGCCAGACTCATTTTTTGCTTGGGGGGAGTTCAATACTATTTTCCAACGTACAGAATATGTTGAAAATTATGCACTTGAACCTTTTGCGCGAAAAATGCTAAAACAAAATCCAGCAATGGCGCTAGCCTTCGATAAAAAAATACGTGAAGACAAGCAATTTGCAAACGATCCAAAAGCGAGGATGGAGTGGCTTTATGCAAGAACTCCGTTTTATGATAATGCGTATCTTAAATATCCTGTTTTGATGTCGTTTGGAGCGAACTAACCATGCAAGTGTTCACAATTCCAGTTACCCCGTTTATGCAAAATTGTCGTGTTATCGTGTGTCCAGAAACACAAGCCACTGCAATTGTAGATCCAGGTGGTGAAGCGGAAAAAATTATCGCGCAGTTGGACACTCAGGGGTTAGTGCCAAGCATGATCTTGCTTACCCATGCGCACCTTGATCATGTGGGGGCAAGTACAGAATTAAGTGAACATTTTAATATCGAGATTATTGGGCCTCATCAGGGCGACCAATTTTGGTTGGAAGCCTTGCCAATGCAATCACAAATGTTTGGTTTTCCTAATCATGCTGCTTTTTTACCATCAAAGTGGTTAAATGATGGTGATAAGGTTAAGGTGGGAAACTTAGCTCTCGAAGTCAGACATTGTCCAGGGCATACTCCAGGGCACGTGGTATTTTATGAACCACACTCAAAACAGGTTTTAGTAGGAGATGTGTTGTTTAAAGGGTCTGTTGGTCGTACTGACTTTCCAAAAGGCGATGCAGCTCAACTAAAACAGTCTATACAAGATAAACTGTTTACTTTGCCTGATGAGGTCGTGGTGCATTCGGGCCATGGTGAAAATACCTCAATTGGCTTCGAAAAGGCGACAAATCCTTTTATGAGTGGCCGATTTGGTTAAATATAGTGGAAGTGGCATAGTAGTGGTATGCATTTTTTAATTTGCTATGCTTCAGGGAATAACAATCAGCATCGGTTAATAGACTGATGTGCTAATTAAACTAGAATAGATATGTCATTGAACCAAGTAGATCGCCAGATACTGGCATTGTTACAGCAAGACGCAAGTCTTTCTACCGCTGAAATCGCTGATAAAGTGGGACTATCTCAGTCACCTTGTTGGCGTCGCATCGCTAAATTAGAGCAAGACGGTTACATCAAAGGCAAAGTTGCATTGCTGGATGAGAAGAAACTCGGATTTGATATGTTAGTTTATGCGCATGTTAGGCTTTCAAACCATGGCCGCAATAACCTTGCCGAGTTTGAAAAATTGATCTTAAGTTATGACGAAGTGACAGAGTGCTACTCTATGGCAGGCACCATGGACTTTATGCTACGTATCATTTCGAAAGGAATTGAAGGCTATGAGCAATTTGTTCGTGATAACTTACTTAATTTAGAATTCGTCCAGGAAGTACACTCAAACGTTACAATGACTTGCGTTAAGCGCAGCACTTCCTTACCACTTTAATACAATTTGTTGCCCTGCTTCGTTGGGTAGGGCTTCCCGTCATCTTTTCACCATTGTTCTATACTACAATATAAACCGCTTTATTGAGCTATGTATTGCAAACGAGTGTGCGATACAAGCTTGTATCTTATTTGTTAAAGGCGCTGCTTTTTGCTAAAATCCGCGGCCTTTGTGTTCATAGTCAATTCACACCAGAGGATATTGATGTTTAATCTTATCAGCAAAGCGCCTAGCTCTGCTAAAAACGATGTACTGTCTGGGCTTACGGTCGCTTTGGCACTTGTGCCTGAGGCTGTGGCTTTCGCTTTTGTTGCACAAGTAGACCCATTAGTCGGTTTATATGCAGCATTTATTGTCGGTCTTGTGACTTCAATCTTTGGTGGTAGGCCGGGTATGATCTCGGGTGCAACAGGGGCTCTTGCCGTGGTAATGGTGAGCCTTGTTGTTGAGCATGGCGTAGAATATCTCTTTGCAACCGTATTACTCATGGGCCTCTTACAAATACTCGCGGGTATATTTAAGCTCGGCAAGTTTATACGTATGGTACCGCATCCTGTAATGCTAGGCTTTGTAAATGGCTTAGCTATCGTTATCTTCCTCGCCCAGCTTGGACAATTCAAAGTACTAGACGAACAGGGGAATCTTACGTGGATGCAAGGTGAGGCGCTATATATTATGGCTGGCTTGGTAGCATTGACTATGGCCATTATTCACTTTTTACCAAAGCTAACAACCGCCGTGCCTTCGAGTCTAGCGGCGATTTTAGTGGTAACCGGTATTGTTATTGGTTTAGATTTAGATGCTCGTAATGTGCTTGATTATCTGAAAGATATGTCAGGTAACGTAGATGCAACGATAGCTGGTGGTTTTCCTGCTTTCCATATCCCAGAAGTGCCATGGACATTTGAAACATTTAAAATCATCTTCCCATACGCACTTATCCTAGCAGCTATTGGTTTGATTGAATCTCTACTAACGCTCACGTTAATCGACGAAATCACCGAAACACGTGGTCACAGTAACCGAGAATGTATTGGTCAAGGTGCGGCTAACGTTACTTGTGGTGTGTTTGGTGCGATGGGTGGCTGTGCGATGATTGGGCAATCAATGATCAATATTAATTCTGGTGGACGTAGCCGTTTGTCAGGTATCACAGCGGCATTATTACTACTTGTATTTATTCTGTTTGCGGCAAGCCTTATCGAGATGATCCCGCTTGCGGCGTTAGTTGGTGTAATGTTTATGGTGGTATTAGGGACTTTTGAATGGTCAAGTTTTAGATTAATAAGAAAGATCCCTAAATCAGATGCATTTGTAATCGTCTTGGTGTCGGGGGTTACAGTGATTACGGATTTGGCCATCGCAGTTTGCGTTGGTGTCATTGTTTCGGCACTCGTATTCGCGTGGGAGCATGCGAAACATATTTACACCAATAATTATATTGATGAGCAAGGCTCCAAGGTATATGAATTACACGGACCTCTGTTTTTTGGGTCGGTGAAAAACTTTGCTGAGCTGTTTGATGTTAACAATGACCCTGATGATATCATTGTTGAATTTAAACATAGCCGTGTTGCTGACCACAGTGCAATTGAAGCGATAGATGCGTTAGCTGAACGTTATAAAAAGGCTGGTAAAACGCTGCATCTTCGCCACTTAAGCCAAGACTGTAAAGTATTGCTAAGTAAAGCTAAAGATCTCGTTGAGCTAGACGGCCAAGCAGATCCTACTTATAAAGTGGCATCTGACAAGCTTGCTTAAGAGCGACAGTTTGAATAGATGAATATAAATTAACTGGTTAATTTATTTTAAAAAAAGGCACTAAGGTGCCTTTTTTATTTGCGGCAAGGTGTGTAAAAACTGAGACCACCAGCAGTGAATAGAGACGACATGCTGAGATATAATCCAGTTAAGATAGAAGAGGTATAATCATTTTGAAGTGGCAATCACTGGTTGATAACAGGCAGAGATTTTTCTGGGTATTACAAATAGCCGGTTGGCTGGGCTACGCGCTAGTTAACTATATTGGCTCAAAAGTCTTTGAAATGCGCGATATTTATGTGTTTGTCATCGCATTAAATGCCTATGCAGGTTGCTTGATGACCGTACCGCTACGATACCTCTATCGTAAAATTTGGAATGCAACACCGTTGGTGCTGATATTCGTTGTGTTTACGGCGTCATATGTAACTGGAACACTATGGGCGGTCGTTCAGAAGTTTAATCATTGGGAAATATATCGCCACGGATATCGACCGGATGAGTGGTTTTATTACTTACAGCAGGGACTAGACTCTGTCTATATCATACTCTGTTGGAGTGGGCTGTACTTTGGTATTAAGTATTACCAGTTGCTACAGAGTGAGCGCCAAAAAGCTTTGAAAGCCAATACTATGGCCCATGAAGCGCAATTGAAAATGCTGAGATATCAATTGAATCCGCATTTTCTATTCAATACGCTTAATGCAATTTCAACGCTTATATTGGTTGAAGAAAACAAAGATGCGAATCAAATGGTCTCAAGGCTCAGTGATTTCTTGCGCCATACATTGAACACAGATCCAATAAAAAAGGTACCGCTTGAGCAAGAACTACATGCGTTAAAGCTGTACTTAGAAATTGAGAAGGTGCGCTTTGATGAGCGCTTATCTATTGAGCTTGATGTGACAGAAGAAGCCGAACAGGCACTAGTACCAAGCTTGATCCTACAACCACTCATTGAAAATAGCATTAAATACGCAATTGCCCATATGGAGCATGGCGGCAAAATTGAAATAAAAGCGCAGGTGTTTGCTAATGAACTACTCTTGGAAGTAGGAGACAATGGTCCTGGCGCGGAACTGGAAGATGGGCAACTGAAAAGTGCACAGGGAGTGGGTTTAGCGAATACCAAAGACCGTTTAAAAACCTTGTACGAAAACAACTATTCATTTGTGCTATCGGATAATGAGCCAACTGGTTTGAAGGTAAACATTCGCGTTCCATATGAAAGGGCGAAGAAGTAATGAGCAAAATTAGAACACTAATCGTAGATGACGAGCCGCTAGCGAGAAAAGGGCTAGCGGTAAGGTTAAGAGATTTTTCTGAAATCGAAGTTGTAGAATTGTGTGGCAGTGGTCAACAAGCAATCGATCTATGCAAATCAGAGGACATAGATCTGGTCTTTCTCGATATTCAAATGCCGAACATGAACGGTTTTGAAGTAGCGAGAGCGTTAAGTGAAAGTGTTAAACCATTGCCTGCTATCGTATTTGTAACCGCGTTCGATCAATATGCTGTAAAGGCATTTGAGATCCATGCGCTGGATTACATCTTAAAACCCGTTGATGACAACAGATTAAAACAGGCGGTGGAGAAAGTGCAAAGCTATTTAAAAACACAACAAGACAATGCGCATAAGAAAAAGCTAGCCAGCTTTGTTGCAGGGATCACTGGTAATAACTGTGAAGAAATCCTTAAAAAACTTGCAACAGGAGATACAATTGAAGATAAAAAATTCCCTGAGTCGCTCGCGGTAAAAGAGCAGGGTGAAATCATTCGAGTATCTACATCGTCAATTCAGTGGATTGATGCAGCCGGTGACTACATGTGCTTACACTGTAGCGATGGTCAGACTCATATTTTACGTAAAACAATGAAAGATCTAGAACAAGAGTTAGATCCAACATTATTTGTGCGCGTACATCGCTCTGCAATTGTTAACACTAAGCAGATCAGTAAACTGGTCACGCAAAGCAGTGGCGAATATTTATTGGTACTTGAGAATGGTCAAGAGCTTAAAGTCAGCCGTAGTTACCGTGATAAAGTAAAGGCCGCACTCGCAAGCTGATACGATAGCGAGCTAAAGTGATTTGCACCGTGTTTAGCCTACGGTGACGTAGTGTATTTTATGTGCTTGTACACTTTAGAGTCTTCTAAGGAAAGATGAACTAGGCAGCAAGGCTACCTAGTTCAACACTTTTACACTGTGACGATTTTCAGCGTGTTACTGGCGCCGATAGTTTCCATCTTATCACCGTGTGTGATGATCACTGTGTCGCCTTTTTCCAATGAGCCTGCAGCTACTAGCGTATCAAGCGCTTCACGAACGGTTGAATCATCTGAGCATTGCGTCGAGTCAAATCTTACCGGATAAACACCACGATAGAGTGATGCCTGCCCAAGCGTTGATTGATGGCGAGACAGTGCGTAAATAGGCAATCCAGAACTGATACGAGACATCAATTTTGCGGTATTACCCGATTCAGTTAGTGCGACAATCGCCTTTACTGAATCTAAATGGTTTGCTGCGTACATTGCTGACAAGGCGATAGTTTCACAGGTATCAGCAAAACGGCTGTCTAAACGGTGTTTAGAGATATGGATCTGTGGTTGAGATTCAGCACCTAGACACACACGTGCCATTGCCGCGACCGTTTGTTCTGGGTAATCACCAGCTGCGGTTTCCGCTGAAAGCATTACCGCATCTGTGCCATCAAGCACTGCGTTTGCGACATCCATAACTTCAGCACGAGTTGGCATTGGGTTGTCAATCATTGACTCCATCATTTGGGTAGCAGTGATCACCGTACGGTTTAGTGAGCGAGCACGGCTGATAATTTGCTTCTGTTTACCAACAAGCGCTGCATCGCCAATTTCTACACCTAAATCACCACGGGCAACCATCACCGCATCAGAAGCCAATACGATATCGTCAATCGCTTCTACGGTTTCAACCGCTTCTGCACGTTCGATTTTTGCAAGTAACTGTGCATTAGAACCTGCTTTCTCCGCCAACCCTCTAACGTAACGCATGTCGTCACCACTGCGAGGGAACGAAACCGCGATATAGTCCACACCAATTTCTGTTGCTGTGAGCAAGTCTTCTTTGTCTTTGTCAGTAAATGCAGGTGCTGTTAAGCCGCCGCCTAACCGGTTGATCCCTTTATTATTCGACAATACGCCGCCGACTTTAACACTGGTATGAACCAAGTGATCTTGTACTTCTTCAACAACAAGCTGAATAAGTCCATCGTTCAATAACAGTAAATCGCCTTGTTTTACGTCATTCGGTAATTCCTTATAGTCGATACCCACAGCTTCAACGTGACCTTGGCCAGGCTCCATTTTTGCGTCGAGAGTGAATTTTGCACCCACTTCTAGGAACACTTTGCCTTCTTTAAATGTTGAAACGCGGATTTTAGGACCTTGTAAATCTGCAAGGATCGCTACATTTACACCCAAGCGTTTAGCAATTTCGCGAACGGCTTCGGCTCTATTTTTGTGATCTTGAGCGACACCGTGTGAAAAGTTTAGTCTGACTACGTTGGTACCGGCACGAATGATTTTTTCTAAGTTGTTATCTCTATCCGTCGCTGGCCCCAGTGTTGCGACGATTTTTGTGCGTCTAAGCATCAGATTCTCCTGTTAGCTTATCAAGGTAAGCAAAAACTTATGAATGTGTTAAAAGCAAATCAAAATTGCTGTTTTTTTACACATGTCACATTGTAAAATCACGATTTAACTAATTAGAGCATAAAGAATTATGCAAAACCCTTTTTAACACTCGAATTAAGTTATATGATCTATATGTCATCATTATGACACCGGTGTCAGTGGCCGTCAATCGCGAATATTTTACCTTACAGCTTAGGGGACTATTTGAGATTTATCACAAAATTGGTGAATTCGTGCTGCTGTCACTATATTGCTATACAGTGAATTGTGTTAGCTGTCATATTTTGGGGACCAATATGATATCAGTGAATTGTGTGTCTCGCTGGTCAATCATGGTCGCTCAGGTATAATGCACATACACGAACGCATAAAGTTTTGATGTTACCGAGGAGGAAACTAAATGCAGGTTGCATTAGTTGGTTTGGGTGTGATGGGTAAAAACCTCGCGCTAAATCTAATTGAGAAGGGGATGACCTTAGTCGCTTACGACAAGAACCCCGAAGTAGGTGCGGAATTATTGAGTTGCGCACAGTCGTTAGGTATGGCGGAGCGCTTACACATAGTGTCTGATCTCGGTGATATGATCAGAAGATTAGAGACTCCTCGCTCGATTTTATTACTCGTTCCAGCAGGTGAACTAGTAGATAAAGTTTGTAGCGATTTGGTTGAAGCTGGAGTTGAAAAAGACGATATTATCGTTGACTGTGGTAACAGTAATTACAAAGATGGTATTGCACGTAAATTGAAGTATCAGAATAAATTTGAGTTTGCCACTATGGGGATCTCTGGCGGTGCCGAAGGTGCACGTCATGGTCCTGCAATGATGGCAAGTGGGTCAGAAGGTGGCTGGGAGCGTATCGAGCCTTGGTTCGAAAAGGTTGCTGCGAGCTACAACAACGAATCATGTTTCGCGCGTGTTGGGCAATCGGCCAGCGGTCACTTTGTTAAAATGGTGCACAACGGTATTGAGTATGCGTTGATGCAGCTCATTGCGGAGCTTTATCAATTGCTTCGTTTGGGTACCGGTTGCTCTCCTAAAGAAGTAGCAGAGATTTTTGAATCTTGGTCTGAAGGTAAATTAAATAGTTATCTGCTTGCAATTTCTAGCCACATTTTAAGTCTAGAAACAGAGCAAGGCGAGTCTTTAGTCGACCTTATCGACAATAAAGTAGGGGCTAAAGGCACAGGTCTTTGGACGGCGCAAAACGCATTGGAGCTTGGTATTGCCGTACCTTCACTTGTCGCTGCGGTACAAGCTCGCCATCTTACCAATACCATTGATACGCCAGCTGCAAAAGAAATGACGTATGCGAATAAATCAACGCAAACAATTGACGTTGATTTAGACGAATTAAAAGACGCATTCTATTTTGCCAGCTTGCTATGTTACCGCCAAGGTCTTGCATTGATTAAGGGCGCCTCGCGTGCACACCAGTGGAAAGTTGATCTCAACAAAACACTACAAACATGGCGTGCAGGTTGTATCATCCGAGCTGACTACCTAGACGATATCGCTGAAGGTGTTGAATTTATCGATTCACTTGAGAAGCCAGCACTTGCGCTACGTAGCATTACAGGTAAAGCTGTGGCGACCGGTTTGTCTTTCCCTGTGCTTGCAGCGACGCAAACTTATATTGCAACACTGAGCACGCCAAGCAATGGACACTTGGTGCAAGCACAGCGTGATTACTTTGGTGAGCACGGTATAAAGACACACAGTGGTGAAACTTGTCATCTTACTGATCTTGTCGATATCGAAGCAAAAGTTAGATAATAACCGACGTTCGGATCATTTTGAACTGATTAAAAGCCGTGGTAACGATACCACGGCTTGTTGTCGCTCTACTTAGCTTACCACTATCGAGTTAGCTCACCACGCAGATTGTCTTGCATCAAATGGCGGATCGTTTCAAGTTCAAGCTGCTGGCTAAATAAATAGTGTAGCTTTGTTAAGCATGCTTCTAGTGTCATATCGTAGCCACTGATCACACCACAGTTTAATAACGCATTTCCTGTCGCGTAGCCGCCCATATTCACTTTTCCTTGAATACATTGGGTGAGGTTGATAATCACCACTCCGCGGTCGCTGATTGCTTTAAGCTCAGTTAAAAAATGCTCGTCTTGTGGCGCGTTACCAACACCGAAGCTCAATAAGATTAACGCTTTCATCTCGCCACGCATTAGGTTCTTAAGGATTTCAGTTGAAATCCCTGGATACAAATGCATTACCGCGATAGGTTGAGGTAAAATCTTGGTGACTTGCAAGCTTTGCTCAACGTAAGGGCTTAGCTTCCCTTCGATCAGCTGAATATTGATCCCAGCTTGTGCCAGCGGCGAAAGGTTTGGAGAAGCGAATGCATCGAAGCCATCAGCATGAGCTTTGATTGCTCTATTACCGCGGTAAAGTTTATTGTTGAAAAACAAACTTACTTCGGCGATAGGGTAGTTGGCAGCCAAATACATCGCGTTTAATAGATTTACTTGACCATCAGAGCGCAGTTGTGACAACGGAATTTGAGAGCCGGTCACTATCACAGGTTTTGTTAAGTTCTCAAACATGAAGGATAGTGCAGAGGCAGTGTAGGCCATTGTATCTGTGCCATGTAGCACCACAAAGCCGTCGTAGTCGTGATATTTTGATTGAATGTCATCCGCGATAAGTTGCCAGTGATGCGGTGACATATCTGACGAATCAATTAACGGGCAATATTCATGAATATCAAAAAGCGGCATTTCATCGCGAGTAAACTCAGCGTTATTTTTTACCGTATCTGTTAGGTATCCTGCAACCGGAACGTAACCGCGACTGGATTGCTTCATACCAATGGTACCACCGGTATAGGCGATATATATTTTTTTTCTTTTCATAAAAAAGCCCAGAATAAAATCTGGGCTCAGTATAACAATTACAGCACCACAATTGCAGTGCTTAATCGATTTTACTCAGGTGAAACGTTACACACTAAGCAAAGCGTATAGACATGGTTAGGATCGTTAAGCTGGCCTAACATCTGAGTTTGTAGTGCTATTGTATTGCTAACACTGTCTAGGGTATTTAATGCAGTTTTTGCGAATATCGATTGCTCAGGTACAAGGGCACTAATGGCGCTTTGCACCATAGATGCACCGAATAATTGCTGCATCAGCTTTTCTTGCTCGGTGAGTGTTTGTTCTATAGTGATAACATCATACATCTCTAAATTGGCAAGACTTGCTGCTGCTTCAATGGCATCGTTCTTGTTACCTAACTTATCAACTAGGCCAAAATCAAGCGCCTGAGTTGCTAGCCAGACTCGTCCTTGCGCAACATCGTTAACCGCTGACTTATCAAGGTTTCGCTCGGTTGCAACCATAGAGATAAACTTATCATAGGCATCTTCAACCCCCATCTGGATAAGGTTTTTATAGCCACCATCTATCCCTCTGAATGGAGATTGGCCTTTTAATTCGGTTGTTGCAACACCATCAGAGTATATGCCTAATGAGTTTGCTGCATTTTCAAAGGTCATGATCATGCCAAATACACCAATAGAACCCGTGATCGTGCTTGGTGATGCCCAAATTTCATTAGCTGACGCTGCAATCCAATAACCACCAGAAGCTGCAACTGAACCCATTGATGCTATCACGGGTTTTCCAGCGGCTTTTAGTGCAATAACTTCATTACGAATGGTTTCAGAAGCAAACATGCTACCACCGCCAGAGTCAATTCTTAGTACAACGGCTTTCACTTTGTCGTTAAGGCGGGCCTTTTTAAGTAGTGCAGCTGTTGAATCGCCACCAATAGCACCAGCTTTACGCTTGCCATCAGAGATTTGACCTTTAGCAACAACCACTGCGACTTTTTCGGTAAATGGATTTTCTGCAAACTCTTTAGGCGGCAACGTCGATAGATATTGATTGAACGAGACCTGTTTAAAAGATTTTCCTTTTGCATCGAGACCAACTTCATCGATCAGTTTCTGTGCAAATGCCTGATTGGTCGTTAACGCATCGACCCATTGGTTGTCGATAGCGTATTTGGCTGAATCGCCTTGTGCCGCTTCCATTTTGTCTGTTAATGCAGCGAAGGTCTCATCAAAATTAGCCACATCAAAACCGCGGTTTTCGGCCACTTCTATTTTATATTGTGTCCAAAGCGGGGTGATCCATCCAAGATTCGACTCTTTTGCTTCAGGTGACATATCGCTGCGAATATAAGGCTCAACGGCCGACTTATATGTACCAACGCGGAAAATATGTTGCGTAACTTTAAGCTTATCAAGAGCCTCTTTGAAATACAGCGGGTACATGCCAAAACCGGTGATGTTAACCCCACCGTAAGGGTGTAGAGAAATTTCATCGGCTACTGAGGCGAGATAATATTGAGCTTGAGTGTAATAAGCACCATGCGCATAGATTTTTTTGCCTGCTGCTTTGAATTGCGCGAGCGCGTCTTTGATATCTCGTAATTTATCGAGATGGGCGCTATGAAGACGTTGTAAATCAAGATACATCACGGTAATTCGGTCGTCTTGAGCTGCTTTATTGATAACATCGATGACATCATCTAGTAAAATTTCACTTGGCTCTTCTGAGTCACCAAAAGCATCACTCATGGCCGCCTCAACAGGGTCAACATAGGTTAATTGTTCGACTATGATACCGTTCAGGTTTAAACGTAATACGCTTTTATTTTCGACCTTAACCTGATCCTCACCAGATACAATGCTTATCACTATGGCGATAAGAATGAATAAAAACAGCAGATTTAGAATTAATCGCCTGGAAAAGTTCAGTGTGGCCCAAATGCCTTTAAAAATATTCGCTATCAGTTTCAAAATGATCCCTTATGCTTAACTTCAATACAACGCTATACATTTATCATATATCAGAGCGAGTTTCATGAATAATAGAAAAACGTAACGAAGTATTTTCATGATTGAAATATCGCCAATGCTGGCAAATTCGTTAATTTCTTTCTCCTTAAGACTTGCCAAATAATAAAAAAACGTTAATGTTCACAGGTAAGACCAGTTTTGTGGGGCGGCAAATGTTAGAACAAGAACTACAACTTAAACATACCAGTTTGCGAAATCGCTTGGTAATGGGATCAATGCATACCGGGCTTGAAGAAGGGTGGCACAACCGAAAGCGACTGGCTGCGTTTTATGAGGAACGAGCAAAAGGTGGAGTGGGTCTGATCGTAACCGGTGGCTACAGTCCAAACCTACGCGGTAAGTTGACACCAATTTCTTCTTCTTTTAACTCGTTATACGATGTAATTAAACACAAAGCATACACTGATGTAGTACATAAACACGGCGGCAAAATTTGTCTACAGTTACTACATGCTGGGCGCTATGCATATCATCCATTCAACACTGCACCTAGTGCGATTAAAGCACCGATTAATCCATATAAACCAAAAGCAATGAGCTTAAGTGCCATCAAAGGTACGATTAAAGACTTTGCTCACTCAGCTAAATTGGCCGAAAAAGCAGGCTACGATGGTGTGGAGATCATGGGCTCAGAGGGTTATTTAATCAATGAGTTTATGGCGGATCATACCAATAAACGCACCGATGAGTATGGTGGTAGCTTAGAAAACAGAATGCGATTGGCAACAGATATTGTAAAAGCGGTTAGAGCAAAAGTGAGCGATAAGTTCATTATCGTTTTTCGTTTGTCAGTTATGGACTTAATCCCAAATGGCTCAACACCAGAAGAAGTTGTGCTTCAAGCCAAAGCTTTGGTCGCGGCAGGTGTGGATATTCTCAACACTGGTATTGGTTGGCACGAAGCGCGTGTTCCAACAATTGCGTCGATGGTGCCTCCAGGTGCCTATCGTGAAGCGTCACATAGATTAAAACAAGCCGTTGATATACCTGTTGTAGCAGTAAATAGGATTAACACCCCAGATCTTGCTAATGACATTTTAGCTAAAGGAGATGCTGATCTTATTTCTATGGCGCGTCCGTTACTGGCTGATCCTGAATTCTTTAATAAATATCAAGAGCAGCGCTCAGAACAAATCAATATTTGCATCGGCTGTAATCAGGGTTGTTTAGACCATGTATTTAAAGGTAAACGAGCAACATGTTTGGTGAATCCACAAGCCGGATTTGAATTGGATTATCCACTTCAGAGTGCCCAAAAGAAAAAACAAGTACTCGTTGTTGGCGCAGGACCTGCTGGGTTGTCTGTAAGTTACTATCTCGCCAAAAAAGGCCACCAAGTCAAGTTGATTGATAAAGGTAGCGAGTTAGGTGGTCAGTTTAATTTAGCGATGCGAATACCAGGTAAAGAAGACTTCCAACATACGCTTAAATACTATGTCAGCGAAATAAATCGCTTAGGCGTTGAGCTTTGCCTAAATACACCATACGAAGAAACAATGGCAAATGCGTTTGATGATGTGGTATTTGCAACGGGTGTAAGCCCACGTATGTCGAAAATAGAATGCGCAGATGGGAAACGTGTGTTTGCCTATGACGAAGTTATTAAGGGTGAAGTAGAATTAGGTAATAAAATTGCTATTTTAGGCGCAGGTGGTATTGGCTTTGACATGGTAGCGTTTTTAACTGAACAGCGAGAACAAACGATTCCTGATTTTAAATCTCAATGGGGAATAGAATGCGAAGCGCAACCATCACAAGAGCAAAGACCGATTTATATGTTAAAACGCTCTGAAGGACGTTTTGGTAAAGACTTAGGTAAGACCACTGGCTGGATCCACAGAGCTGTTGCAAAACATCACAATGTTCAGCAAATTGCAGAATGCGAATATATCAGCTTTGATAATCAAGGTTTGACTGTAAGAGTAGCAGGTGAAGAACAGCTGTTAGATGTAGATACAGTCATTGCTTGTATTGGACAAGTTTCTAACGATAGCTTGTTCGATAAAGAGGCACTACCTGAAAATCAGCACGTTATTGGTGGTGCTAAACTGGCGGCAGCGATTGATGCTAAGCGAGCGATTGCAGAGGCCCTTCAGGTAGCAAGAAAGATTTAGGGTCTGTTGAACTTTACTGTTTGATTTTTGTTCTCCTGAGTGTGTTTTGGTCGCGACGCTCGACTTGCCGCCTAGTAATCTAAGCAAGAGTTGAGCAACAATGAACAAAGCGCACTCAGGTGAACCCATAGGGCAGCGCTTGATTGGCATCTCTTCTGTGTTGCCCCACAAGGATGTGGGGTAAGGTGACTTTGCAGGAGCACAAAGTCTTTATCGCCTGACTCACATAGAACAACTATGCTACGCAGGCTCTGCCTTGTATAAACACCAATCAAACTGCTGCAAAAACAAACTTGAAAGATTAACAGGCCCTTACGAAATAACCCAACCCAATCTGCGGTCTATACTGATAATTCAAACATCAACTATGGACCGCATATGCTTGCCAACCTACTAAAGCCGTATCGGCAACTACAACATTTATCTCAACATTTTTCTGGTATCGCGCCATTACTCATGCGCCTTATTCTCGCGCCAGTTATGATCATTGCAGGTTACAATAAATTAAATTTGTCTAATCCAGACGCGACATTTTTACAACGCCTCCTCGCCGATCCCGATATTGTCGCATGGTTTGGCAATAGTGAATGGGGCTTAGGTTTACCTTTTCCTGACTTGCTTGCCTTTCTCGCCGCTTGGACGGAGTTTTTAGGTGGTTGGTTAATTTTGCTTGGCTTGCTTACGCGTTTAGTGTCTATACCGCTCATGGTGACTATGGTTGTTGCTGCAACTACGGTGCATTCGGAGCATGGTTGGTTTTCGGTAACGCCAACAAATCCTGATACTAGCGCCGCTAAAGTATTAGACTGGCTCGGCTTTGACGAAGCCAAAGTGAGTTTAGAAAATAGCGTAGCAGCAAAGCAACGTTTGGATTTAATTAAAGAGATAGTCGAAGAAAATGGCAGACCGAATTATCTCTACGAAAAAGGCAATATTGTTATTTTAAACAATGGAATTGAATTTGCGGCAACTTACTTTGTATTACTACTTTCACTATTTTTTACCGGTGGTGGACGTTATGTCAGTGTCGACTATTGGTTGAGGATACTTATTGATAGGAAACAACGCGATTTACTTCCAGAGTAAAACGAAATATTGCAAGGATGCTATTCAGAAATCCGTGATGTCGCGTAGTCGAATTTAAGGGAAAATGGTAGACTACAAGCCACGTAATACCAATTTGCTTAAGTATTTGGTCTATTTCGAGACACGTAATAAGTCAAATTGGTATAATTCACGGCCATTTTGAAGGCACAACACGGGATGAGTTAATGGACGCCATAGAATTACTCTTAACACGCCAGTCAGATAGCAATCTGTCTTTTCCTGGACCTAATCCGGCTCAGTTAGAAATCATTAAAAAAGCAGCACTAAAAGTGCCAGATCATGGTGGCTTAACACCGTTCAGATTTATTACAGTAGAAGAAAAAGGCCGTGAAAAGCTAGGTGAAATCTATTATCAAGCGGCGGTGAAAGAGCTGCAAGAGCAGCGGGTGATAGATAGAGCGAGACAACTACCAGAGCGCGCGCCTATGTTGATCATCGCAGTATCTCCTTATCAAGAACATCCAAAAGTGCCTCGTATTGAGCAAATTCAAAGTGCCGGTTGTAGTGTACTTGCTATGCAGCAAGCGGCTTTTGCACAGGGGTTGTCTGGTGTGTGGCGAACGGGCTACTTTGCCCAAAGCCCTGAAGTGAAAAAGCAACTTGGTCTCGATGAAAAAGATGAGATCGTAGGCTACCTTTATTTAGGCACGCCTACAGTGCAGTGTACAAAGCCAGTAAGGCATAAACCAGAAGATTTCTTTAGCAGTTTATAAGGATACGCAGCCATGGCATTACATGTAATTGATCACCCATTAGTTCAGCATAAACTTGGACTCTTGCGAGAGCTGGGTATATCAACCAAAAACTTTCGCGAAATTGTCTCAGAAGTTGGCAACTTACTCACTTACGAAGCAACAAAAGATTTGACGTTGAGCGATCAAGTTATTTCTGCTTGGGACGGTAACGAGTTAACAGTTAAAAGGCTGACAGGTAAAAAGATCACCTTAGTGCCAATTTTAAGAGCCGGTTTGGGAATGCTAGATGGCATACTGCAGTTGATCCCTGCAGCTAAAGTGAGTGTTGTGGGTTTACAGCGCAACGAAGAAACACTTGAGCCTGTGCCTTATTTTGAGAAGTTGGTGGGCAATATCGATGCCAGACTTGCATTAGTTATTGACCCAATGCTTGCGACTGGTGGTTCACTGATTGCTACTATCGACATGCTAAAAAAAGCAGGTTCAAAAGAGATCAGAGCGATTGTACTTGTGGCAGCGCCAGAGGGAGTAAAGCTGGTGGAAGAAGCGCATCCAGATGTTGAAATTTATACCGCTTCGCTGGATAGTCATCTAAATGAAAAAGGATATATAGTCCCAGGGCTTGGTGATGCTGGTGACAAAATTTTTGGTACTCGCGCATAACTTACTGATTTAATGTCATGAAATTGAGGTGTCACAGTTTCAAGTTAAATAAAAAAGCTACCGATAAGAGGTAGCTTTTTGGTTTCTATAAAAGAAAGGAATCGGTATTAAAAGTAGCCTCTGATACCAAGCTTAATGTTACGACCTGGAAGTGGGGCTTGCTCTTTGATAAACGAGCTATGCACAAAGCCGAGTTCATTAGTCAAATTATCAAGGTTAACATAACCAACCATGTCACTGCCCATAAACTCAAAGTCATAGTTAAATGACATATCCACTAACGTATAGCCCTTAGTTTCACTTTCATAGCTGGCGATGTTGTCTTGCTTGAAGTAATGCGTCACTGTGAAGTTAGCTGTTAAGTTCTCGTAACTGTGTTCGTAATCAAGACCTAGCTTGTTACTTGGGATACGTGGTAAATATTCGTCGTTATCTAACTTGGCTGTTAGCGAGTCACCAAACACTTTAACGCGTGCAAAGTTGCTTAATTTGTAATGGGCATCAAACTCTAGACCGTATAGTTTGGCATCACTGCTTTCAAACTTAAACACTGGAACAGCGCCTTCATGTTCGTGATCTGCCACTTCTAAACCGTGCTCTGGACTATAGATATAGTCTGTTAATGCTTGATAGTAGAAGTTTTCGATGTCGTTATAGAAGAAGTTAACGGTATAGCCAAAGTCACCTGAGAACTTTCTAAAGCTGATGTCTAAGTTGTTTGATGTCTCTTGTTCAATATCTTGTGGCTCAAAGTGTAAATGATCGCCTTCTAGCTCATAACCAAGCCCTAGTTCATAGGTGCTGGTTGCGATATGAATACCATTTGAAAGAAGTTCCGCGGTTAATGGTGCGCGCTCCGAGCGAGACAGCGAAACAGCAACGTTTTGACCTTCAGCAAAGTCGTACACACCACCAATAGATAAGCTTAGATTAGTCATTTCTAGGTCATAAGAAATAAACCCATTATCTAAGTTACCACCATGGTCGTGGTCGTGTTCACCTTCATGGTCATGGTCATGGTCATGGTCGTTTTCGTACGCTTCCAGTTGGTTACCTTTACTTGATAGCTGGTAGTCTTCGATTCGAGCACCTAACTCAAGCGTAAAATCTCCAAAGCGACGTTCTTCAAGGATATAAAGTGCGTGCGTTTTGGTATTGGTCGATGGTGTAAAAGCTTCTTCACCGTTCGCGGCGTAATCGCTGTCGGAGAAATGATAACCAACAGTGCCGTGCCACTCTCCTAAGCGGTGCTCCGCCGTTAAGCGTAACTCAGTTGTATCATTCTCAAATACAGTACCAATATTTCCATCTTCAATTTCAGCGTGTTCATAATCGGTGTAGCCGACACGTAGACCAACAGATTCAAGCCAATCACTGTGTACTGCATAATTTACAAGCCCTTGCCAACGATCTTGCTTTACTCGAGCAAATACGGATTCTTCTTCGTGGTCATGTCCTTCTTCTTCATGTTCGTGATCATGGTCATGACCAATATGAGAGTGAGCAGGAATGCCATAGTCCGTATCAACACGGCCATACGAGAAACCAACGGTCAGATGATCGCCAACATAACTTGTACCTAAGTTAAATTGCTCAGAGTCGATAAAGGTATTATCGACGCGATTGGCGTACTCTGTTTCATGCTCTTCTGCTTCGTGGGCATGATCTTCGCCTTCATGTTCATGCTCGTGTTCTTCATGAGGTAGCGCAAAATTTGGGGTTTCATAGTCACCACCTTTACGCTTAACGCCATCGAAATGGAAGTTAAAGCCGTCAAAGCCTGATTCTAATAACACCGCAAAGGTATTGGTATTTGAGTTGGTATCATGGCTATAGTCGGCAGCGCCCTGAAGGCTTTCGATCACATCAGTCGGAATGCGATTATCAACGACATTAACCACACCACCTATTGCACCTGAGCCGTATAGTAGGGTAGCTGGGCCTCTTAGCACTTCAATCTGTTGCGCGGCTAGCGAGTCATTAGTGTTGGCGTGATCTGGACCAACGCGCGAGGCATCGCTACTGTCTAACCCATTTTGTGTGATTTTGACTCTCGGTCCATCTAAGCCACGAATGATTGGGCTTGAACTCACCGGACCAAAGTAACTAGCATTGATCCCTGGTTGGCCTTTTAGTGTTTCACCCAGTGTGGGTTTTGCACGGTTTTTTAGTTCATCACCGCTTAATACACTTACTGGAGAGGTCATTTCCATACTATTTTTGTGCAGGGCAGAAGAATAAACAACTATGCTCTCAACGGACGTTGGTGTTAGCTCAACACGTACGAAACCTTGTTCTTCGGTAACATTAATACGATGGTCTAAGTAGTTTGGCTTTGAGATATGAAGCTGCGAGTCAGCATCAAGCTCAATCGTAAATTGGCCAAATTTATCTGACTTTACCGATTTGCTTTTGCCATGAAGGTGGATAGTGGCGTTACTGAGCGGTTGGTTGTTTGCATCAACCACTTTACCTGTTAGTTGTGCAGCATAAGCTGGCGCTGCACCTATTATTGAAATTAATGCGCTGGCGATAAGAGACTGCTTAAACATATTTTTATTACCACGAGTTAGGTTATGTATTGAACGAGTGAGCTGTTCTACTAATAGAGTGATAATATAACACTACAAATTTTGCGGATCAATAACGTTATACTATAACTTAGTTATTGTTGAAATTAGAATTACAGCTATAGTTAAGAAACAAGCTAAAGTGAGCACAACATAATGAATAAGCCATTTGTTTTCAAGGCAAGGATTAAGGTTGCTGACTTATTTCACCATAGCCACCATGAAGAAGCGTTTACTACTGCCATGTTGTCAAAAGAAAGTAGCGAGCACTTTGCGATGAAACTGCTTGGGATCTGCGCACTATCTTTTGATAAGCCGGCAAAGTGGAGCAAGGCGGAGAAAAAATATTGGCCGGATGTATGGCTAGAAGATGACAACGAACAGGTTGAAGTCGCTTTGTTTATTGGTACCTTAGAAGTCGATGAGATACTCAAGTATGAAAAGCTTTATACTAAGGTTGTGGTGTTGTGTGCTGGCGGTGAGCAATGGTTTGAAGAGCGTCGAGCGCAATTACAGTTTATTGGATCTTTCTCTGTGTTTAGTATTCCCACGGACTTTGTAGCTGAATTGTGTGAAATGCTGACGCGAAGTTTGCATTGGGATGTGATTTTTGAAAATGGGGCGATGAGTGTTACTGATAGTGAACACTATATTCGTACTCAAATTACCAAGCTGATTTAAGGCATTAGTTAGGGATAACGGCTGTTAGAGAACAAATTACTATCTCGTGTTTTGGTTATTTACGGCAACTCTATTTTAATATGGCTTGTGGGTCTGCTACAGCACAATAAAATTTCCCCATCTCTCACAAAAGCAAGTGGTTCGTTCGCGTACTGTGTTTGTCCCTCGATGAGTTTGGCGCGGCAGGCGCCGCAAAAACCCTCGCGACATTGATAGGGGACTTCAATATTTGCGGCTTCAAGTGTTTCGAGTATCGAAGACGAAGAAGCCACATATTCCAGTGGCTCCTTAATATTCTCAACCTGAATTAGGAAGGGTGGCTTTTCAACCATTACAGGTCGAAATCGCCAAAGTCTGAGGCATCAACTTCAGAGTCGATTTGTCCAACAAGGTATGAGCTGATCTCAGCTTCCTGTGGTGCAACCTGAACATTGTCAGAAACAAGCCAAGCATTGATCCACGGAATAGGATTCGATTTGGTCTCAAATTGCGTTGGTAAACCAACTGCTGCCATACGAATATTTGTGATGTACTCAACGTATTGACACAAAATATCTTTGTTTAGGCCAATCATTGAACCGTCTTTAAACAGGTACTCAGCCCATTCTTTTTCTTGCTCAGCTGCTTCAACAAACATCTTAATTGCTTCTTCACGGCATTGTGCTGCCACGATAGACATTTCTGGATCGTCTTTGCCTTCTTGCATGATATTCAGCATATGCTGTGTGCCAGACAAATGAAGCGCCTCATCACGAGCAATTAGCTTGATTATCTTTGCATTACCTTCCATAAGCTCTCGCTCAGCAAAAGCAAATGAGCAAGCAAAGCTCACGTAGAAGCGGATCGCTTCTAAGATGTTTACTGACATGATGCAAAGGTACAGAAGCTTTTTCAGCTCAAACAAATTAATGACGACCGTTGTGCCGTTAATTTCATGTTTTCCTTCACCGTACTGATTATAAAGGCTTACCTTTTCAATCAGTTCGTCGTAATACTTGGTCACTGCATCCGCACGTTCAACAATTTTGTCATTGCCCACGATGTCGTCAAAGATCACTTCCGGGTTTTGCGTCACATTACGAATAATGTGAGTGTAAGAGCGACTGTGGATCGTTTCACTAAATGCCCAAGTTTCGATCCAAGTTTCAAGCTCAGGAATGGAGACGATCGGCAAAAGTGCAACGTTTGGAGAGCGACCTTGCACACTGTCTAGCAATGTTTGATATTTTAGGTTGCTCAAAAAGATATGTCTTTCGTGCTCAGGAAGTGCCTGGAAGTCCAATCTATCCTTACTTACGTCTACTTCTTCTGGACGCCAGAAAAACGATAATTGCTTTTCAATTAGCTTCTCGAAAATAGGGAACTTCTGTTGGTCGTAGCGAGATACATTAACAGTTTGCCCGAAAAACATCGGTTCTTTTAATTGGTCGTTATGATTTCTGCTAAACGTAGAATATGCCATAAATGTGTTACTCAATACCTAAAAAAGCGGGTGAAGACCACCCGCATAAAAAGTTATATCTTACAAGCGCCGCCTTCACAGCCATCGTCTTCTGCTTCTGGTTTCAACTCATCTTGAGCATCCGAAGCACCGTCGCGGGTATTATGGTAGTAAAGTGTCTTAACACCAAGTTTGTACGCGGTGAGTAAGTCTTTTAGCAATAGCTTCATAGGAACTTTACCCGCTTCAAACTTACTTGGATCATAATTGGTATTTGCAGAGATAGTTTGATCGATGAACTTCTGCATAATACCAACTAGCGCAAGGTAACCATCGTTAGATGGAATATCCCAAAGTAGCTCATAGTTGTCTTTGAGGCGGTCGTACTCTGGTACAACTTGCTTCAAGATACCATCTTTACTCGCTTTGACACTGATATGGCCACGAGGTGGTTCAATGCCGTTTGTCGCATTTGAAATTTGCGATGATGTTTCCGATGGCATCAAGGCTGACAACGTTGAGTTACGCATACCGTGTTCTTGGATACTTGCTCTTAATGCATCCCAGTCAAGTTGTAATGGCTCTTCACAGACTTTATCAAGGTCACGCTTATAGGTATCTATTGGCATGATACCTTGTGAATAAGTCGTCTCGTTAAACTTAGGACAAGCGCCGCGCTCTTTTGCCAGTTCATTCGATGCTTTCATCAGATAGTATTGAATAGCTTCAAATGTTCTGTGTGTTAGGCCGTTAGCGCTACCGTCTGAGTACTTAACACCGTTCTTTGCAAGATAATAAGCAAAGTTAATCACACCGATACCCAGTGTACGGCGTCCCATCGTCGCATTGTACGCAGCAGGAACAGGGTAGTCTTGATAGTCTAATAGGTTATCAAGTGCGCGAACCGCCAGCTCTGCTAACTCTTCTAGCTCATCTAGAGACTTGATGGCACCTAAGTTAAATGCTGAAAGCGTACAAAGTGCAATTTCACCTTCAGGGTCATTTACATGGCTTAACGGCTTCGTTGGTAGTGCAATTTCAAGACATAGATTTGACTGGCGGATCGGTGCAACCTTAGAGTCAAACGGGCTGTGCGTATTACAGTGGTCAACGTTTTGTAGATAAATACGACCAGTGCTCGCACGCTCTTGTGCAAACATTGAGAATAATTCAATCGCTTTAATGCGTTTCTTACGAATAGACTCATCTTGCTCGTACTTAACATACAGTTCTTCGAATTTATCTTGATCTTCAAAGAATGCGTCGTAAAGACCTGGCACATCTGATGGACTAAATAGCGTGATATAGTCGTCTTTAATTAGGCGGCTATACATGGTTTTGTTGAACTGCACGCCATAATCTAAATGACGCACGCGGTTTTCTTCAACACCACGGTTATTTTTTAGTACTAATAGGTTTTCAACTTCAAGATGCCAAAGCGGGTAGAATAGGGTAGCTGCGCCACCACGCACACCGCCTTGAGAACAGCTTTTAACGGCAGTTTGGAAGTGCTTATAAAACGGTATACATCCTGTGTGGTACGCTTCACCATTTCTGATTGGGCTACCTAGTGCACGAATACGACCAGCGTTGATACCAATACCAGCACGCTGACTGACATATTTTACAATCGCAGAAGAAGTTGCGTTGATTGAATCTAGGCTATCGGCACATTCAATCAGTACGCATGAGCTAAACTGACGTGTCGGCGTACGAACACCCGCCATAATTGGCGTTGGTAATGAAATTTTGAATGTTGAAACCGCATCGTAGAATCGCTTAATGTAATCTAGACGCGTTTCTTTCGGGTAGTTTGCAAACAGGCTTGCAGCAACAAGAACATATAAGAACTGCGCACTTTCATAGATCTCGCCTGTTACGCGGTTTTGTACAAGGTACTTACCTTCCAACTGCTTAACGGCTGCATAGCTGAAGTTCATATCTCGGCTATGGTCGATGTAGCTATTTAGCTCATCAAACTCTGCTTTTGTGTAGTCAGTGAGAAGGTGCTGATCATAGCGCTTGTCTTCAACCAGCTTTACCACGTGGTCGTGTAAGTGCGGCGGCTCAAAACAGCCATAGGCTTTCTTACGCAAGTGGAAAATAGCCAAACGAGCGGCTAGATACTGATAATCTGGAGACTCTTTTGAGATCAGATCGGCTGCAGCTTTAATAATCGTTTCGTGGATATCACCAGTACGAATACCGTCATAAAACTGGATGTGTGACTTTAATTCAACCTGAGAAACTGAGACGTTATCTAGGCCTTCTGCCGCCCATGTAATGACACGATGGATCTTATCTAGATCTAACGGTTCTTTGCGACCGTTTCTTTTGCATACAGATAGCTGTTGGTTCATGTTATGTGCCTGTATTCCTTAGGAACGCGCTTTAGATATCGCACGAATATAAAATTGTTTAGCAAACCACCACTATATATGGTGCCCTAGTGGCTAGGGATCACAAGATAGTGGGGTTGACGTGAATTTGCAAGAGAACAACTCGGGCAGAATTGTGGATAAGTTTGGGATAATTTATTTATGTAAGTATCCACTAACCTATGACATTCCACTTATCTGCCCACAAAGAAAAATCAACAAAAAGATGATGCTTTTCAGCAAAAATAAAAAAAAATTCTAACTGATTTTTTTCTACACAAATTCGTATCTATTATAGCAAAAACACAATATATGGTGTTTTATTTTTTTATCGACACTAAATATGCGATAACGTGTCTAATGGGTTAGTAAGATAGAGATCCGCATACCAAGACTTAGCTTCAGCTTCAGATGGAATGAATCCCCACATTGCTGCGGCACTAATCATTTTTGCGGATTTTGCAGCAATAATGTCTCGTTCAGCATCGCCAACATAAATACACTGCTCTGGTGAAACCCCCAATTTTGACGCCACTAACAGTAAAGGCTCGGGATGAGGTTTGGCCACCGCCAGTGTATCTCCGCATACTACTGTCTCGATCTTTGCAAGTTCAGGGATCTGTTTTAGTAGCGGAAGTGTTAAAAACTCAGGCTTGTTTGTCATGATCCCAACCTGAATCTCTTTTTCTAGAAGTGCCGCTAATAACTCACCAATTTGCGCAAAGCATTGGGAATGTACTGATAAATTCTCCAGGTAGTAGTCGAGCACACCCTGATGTAAAACCTTAGTGTCGTAGTGCTTTAGTGACTCACCAAATCCTACCTGCAACATCGCTGCTACGCCGTTTGAAATCGCACTGCTATATGCCTGTTTGCCGACAGTAGGCATTTTATTAGCAGTTAAAACGTGGTTTAGTGCAGCGCCCAAATCATCACTGGTATCCAGCAAGGTGCCGTCTAAATCAAATAGTACCGCTTGGATCATGCCAGCTTCTCAAAGTGTAGAATATAGTTAACTGAAACGTCTTTAGTTAAGGTAAATGTTTTGCCGATAGGGTTGTAGTTAATCCCTGTCGCTGCTCTAACTTTGAGGTCGTACTTTTCAGCCCAATCAATTAAGGTCGAAGGGCGAATAAACTTATCATGCTCATGCGTGCCTTCAGGAACCATTTTAAGCAGTTTTTCTGCGGCGACGATAGCCAGTAAATATGCTTTTGTAGTTTTGTTTAAGGTAGAAAAAAATACATGACCACCAGGCTTAACTAGCTGTGCGACTGAACGAATAATGGATTCTGGGTCTGGCACGTGTTCTAGCATTTCCATGCAAGTTACTACATCGAATTCACTTTGGTGCATGGCTGCGAATTCTTCCGCTGGCACTTTTTGATAGTCTACGTTAACGCCGACCTCTAATGCGTGAAGCTTTGCAACGTTAAGCGGCTCTTGCCCCATATCGATACCGGTTGCATTTGCACCCAGCTTAGCCATGCTTTCTGTTAAAATCCCACCACCACAACCGACATCCAATACTGTTTTTGCGAATAGGCCTTCACACTTATCGTTAATAAAGTCCAACCTCAAAGGGTTAATGTCGTGTAATGGTTTAAATTCTCCCTCTCGGTCCCACCAGCGCTCTGCTATTTCTTCAAATTTAGCGATTTCATTAGGGTCTACATTTTGATGTTCGGTCATAAAAAACTTCCTCGTCGAATTGAGCGCATTATAAAGGGGATTAGATAAAAATAGCACCTGTAAAACGGTAAAAAGTGTGTTAGCATGCTTGACGAATTTTATAATAAACAAAGCCCCCGCTGATACTCTGAGGCAATTCGGCTATTTTTTGAAGTGCGTTTAATTGGCGCTTCAGCAGAATAAGCAGTTTGATATTCAGATAGCATCTCAACACAAGTTGTAGTGTGACACAAAAGGGGTGGACACTGAAGGAAAGTGGAGTCAAATGTCTGATCTCGCCAATGAAATCCTGCCAGTCAATATCGAAGATGAATTAAAAAATTCATACCTAGATTATGCAATGAGTGTAATCGTAGGTCGTGCATTACCTGATGTACGTGACGGCCTAAAGCCTGTTCACCGTCGTGTATTGTTCGCGATGAATGAACTTAAAAATGACTGGAACAAACCTTATAAAAAGTCAGCTCGTGTAGTTGGTGACGTAATCGGTAAATATCACCCGCATGGTGATAGCGCGGTTTACGATACTATTGTACGTATGGCTCAGCCTTTCTCTCTACGCTACATGCTCGTAGATGGACAAGGTAACTTTGGTTCTGTCGATGGTGACTCTGCAGCTGCGATGCGTTATACCGAAGTACGTATGGCGAAAGTCGCTCACGAGTTACTTGCTGACCTTGAAAAAGAAACCGTTGATTATGTACCAAACTACGATGGTACAGAGCAAATTCCAGATGTGTTACCAACTAAAGTGCCTAACTTATTGGTGAATGGTTCATCTGGTATCGCGGTTGGTATGGCGACCAATATTCCACCTCACAACTTAACTGAGGTGATCAATGGCTGTTTGGCTGTGATCCAGAATCCAGACATCACCATTGAAGAGTTAATCGACTATATTCCGGGTCCTGATTTCCCGACTGCCGCCATCATCAGTGGTAAAAACGGCATCGAACAAGCCTATAAAACAGGCCGTGGTAAGATCTATATCCGCGCGAAAGCTGAAATCGAAGTCGATGAGAAAACAAACAAAGAAACCATCATCGTTCACGAAATTCCTTACCAGGTTAACAAAGCAAGACTAATCGAAAAGATTGCAGAGCTTGTTAAAGATAAAAAGGTTGAAGGGATCAGTGCACTACGCGACGAGTCGGATAAAGACGGTATGCGTATTGTTATTGAAATCAAACGCGGTGAAGTAGGTGAGGTTGTACTAAACAACCTATACGCGCAAACACAACTACAAACTGTGTTTGGCATCAATATGGTTGCACTAGATAACAACCAGCCTAAGTGTTTCAACCTGAAAGAAATGCTTGATGCGTTTATTATTCACCGTCGTGAAGTCGTAACGCGCCGTACTGTATTTGACCTGCGTAAGGCAAGAGACCGAGCGCATACGCTTGAAGGCCTCGCAATTGCGCTAGCCAACATTGACCCAATCATTGAGCTTATTCGTAAGTCACCAACACCAGCAGAAGCGAAAGCAGCGCTAACTGCGCGAGCTTGGGACCTTGGTAACGTTAAATCAATGCTTGAGCGTACTGGCGAAGAAAATGTTGCGCGTCCAGATTGGTTAGCGGAAGAATTAGGGATCCGTGATGGTCAGTACTATTTGTCTGAGCAACAAGCCCAAGCAATCCTAGACTTAAGACTTCACAAATTAACGGGTCTTGAGCACGAGAAAATTCTAGCAGAATACAAAGAACTACTCGATCTTATCGCTGAGCTACTGTACATCCTTTCTACTCCAGAGCGTTTGATGGAAGTGATCCGCGATGAGTTAGTTGAAATCAAAGAAACGTATGGTGATGAGCGTCGCACTGAGATCACTGCTGCTGCGCACGATATCAGTCTAGAAGATTTGATCAACGAAGAAGACGTTGTAGTTACGCTTTCTCACGAAGGCTATGTGAAGTATCAACCTCTTAGCGATTACGAGGCTCAGCGTCGTGGTGGTAAAGGGCGATCTGCAACTAAGATGAAAGATGAAGACTTTATCGAACGTCTACTCGTTGCAAATACTCACGATACAATTCTTTGTTTCTCCACTTCTGGTCGCTTGTATTGGTTGAAAGTTTACCAGTTGCCGCTTGCATCACGTGCTGCGCGCGGTAAGCCAATTGTTAACTTGTTACCACTCGAAGCTGATGAGCGTATTACGACAATTTTACCGGTTCGTGAATACGAAGAAGATAAGTTTATCGTCATGGCGACGGCAAGTGGTATCGTTAAGAAAACACCTCTGACTGCATACAGCCGTCAGCGTGCAAGTGGCATTATTGCTATCAACTTGAACGAAGGCGATAGCCTGATCGGTGCTAACATCACCACAGGTGAAAATGACATCATGCTATTTACTGAGCATGGTAAAGTTGTACGCTTTAACGAGAAGCAAAGAGATTCAGAAACAGGTGAAGTGAAGCGCGATCCTGAAACTGGCGAAGAAATGTTGGCTTTACGTCCGATGGGCCGTACAGCAACAGGTGTTCGTGGTATCAAGATGCCAGATGACGTGAAAGTGGTATCACTAATCGTACCACAAGGCGATGGTGCAATCTTGACCGTAACTGAAAATGGTTATGGTAAGCGTACACCGCTTGAAGAGTACCCAGCGAAGAGCCGTGCAACACAAGGTGTTGTGTCAATCAAAGTAACTGAAAGAAATGGCTCTGTGGTTGGCGCGGTTCAAGTTGATGACAACGATGAAATCATGTTGATCTCAAACCGTGGTACGCTAGTTAGAACGCGTGTAAACGAAGTTTCTACGGTAGGCCGTAACACCCAAGGTGTTATTCTGATCCGTACGATGGAAGAAGAAAAGGTAGTAGGTCTTCAACGCATCGAAGAAATTGAAGTGGAAGCGCTGCCTGAAGGTGACGTTGCAGAGCTAGAAGGTGAAGCAACACCTGCTGCGGAACCTGACGCAGAGGAATAAAAAATCCTACCCAAAAAAAGCGACTTCGGTCGCTTTTTTTCTTTCTGTCAATTTTTTCAATCTGTTCCTCTATGACAACAGCCTGAAGCCTGATAAATTAAGGCTACCAACAATCCGACGTTTTAGTCGGGCAGCCTACTGTTCATCCAAAAAGTCATGAGAATAACGCTATTCTTTGGATGATCTCGATTATTTGGAATGAGGAAAAATATGACGGTTTATAATTTTTGCGCGGGTCCTGCGATGTTACCTGTTGAAGTTATGAAAAAAGCGCAAAAAGAATTTCTAGATTGGCAAAATCTAGGTGTTTCAGTGATGGAAGTGAGCCATCGTTCGGCACCGTATCTCGAAATGGCAAAGCAATGTGAAGCAAGCTTACGTCGTTTGATGAACATCTCTGATGAATTTGAAGTCCTGTTTATGCATGGTGGTGGTCGAGGTCACTTTGCTGCTGTACCGCTAAATCTACATGTAGATGGTGTACCTGGCGTATATATCGAGAACGGGATCTGGTCTACCGGTGCGACGAAAGAAGGTGAAAAATTCACGCAAACACATGCGATTAATATTCGTTCTGACGAAAATGGTCAATTCGACATTTTACCGGTCTCCGAGTGGAAGTTACCAGAAAACGCTTCATTTATTCACTATTGTCCAAACGAAACCATCGACGGTATCGAAATATTTGACGTTCCAAAGCATGCAACCGCACCAATTGTAGCGGACATGTCTTCCAATATATTATCTCGTGAAATTAACGTCGATGACTTTGATTTGATCTATGCTGGCGCACAAAAAAATATCGGTCCTTCAGGGCTCAGTATCGCCATTGTACGTAAGACGTTATTGAAGCGTGAAGGGCTGCCAAGACCTGCTATCCTTGATTACGCCATTGAGGCTGATCAGCAAAGCATGTACAACACACCACCGACATTTGCATGGTATCTTGCGTTTGAGGTATTCAAGTATCTTGAAAGCATTGGTGGTGTTAAAGCCATGGAAGCGCACAATCAAGAAAAAGCAGCCATTTTATACGATTATATTGACGACTCTGACTTCTATTCAAACAAAGTTGCAAAACATTGTCGCTCATTGATGAACGTACCATTTTGGTTAAATGATGATAGCCTAAATGCTAAATTCTTGGCAGAGGCAGAACAAAACGGTTTAATTGCACTTGAAGGCCACCGTTTTGTTGGCGGCATGCGAGCTAGTATATACAACGCCATGCCAATTGAAGGGATCAAAGCGTTAGTTGCATTTATGGATAAATTCGCACGGGAGAACAGTTGATGGAACAATTGACCCTCAAGCCTATTACTAAAGTCAGTGGCAGTGTCACGTTACCTGGCTCTAAAAGCTTATCAAATCGTATTTTGTTGCTTGCAGCGTTGTGTGAAGGCACGACAAAAGTGACGAACTTATTGGATAGCGATGATATCCGCCATATGTTAGGCGCATTGTCTCAGTTAGGCGTTGAAGTAACGTTAGAAGATGATAATACAGTGGCACTGGTCAAAGGAAATGGTGGTAACTTTAACACCCCCGTTGAGCCGCTATTTTTAGGCAATGCCGGTACAGCATATCGCCCATTAACTGCAGTGCTTGCAGCTATACCCGGTGATTATGAACTGATTGGTGAACCACGAATGGAAGAGCGTCCAATTGGCCATCTTGTTGATGCCATGCAAACGCTTGGTGCAGATATTCAATATCTCAAAAACAAAGACTACCCGCCGTTAAAAATTACAGGTAAGCAACTTGCTGGTGGTGAAGTTGAGATTGACGGTAGTATCTCAAGCCAATTCCTAACTGCATTATTGATGGCAGCACCGCTTTTTAGTGGCGATACGAATATTGCGATTAAAGGTGAACTGGTTTCAAAGCCTTATATTGATATTACCATTGGCGTGATGGCGCACTTTGGGGTTCATGTCGAAAACCACGATTATCAACATTTCGTGGTAAAAGCAGGCCAGCAGTATCAATCTCCTGGAACACTTATGGTTGAAGGGGACGCCTCGTCAGCCTCTTATTTCATCGCAGCGGCTGCAATTGCAGGTGGTGAAATTGAGATAAAGGGAGTGGGTAAACAAAGTGTGCAAGGTGATATCGGCTTTGCCAAAGTGATGGAACAAGTCGGTGCAAACATTGATTGGCACGATGAGCGTATCGTTGTCCGAAAAGGTGAGCTAAATGGTGTGGACATTGACGCCAACGCTATCCCCGATGCGGCGATGACGCTTGCAACCGTAGCACTATTCGCAAAAGGTAAAACGGCAATTCGTAATATCTACAATTGGCGCGTGAAAGAAACCGATAGGCTAGCTGCCATGGCGACTGAACTTAAAAAAGTAGGCGCAGAAGTAGTAGAAGGGCACGACTTTATCGAAGTTACACCACCAGCTAATTTTAATTTTACGGATGTAGACACATACAATGACCATCGCATTGCGATGTGTTTTTCGATGGTGGCAGTGGGTGGTCAAGCTATCACGATTAACGACCCTAAATGTACGGCAAAAACTTTCCCAACCTATTTTTCAGTGTTAGAAAGTATTAGTCAGTATTAATTTCATCCAAGGTGCTGAAGATGTTCAGCACCTTAAAATCTTCTCTAAAATAGTCATCATTACAAAGTCAAATACGCGTATATTTGACTGAATTTCATTCAGTCAAAGCCAGTCAGCACCTGGCATTTAGCACCGTTCGCTGCACTAATAATTTGAGATATAACAAAAAATGACAGGTAAATAAGGATATATTCAGCAAATTGACGTATACTATGCGCCGTCAAATTCAGGTGAGCATTTTTAGGAGGTCTAAATGCAGGCAGCTATGCCAGTTATCACCGTAGACGGCCCAAGTGGTTCAGGCAAAGGAACTGTTTGTCGCTTGTTAGCTGAAACATTAAATTGGGAAGTGTTGGATAGCGGTGCGATTTATCGCGTGCTTTCGTTAGCAGCATTACACCACCAAATTGCAACTGATAACGAAGAGGGGTTGGTCCCTCTCGCTGCCAATTTGGATGTACAATTTTCTATCGATAAAGAAACTAAAAAAAGCAAAATTGTACTTGAAGGTGAAGATGTTACTAACACCATTCGCAATGAAGAAGTCGGCGCAGCTGCGTCAAAAATTGCGGCGCTACCTCGTGTGAGAGAAGCATTATTACGACGTCAGCGCGCTTTTAGAACTGAAGTTGGCTTAATTGCAGATGGACGTGACATGGGAACGGTGGTGTTCCCTGATGCTGAACTTAAAATTTATTTGACTGCAAGTGCAGAAGAACGTGCTCGCAGGCGATTTGTTGAGTTGAATGAGAAAGGCCATGGTGTTACACTAAGTGGTCTGTTAGAAGACATTAAAGCTCGCGATGATCGCGATATGAATCGCAAGGTTGCCCCATTAGTTCCTGCTAGCGATGCGATAGTTGTTGATACAACTGAGAATAATGCTGAGCAAGTGTTCGAACAGGTTATGTCTTTTATTCAAGACGCCATTGTGGCAGGTAAACTTCCAAAAAGTTGTTTACCTAAGTAATTTTTTAATGACACAGGCAGGAAGCTAGTGTTTATTTAACAACCCCATGCAGCATGGTTGCTAATTGGTAATTTAACTTTATAGAGACGTATTTAGTATGTCAGAAAATTTTGCGCAGTTATTTGAAGAAAGCCTACAGGGTTTTGAAGTTGAGCAAGGCTCAATCGTTAAAGGTACAGTAATCGCTATCGAGAACAACGTTGTTCTTGTTGATGCTGGCCTTAAATCTGAAAGTGCAATCCCTGCAGAGCAATTCAAAAATGCTGCTGGTGAACTAGAAGTTGCTGTTGGCGACGAAGTAGATGTAGCACTTGACGCTATCGAAGACGGTTTCGGTGAGACTATCCTTTCTCGTGAGAAAGCGAAGCGTCACGAAGCTTGGATCCGTCTAGAGAAAGCATGTGAAGAGCACGAAACTGTTGTTGGTATGATCAACGGTAAAGTTAAAGGCGGTTTCACAGTTGAAGTTGATTCAATCCGTGCATTCCTACCTGGTTCACTTGTTGATGTACGTCCAGTTCGCGACACAGCTCACCTTGAAGGTAAAGAGCTAGAGTTCAAAGTTATCAAGCTAGACCAGAAGCGCAACAACGTTGTTGTTTCACGTCGTGCTGTTATCGAATCTGAGAACTCACAAGAGCGTGAAGAGCTTCTTCAAAACCTTGTTGAAGGTCAAGAAGTTAAGGGTATCGTTAAGAATCTTACAGACTACGGTGCATTCGTAGACTTAGGTGGTGTTGACGGTCTTCTACACATCACTGACATGGCTTGGAAGCGTGTTAAGCACCCTTCAGAGATCGTGAACGTAGGTGACGAAATCAACGTTAAAGTACTTAAGTTCGACAAAGAGAAGACTCGTGTTTCTCTAGGTCTTAAGCAACTTGGCGAAGATCCATGGGCTGCTATCGCTGGTCGTTACCCAGAAGGTGCTAAGCTTACTGGTCGTGTAACTAACCTAACTGACTACGGCTGTTTCGTTGAAATCGAAGAAGGCGTTGAAGGTCTAGTACACGTTTCAGAAATGGATTGGACTAACAAGAACATTCACCCTTCAAAAGTAGTTTCACTAGGTGATACTGTTGAAGTTATGGTTCTTGAAATCGACGAAGAGCGTCGTCGTATTTCTCTAGGTCTTAAGCAGTGTAAAGCTAACCCTTGGCAAGAATTTGCTCGTCTTAACAACAAAGGCGACCAAGTTTCTGGTAAGATCAAGTCTATCACTGACTTTGGTATCTTCATCGGTCTTGACGGCGGTATCGACGGTCTTGTACACCTATCTGACATCTCTTGGAACACTCCAGGCGAAGAAGCTGTACGTGAGTACAAGAAAGGTGACGAAATCACAGCTATCGTTCTACAAGTTGACCCAGAGCGTGAGCGTATCTCTCTAGGCGTTAAGCAAATCGACGCTGATCCATTCACTAACTACCTAGACGCCAACAAAAAAGGTGCTATTGTTAAAGGTAAAGTGACTGAAGTTGATGCTAAAGGCGCAACTGTTGAGCTAATCGAAGGCGTTGAAGGTTACATCCGTGTAGCTGACATCGCGCAAGAGCGTGTTGAAGACGCGACTGCTGCTGTTTCTGAAGGCGACGAAATCGAAGCTAAATTTGTAGGTGTTGATCGTAAGAACCGTACTATCAGCCTATCGGTTAAAGCTATCTACGAAGCTGAAGAAAAAGAAGTACTAGAGAAGCTTAAGAAAGATGAGCCAGCGTTCGAAAACGCAATGGCTGCAGCTTTCAAAAATGCTCAAAAAGACTAATTAATCAGTCTTTAAACTAGGAAGGGCGCTTAGCCCTTCCTTTTACACTAAAGGAAACATTATGACAAAGTCTGAATTGATAGAACAACTTGCACTGCAGCACGCTCACGTTCCTGTTAAAGATGTAGAGAATGCGGTAAAAGAAATCCTTGAACAAATGGCTGGCTCATTATCAGACTCGGAACGTATCGAAATCCGTGGTTTTGGTAGTTTCTCGCTTCACTTCCGTTCACCTCGCACTGGTCGTAATCCTAAGACGGGCGAAACTGTAGAATTGGATGGTAAATACGTACCACACTTTAAGCCAGGCAAAGAGCTGCGCGATAGAGTAAACGAAAGCTTAAATAATTAAGTCTAACGGAGCTAAACTTGGTTGCAGTATTGAAAAAGGGATTAGCTGTTGTTGCCATACTGATTGCATTTTTAGTTGGAACACAAAATCCACAAGTTGTTAATGTCAATTTTGTAATTGCAAGTGCAGAGTTACCACTCGCAACCTTAATGAGTATTTGCTTAGCTCTTGGGATAATTATTGGTTTACTTGTAACTGCGTCGGTTTTATCTAAGCTTAAATGGCAAAATCATCGCCTAAAAAAAAGTAATAGTAAGCTTAGTCAAGCAGCCGAACGCTAGTTATGATCGAGCTGCTGTTTTTATTACTACCTGTAGCCGCCGCTTACGGTTATGTTATGGGTAAAAATAGTGCAAAGAATCAAGCCCTAGAGCAAAGTAGACAAATTACTTCTGAATACAGTAAAGGCCTAAAATTCCTACTAGATAGGGAAGAAGATCAGGGTCTTGAACACCTCACCAAATTACTTGAAGTCTCAGCAGACTCCGTTGATCATTATTTAACACTCGCATCGCTTTTTAGAAAGCGGGGAGAGTTAGATAGAGCGATAAAAATTCATGAGCTATTACTTAAACAACCTAATCTAGATGAAGAAGTGGTGAAGTCCTGTCGTCTAGAGCTAGCTCAAGATTACATCTTAGCTGGTCTGTTGGATAGTGCTGAAGAACACTTAGTCATTCTTGTAAAGCTTGGGTTTAAGGATGCACTCGATCCAATTTTAAACCTATACTCTCAAACTAGAGATTGGCGAAAAGGCGTTCATATGTATGAAGCGCATCCTGAGCTTTTCAAAAAGTCGTCCCATTGCGCCACTATTGCAAACTTCTATTGTGAAGCTGCAAATCAAGAAAAGAATCCAAGCCTATTCGAAAAAGCGACAGCGCTCGCGCATGAAACAGTAAGACCCTTGTACGAAATGGGCAAAGATGCATACAAACATGATGATTACGTGAAGTGTATATATTATTGGCGAAAGCTCGTGAGCCAATTTGTATTTATGGCACCACTAGTAATTGAAGAGCTCGAATCCTGTTATGTTAAATTAAATATTCACGATCAATTCTTTGAGCTAGTCTCAGAGTTATTAGAAAAAGGAGGCGTGCTGATCAGAATTAAGTTTTGCCAAGGGTTGGTCCAAAAAGGTCATATTTCTGAGGCAATAGAGTTTCTAACTGATAGTTTAAAGCGTGAACCATCAATTAGGGGCTTTAGTTATTTGCTGCAACTCATTAGCGGCAAAGATGCTAAAATAGATCACGTACTACAAGAAATAGATAAATTGGTTAAGTCTTATATTGCAACTAAGCCAAACTATCAATGTGGTCATTGTGGGTTTACAAGTCATACGATGTATTGGTTATGTCCCTCCTGCAAACATTGGGAGTCACTTGCTCCAAGCCGTGGGTTAGACGGTTTTTAAGTTTTTAATTTGGCCAAATAGGGTAACTATGTCGACACAAGATTTAAAAAAGGTTTTGATTGCGCTTGATTATGATAATGAAGAAGCTGCATTATCATTTGTTTCTCAGCTTTCACCTGACGAATGCCGATTGAAAGTAGGTAAAGAGATGTTTACCTATTTTGGCCCTCAGTTTGTAAAAAAACTGGTAGATATGAATTTCGATGTGTTCTTAGACCTGAAATTTCATGATATTCCAAACACTGTAGCAAAAGCAGTAACTGCTGCAGCTGAGCTTGGTGTGTGGATGGTAAATGTTCACGCCAGTGGCGGTCACGAAATGATGTCAAAAGCAAAAGAAGCGTTGGTAGCTTATGGGGATAAAGCGCCGTTACTTATTGCTGTGACCGTGCTAACGAGTATGGATCAAGGACAGTTATTAAAGCTTGGAATTGAAAAGACACCTCAAGAGCAAGTGCTATATCTAGCAAAATTAGCAAAAGAATCAGGCCTAGATGGTGTGGTTTGTTCTGCACAAGAAGCCGAACTTTTAAAAGCTCAACTCGGTGAAGAGTTTAAGCTTGTGACACCAGGTATTCGACCAGCAGGTGCTGATGCTGGCGATCAAAAACGTATTATGACACCTGAAAAAGCAGTGAAAGCGGGTAGTGATTATCTAGTGATAGGGCGTCCGATCACTAAATCTGAAAACCCAGCGGCAGCTCTAGAAGCAATTAACCAAAGTATAGCTTCACTTTAAACGTATAAATTTACATTTTTTAATGACCAACGCATAAGATGCGTTGGTCATGTCTGCTATTGACTGAGCCTTAAGTCACAACTAAACGCATAGTAATAATCTTTACCATAGTATTGGGCATATACTTTGGTTTTGTTATTTATATACCACTCTCCCATAAACGTATAGTTAGGATCGTCACTAGCAACAAAGCTAAACTTTTCTAACTTTGCATTGTCGGTTGCACCAACCTTAAGCGTAAGCGTACTCTCTCTAAGCTTATAATTTCCACTGGCAATAAAATCAACCCCCCGACTGATCTCAGTTTGCTCATCACGGTGGGATCGTACTTTGTAAAAAGGCTTTAACCCCCGCCTCTTTCTGATCTAATAACGCCTACATTGTCACTATCTACTTGTTAATTATGTCGTTATTTAGCCACCTTGAACTTGTTGAAGATAAGCGTTCTTCTATCAATCAACATCATGATCTTACGAATGTTTTTTCTTATCATCTCGGCTTTTCTATCCGGTTGTGAGGGCTGGAAAGATATTGAAGTGTTCGGGCACAGTAAACTCCCTTGGCTCAGACAGTTCAGAGCCTTTAAACACGGTATCCCAACGCGACATAGCATTGCACGAATTCTTAAAACAGTGGAGACTGATTCATTGGTTTTGGCCTTGTTCAGCTGGGTCAACGAGCAGCGCTCTCAATCTGGTAAGCCAATTATTACGTTTGATGGCAAAACCCTACGCGGTGCAAGTAAAAAGTATGAACACAACTTACACCTGGTATCAGCTTTTGATTGCGAGTCTGGTTTAACTTCATATCAGCGTACAGTCGACAATAAATCCAATGAGATACCGGCAGTCAGAGCCTTGTTAGATGTGCTTGATGTTTCAGATGCAATCGTCACACTAGATGCGCTACATTGTCAGAAAGCGACACTATCAACACTTATTTCAAGAGGGGCTGACTATCTGGTTCAGATTAAAGCAAATCAGAGAACACTTTATAAAGCAGTCACTTCATGTTTTGAAACAGCCTTTGCAGAAGAGAGTAGTTTGCTTGAAGATGTACAAGTCAGCGGTGGTCATGGACATTAGTAAACACGCATCACTTATGTTCTGAAGGCCAACAACCTGCCTGATGAGATAAAAGAAAAATGGCCTGGGATCACTTCGCTGGTCGCGGTTGAAAGACAAAAAAAATCCGAGTCGATAACAAAAATAGACACGCACTTTTATGTTACTTCTGTTGAGCCAGATGCACAGATGTTACAAAAGGCCATCCGCCACCATTGGCACATCGAGAACCAGCAGCATTGGGTGTTGGACGTGGTGTTTAAAGAAGATGCCTATCAGATAAGTGAGCCTATTTCCGCGGAAAACATGGCGCTGTTCAGACGGGTTGTTCGCAATCTGGTAAAACAGCACACAGGCCGTAAAGATTCTATACGTGGCAAGTGTGTTCGGGCCAGCTTTGACGATGAATTCAGGGCAGAGCTTATCTTCGGTTGATGGTCGTTAACGAAGTATGCTTTCATCTTGGGATAAGGGGGAACTCCCCCCTTTTGGTGATTATGGCTCTTCATTATCCGCAGTTTCAAAGTTCAAACTAAACTGACCACTGCGCTGTACTGAGAAAATGGCCTTTTGCCAGTTCTCTTCTTGATTTGACGTTGCATTTTCGAACAAGCTTAAAAACAGAACGGAAATTTCATCACTTACTGGTATAACGTGTGCTTGTTTTGGTGTGCTGGTGTCATAGTAAAAGCCGGAACACCTAGGCATATTGTCTTCATGGTAGTCCAATACGAGCCGTGCTTCACTCCACGGCTCTTTAATTTGCTGGTATAGATACTGGCCCAATTGTTGTGGGACTTGTCGGTTTTCTTCTCGCATTCCAACTCCTTGTTATGTTCAGCGATAAATGTAGCTCTGATTTTACTGGCGACTTTTGACTTTAGTATGTGCTATAAACTTGTAGATCTCAAAACCGACCAGTATAAATATGATCGCCTGATCCGCGGCTTTACTTATGATAACCGCATTGTAAGATAGCCCCGAAAGTATAGACATACAGATAAAAAACGAAAGCACAGATGTTAGGGCCTGTTGATCTTTCAAGTAGCAAAGGTCAACAGGCCCTAGTAACACAATGGCTTTTATCCAAGGTGAACTAGCTTATGTCTCTTTTTGCTAATCAATACAGCAACGACGAAACTGGTAAAAGACACCAAAAAACCAATAAAATACTGTTCCGTTGTGATCATGGTATTTCCTTATTAATAGATGAGTAAATTATTTTATTCATTTTCTGTCGCTTTAAAGAAACGTTTCATAAAGTGTTCGGTTCAATTACTCTCCGGAATCACTCTCGATCCAATAAAATCATGGCATTCAAGCCAATAAATTAAGCTGTACTTTGCCAAGAGTCCGCTGAAAAAAGGGTCGTCGTTTTTTAGCGCTTTACGCACCGCGGTAGCGTGCGCAAATCTTCAGTAACTCGCCATTTTATATACTCTTGTGAATAGTTGGCTTTTAAAATAAGGGAGTTGATCAAAGGTTGTACATTGGTTTTTACAAAAACTTGGTTTTTCTCTGATTGTTTACGTAGTTCAGTCCTTGGCTTTGAGGTGAATTGATAAGAATAAGTGTGCTCAGAAGCCATCCTCGTGAAAATTTTAAAAAGGGTACCCATGAAAAAAGTGCTTGTTTGATCTGAGTTGATTGTTTCAAAAGTTACATCATTCCCAGTAAAAAGTTCGTAAGAAAGATAGGGACATGGCCCTAAAGTGCTATGGTAAACAAAAGCTTCCTTTATACAAGTACTTAGTTCAAAACTAACGATCTTAGTACTTTGGCTTATGTCGTAAATGGTCATCCTTGTGTGCATGATATTTAACCTTAGTTGATTTAAAAACTCTCACAACAATCCACAAAGCTTGGTTAATGCAGTGTAAACATGATTTTTTTATGTAATTATCTGTTATTAAATAAATTCATATAATAATAGAGGTTATTACATGGATTTAGTCGAATGCAAGTGTGTTTTTTATAGCTTGATAATATTAATTTGATATTAAGGTTGATCTAGAAAATTCGTTTGTGTATCGTATGCGCCGTTCGAGAATGTACATCAAAAGTCCAGATGTTTAGTGTGGTTTTTGTTTTCAGGGAAGTGTCTATCTCAACAAGTTGTAAGAAAGCTTAATGCAAACTGAATTGCTCACTAAGCTTCATGACTTCCTCTCTGAATGCCCAATAAAAAGTAAAACCTACAAAAAAACAATGGCTTAAATATTTTTTAAGAAGATTTCCGAATGTTAACTTAGTATTCAGTTACAAACTGCATACTTGTGTTCTGTAATTTCTTGTTAAATAGTTAAATCAAATGTATTTTTACTATTGTACTGGAAATTAAAAAGATTAATTGTTTCCAATAATCTAATTTGGATGTCTTATAATTGAGGCGGATATGGCTAGGAATGCTTTATTTATAATGGTTTTGTTTTTGACTGGTTGTATGTCTACTTACGTTAAGTTAGACGTAACTGCTACTGATAACATAAATTTAAACCAGTTTAACGAGCCACTACCTGTGGTATTAAAAGTATATCAACTTACTGATATTCAAGCGTTTAAAAATTCTACATTTGAACAGCTTTGGAAGTCAGATAAATCAATTCTGGCTAACACCTTAGTTACGGTGGAAGAACGCACCGTAAACCCCTCAGATCGTATAAAAATCGAGTTTGAACAAGCTGAATCTGCAAAGTACGTGGCTTTTGTTGCGCTATTTAGAGATAGAACGGGTGGTAACTGGCGCGCATTTTATGACTTAAATGATTGGCCTGTGCCTTTATCTACTTCTCTAGATATTGAAATTACAAGTAACTCGCTTCGCTTACCTGAAGTAGAGGAGGACAAGTAATGCAGCACAACAACGTATACAAACCTGTTTGGGCTGAAGGTTTAATGCTCAGTCAGCAGCACTTACAACTGTTCGATCAATACCAGCAATCTCAACTAACTGGTGTACAGCAAAGTCTTAGAGATAATGCATATGGTTTAGACCGCATTGTATTTGACGAATCGGCATTGGCCAAAGGTGTAGTCAAATTGCAAAGTATTGCGGCAATCTTCAAAAGTGGTCGTCATATACATCATGTTTTTGCTGACAACGAAGCACCTATGTTTGAGCTTGAAGATAACAAAAGCGAATACATCATTAGTGTGGCGCTTGCAAACAATCATTCAGTAAGTAATATCCAAGGTTACCCGCAAACCGGGCAACTTAGTGCTTATGACTGTGATTTTGTTGAGCTTCAAGATGCACATGATCCAAACCGAAAAGCAGAAGTGATGGTTGCTAAACCTAAACTTATGCTGGTTGAGTTCAGCGCAAGTAATAGTTTTATAGAGCAATTGCCTTGTATAAGAGTTATACGTGGTGAGCATGGGCAGTTCGAAATTGACTCAAGTTATATTCCTCCACTGCTAAACATCAAAGCCCATGGCTATTTGGCCGAGCGTGTAAATAAACTCGTCAATATGGTTGAAGCTAAGTACACCGCGATGTTTACAAACCGCGCAAGTATGGGGATCGTGGAAGATTTTGGTCCAACAGAACTCAAACACTTTTTGTTATTACAAACATTTAGCTCTGTTTTTCCTGAAATTAAGCAGTTAAATACCACAGCCAAAACTAGTCCAGATGCATTGTTTATGGCGCTAAATAAACTGGTTTGCCAACTGATAAATTTCGAACCAGAAGCGAGTAAATTTGAGTTACCAGTTTATGACCATCAAGACTTAACGCGCAGCTTTGGTTTAATCGAATCTCATATTCAAACCCTTATTGGTTCGATAAGCGCAGCGCGCTCGTCTGATCTGGTACTCAGTGCAATCTCTCAGTCTATCTTTGAGGTTAAAGACATAGAAAGCAGTACTTTGACTCGCGGTGAATTGTATATCGCAGCTTTCTATGAAAACGAATCTACGCAATGGATCGAGTTGTTTGCAGAGCAAGTTAAGCTGGCAGCGCCAAGTCAGTTAGAAATATTAATCGCTTCAGCGCTTGGTGGTGTGAAGTTAACACATTGCCAGCGTCCACCGAATAGAGTGTCTGTTAAAGGTGGATATGAGTATTTTAAAGTTGAACCACATGGTGCCGCTTGGGAACAAGTTGTACAGGAATTAGCGTTAAGAATCTTTGTGCCATTTAGCCTTCAAGGCGTGAAACTTGAAGTGGTTTCAGTGGCGAGTAAATAGTTAGTAGGTAAAGGTCATGGAAGCGTCGAAAAATAAATCTGAACTAGTCGCCTGCATTTCTCCGGTACTTGAAGTGCTTACTTCAATTCGCCTGGGCGGGGCAGATCATCAAGGAGTTGATGGTCTACGCAGTAAAGTCATGGATGCTTTTGATGAATATGAAAAGAGCTGTTATGACGCACGGATCAGTGCGTCGGAAATGCAGGAAGCCAAATTTGCATTAACCGCTTTGGTCGACGAGCAAATCATGACGGCACAGAAGCCGTACAGTATGGAGTGGATGGCGCGACCTTTACAATTAGAATTATTTGGCAACATGCGTGCGGGAGAAGCTTTTTTTGAAAAGCTTGAAAATATCCGACGCGCAGCAGCGCAGCAACGCACGGTATTAGAAGTCTATTTTGTTTGTTTACAACTGGGTTTCGAAGGGATCTATAAGATCAAAGGGGTAGAGCAACTCAAAGCGTTGATGTTGGATGTTAGAGCGCAATTAGAAGAGCTTGCTGGACCTGCAAAATTACAGCTTTCTGATAATGCAAAACCGCAAGAAAGTATGGTCACTAAAGTAGGAAGAAACCTACCTTATTGGGTTATTTTATCGGTAACGCTTGCTTTACTCGCCAGTATGTATGTTGGTTCAACGTATTTCATTGAGAATCGTGCTAACCAGCAAGTCGTGCAAATTGATAAGCATATTGAAGTACTAACGCAGTTAGAGAAAACAGGGAAAGCGAGGTAACATCATGTCAGGAGTGAATCGTAGTGGACTAGTGCACCTAGTCTTAGGATTTTTGTCATCTCGTGCGACGGCTCATTGGGTCGGCATATTCGCAATTTTGACGCTAATTTGGTTCGCTGGTCGGTTTATTGGCCTTGAAGATCAAAATCATCGTTTAATGGTGATGGGTGCGGTATTTGGTCTGTTTTGTCTTACTTTATTAGCTCGATGGTTGTGGGTGAAGCGCTCTGGTGACAAGTTAGCGAAAGAAATTGCCAATAATCATGCGGGGACAGAAGCCGAAGTCGAAGAAATTAAAGCCAAAATGGAAGAAGCGCTGTCTGCATTAAAAGCTTCTCATTTAGGTGCTGGCTATCGTGGTAATGCTGCGTTGTATGCATTGCCTTGGTATATGATCATTGGTCCGTCGGCAGCGGGTAAAAGTACGTTATTTGCAAACTCTGGGCTGCATTTCCCTTATTCAAAATCTAATCAACTGCATATCCAAGGTTTTGGTGGCACGCGTAATTGTGACTGGTGGTTTTCAGATCAAGCCGTTTTGATCGATACCGCAGGTCGTTACACCACAGAAGAGTCAGATAATGATCAATGGTTGTCATTCTTAAAGCTGTTACGTAAATACCGCTCTAAGCAGCCAATCAATGGCGTGATGGTTGCGATTAGTGTTGCCGACATCTTGACTTCAGACAGCGAACAGATCCGCGACCATGTTAAACAGATCCGCGCTCGTATTGATGAGTTAATTAACCAACTTGGACTCATCTTTCCAGTATACGTGGTGTTTACCAAATGTGATTTGATCAGCGGCTTCGAGCCTTTCTTTAATGAATTAAGTGAAGATGAGCGTAAGCAACCCTGGGGTGCGTATTTACTTGAGGAAGATGGCACCAATACCGGTGAGGTGGCGAGCGAGAACTTTTCAAAACATCTAACTGGTCTATATGAGCGACTGTGTGATCAGCGCCTAGTTAAAATGACGCGTGAGCGTAACGCCCAACGTAAACAACTGATTTATGATTTTCCCAATCAGTTCAAAGCGGCGTCTGCCAAAGTTGAAGAGTTTATTGACACATTATTTAAAGAAAACCCGTACCAGGAAGTACCGTGGTTTGCTGGTGTGTATTTTACCTCTGGTACGCAAGAAGGTACACCTATTGAGCGCAGCGCAACGAGCAAACTGTCTACATTTAGATCAGTATTGTTTGAGTATCGCCAAGAAAGCATAACTTCTGCGTTCTTTATCAACCAAGTATTCAAAGATGTGTTGTTTAAATTGCAAGACCTCACTCGGGGTAACCGGAAAAAGCGCCGCGTACAAAAATGGCTCAAAGGCTTTGCAGTATGCTTGTGTGTGACGTCGGTATTTGCTCTTGCGGGCTTGTTGGTTAACTCTTATACCCACAATCAACAGCTTTTAACAACCAGTGATAAGTTAACGACTGCTGTGGTTAATACACGAGTTGAAAACCAGCCGTTGGCCGAGCAATTTAACTCAACTTTGTCTCTTTTTGCACACTATCAAGAGCTAATCGGTTATGAGAAAAAGCTGCCTTGGTATTTCTTACTCGGGGTTTACAGTGCTGACAACACCATAAAACCAATAGAGCAGGTATTACGTCAACGTGTACAAGCGCTCATTGGTGAGCCAAGTTCGGAGCTTGTGCAACAAGCGCTTTTTGAAAGCCACCAAAACTGGATTGCACTACTAAGTACAGAAGAGCAGGTTGCTAAACGTATCGAACCAAAACTACGTGATAAGTATTATCAAGCACTTAAGCTGCAACTCATGATGAGTAACGAGTTTGAACGTTTAAACAAAGACTATGCGAAGTCTGAGCTATTAGACTACACGGCGGACCGCTTAGAGCTAACACTAAACGAAGACACACAAGCATTAACAGAGCAACTGTCAGGACTGATTGATTTTTACTTAGCCCAATTAGCGGTTGAACCTACACCGCAGCAGCTTGCGATTTGGCAGAATAATGATTTCTTGGTGAGTCAGGCGCGTTCAGACTTAATGAGCGCGCCAGAGCCAACCGCATTATATGAGCAGATCAAAGCAAAAGTAACGGTATCAAAAGCTGCACTAACGCTTGATCAAATGATGCAGCAAAACAACAAAACCTTTTTGCAGTCCAAGATCAGCATTCCATACGTTTACACCAAAGAAGCATGGGAAAACGAGGTGTACGATGCCATCAAGGTCATTGCGAGCAAAGCATTCTCTGGCGATTGGGTGATGGGCACAGACAATGCAGAAAGCCAAGGTTCTGTTGATGAAGCAAAAGCAAGCGCTTTGGTCAAATCTATCCGTGCGCTGTATTTCAGAGACTATGCCAATGTGTGGTTTGAATTCTTAAATTCGGTAGAAATAAGTCCATTTAATACGAGCAATGCGGCAAGTTTAACGCTGGCTCAGCTGTCGTCACCAGAAGGTCCATTGGTCGATTTAATGGCGTCAATCGATGACAACGTGAATCTAATTGATTCGCCCAACAAAACGGTGGAGACAGAAAAGTTAACCGAGCAGGCAAATGCATTACTTGCAAAGTCTAAAAACAACAAGGTTAAAGGTGCAAAAATAGAAGCCGCTGCGAGAAAGCGTGTACCTGAACTGTCGAGCCGCTTTGCAGATCTTCGTCGCTATACGGCAAAAGGAGAAGAGAACGCTCGCTCTGATTACCTAGAGCAATATCTCGGTGCTTTGAGTGCATTTCATTCAGACATCAAAACGATAGCCGCGAGTAACAATGATGACTATATGGCAATGTCTTTTACTCAAACTCTGTTAAATGGAGATAGCAAAAACCATGCGCTGCAAAGTGCATGGGTGGTGGTAGAAAGCCAAGTAAGAGCGCTTGACCCAGATACTAAGCAAGCACTTGAAAAACTACTAAAAGCACCACTTTTAGCGAGTGTACAAACGGTAATGAACGAAGCGAAAGTACAGCTTAATGAGCGTTGGTCTAATCAAGTATTCTTAACATACAAAGAAAATATCCGTGGTAAATATCCGTTTAATATCGACGGGCCAGATGCTGCAGTTGAAGATATTAGCGAACTGCTGAACCAAGAGTCAGGTGTGTTCTGGCAATTTATGGCTGAGAATCTATCTCCCTACCTTCGTTTAAAACGTGGTGAGTGGGTAGAGAAAACGTGGAATGGTATTGGCATCGGCTTTAAGCCTGGGGTACTAGACAAGCTAACTAAGGCGAGAAAGGTTACGCGTTCTCTATTTCCTCGAGACGGTTCTGAGGTAGGGATTAGCTTCCAAATGATGCCTGTGGCACAAAAGGGATTAAAAGAAACTTATATCGGCTTTAGTGACCAAAATTACCGTTATAGAAATGAACCTGAAGAGTGGCGTCGTTTTAACTGGCCTGCAAGAGCGGGCACTGAAAAAGCAGTGGTATATGGTTTAGACAGTGAAGGCCGAAGAATCGAAATCGAAAAGTCAGGGCCTTGGGCATTCCTAAAAGTATTGAATGAAGCGAATGTACAGTGGGTTCGTGGTACTGAATTTATGGCAACGTGGCAATTACAAAGAGAAGCAGAGGCTAGTGTTGAACCAATCCAAGTTCAAGTTGCACTTAAGTCGAGCAGAAACAGTGGCATATTCAGCAAATATTTTATGACGTCATTTGCGCTGCCTGAGTCTTTGTTTGATACCAAAGTGAGTGTGGCTTCCAATGAAAACTTGGCGTTGAGGTAGCACAGGCATGTTCGGTTTTTTTAATAATAAGAAAGTCGCCAAGGTGCCAACGACTCAACCATTTGGATTTATGGGTAAAAACCCAATTCAAGCGGACTTTATTAAGTTTAACGTTGACTCAAGAGAAGCGATAGCGCTTGAACGCTGGCTTCAAGAAGGTTACGCAGACATGAGCCGACAGGCGTTGATAAAAGATGCTTCTTCTCAAAAAGAGCAGTCAACGCTATTTTTTATTGCCTCAGGTCAGGACGAAAACTGTTTATTAGGCACATTGCAGCCAAGCGAAGATAAAAGTGGAAGACAATACCCATTTTGCTCGTTTGTATTATCGAGTAATGCGGACTACAAACAAAACCCTGCATTTTTATTTAGCGAATGTGGTAGTGCGTTTAAATCATTAAGTTTAAACCATGAGTTGATCAGAAATTGCAGTAGTGTTGAGCAAATGCGCCATAGCGCACAGGAGCTTAAGCAGGTAAGTGAGCTGGTTTCGCAACCGATTGATTTCGATAAGGCAATGTCTTCACTACGAGCTTCACCGATACAGCGTGTATGGGATGCGCTTGAACTAGAAGATCTTGACCAGCGAGCACAATTAATCAGCCAAGTGATGTCGGCGCTCAAAATGATCAAAACCCAAGGCTGTTTGCGTTGTCAGTTCGGATTGAAGTTACCTATGCCACAAGTGGGTGAAGATACTCAGTTGTTAGGTGCATTTTGGCTGCATCTTATTACAAATATGGTGGCCGATCATCACTGGCAGCCTTGGTGTTTTTATAACTATGGTCAATTGAGCCAGAAAGCCTCGCTGGTGGTGTATTGCAGACCTATGCCGGCCTCGTATTTTGCGTCAGTTTGGCTTGAGCACAATAGCTTGTCGACGACCATTAATCTAACAGGAACTTTGCCACAACATCCGGTGACACCGCATATGTATGAATTGGCAAAAGCATCAAATATGAGTGTTTTCGATGCGCTAAGAAGTTGGAGTAAGTTATGAGTCAACCACATAAGTATCTGAGCTGGCAGCTGTGGCGTGAAAAGTTATTAACGCCTCTAGACGGCATGCCATGCGGTGACGATTTAAAATACGAAGAGTCATTTAAATTACTAAAAGCCTCTTCGTCAGGTGTTGCTGAGCCAGACTTCAAAGCTAACTTTATTTTGGCATCAGAGCTATTAGAAAAGCAGACCAAAGATATTCGCATTGGGTCGTATCTAGCGTTGGCAGCTACGAATGAGTTTGGGCTCGAAGGTCTGATCCACTCGTTAGATTTGTTTAATCAGCTTTTGCAACAGTATCAGGCGCAGATCCACCCTGTGAAAGAACGTGCGAGAGCATCGGTTCATACTTGGTTCTTACAACAACAACAGCGCTTACTTGGTGTTGCTACAGCACACAGCGCGACAATGCCGGAGCAGTGGCCAGAATTAAAGCGTGTACTTGAACAGTATGCAACAGAATCCGTGGCGATACTTGATGCAGACTCAGGTCCGCTTGCTGATTTAAAACACTGGTGTGAGCAAGGTCTGGTTTCGCAACCAGTTCCTGTACAAGCTGTTGCGACGGCACAAGAACCGGTCGAAAAGCATGAGGTGGTCACAGCAGAGCAGCCCCAAGTACAGCAATCTGTAGCGGCGACTTCACAGCCTACGGCTGTTGCTTCAAAGCCCGTTTCCACACTTGCTATTGCCGCGGAAGCACCGCAGTCAGACTCGGCTTATACAGAGCAAGTTCGCAAACTATTGGCGTATGACAAAGAAAGCCAAAATTGGATGCGAGCTATTCGCTTGGCACGTGCAGTGAGGTGGGGGACGCTTGCATTACCACCACATGATGGTGAGTTGAAAACGCGGCTACCAGCGCCTAGACAAGCGGCATTTGTGCCTATTGAAAACGCCTTAGCTGCACAGAACTTTGCCCAAGCGTTAGAAAAGGCAGAAGCCTTATTCATGGAAGGGGCGATGCATTTTAACCTTAATTTACAAAGGCTAACCATCGCTGCACTCGAAGGGCTCAAGTTATTTAAAGAAGCACAGTGGATCGATTTAGAACTCGCCGCAATCGCTGATCAATACCCAACACTGCTCAGCCTTAAATATGAAGACGGAAGTGAGTTTTGCTCAGCAGCAAATCGCGAGCGAATTGGCGAACATAAATTACTAAGCCAAGGTGACGGTGCAAACACAGACGATAATCAGAAGATTTGGTTAGATAAATTTAAAGAAGCGCAGGCGCTTGTTGATCAAAACAAGCTTGCGCAAGCACTGCAGCTAATGGAAGGGTTTGCGCAAGACAAGTTCGATTTTGCGAAGCAAAAATTATATCAAGCGCGTTTATTGATGCGTAGTGAGCGCGCTGATCTTGCCTATCCAATGTTTGAGCAGCTGTTAAAAGACATTGAACAGTACCGGCTGGATTTATGGCACGAGTCGTTTGCTCTAGAGGTTTGGCGTTATGCTAAGCAATGCAATGAAGCAGTATCCTTGGAGCAAGGGGATGAATTTGACCTACGAGCAACCGCGATAAAGCAGCAGATGCTCGTAACCAAAGTAAGCTCAGCGATTGACTGGGTTTGATTGTTAACCGCTGGGCTTGTAACGGCAGGCGCAACGACTGATTAAATAAGGAAAGACTATGTCTGATACGTTTCAAAAAGAGATCCCAAGAGCGCGGATTAATATAGCGCTTGAGCTGGAAACCGATGGTGCAACGCAAAAGAGCGAACTACCGATGAAAGTTTTGGTGGTTGGTGATTATTCCAACGGCCAAAACGATAGTGACCTCGCTGAGCGTGAGCGCATTGCTATTAATAAAAATAATTTAGAGCAAGTGCTTAAAGACATGTCACCAAAGGCAAAGTTTCAAGTATCGAACAAAATCGCAGGTGATGGTGAAATCGGTATTAACCTAACATTTGATGATTTTAAGTCATTCGACCCAGAGCAGGTTGCGGCGCAAGTACCAGAGCTTAACAAGATGATGTCAATGCGTAACTTATTGCGTGATCTGAAATCTAACTTGCTTGATAACTCAACGCTGAGAAAAGAGCTTGAGCGCATTTTGCAAAATAAACCAGAACTTGATGAGTTAAAAGCACGCCTTAATGAGCTGGCGCCGCTTTTGTCTGAGCAAGAAAAACAACCGCAAGAGTAAGGACACAAACCGATGAATATGCAAGAAACGTTAAACGTTGAAGCGCGTAAAGAAGAGACTTTGACAGCTTCAGCTTATGAAACAATTTGTAATCTTGTGTCTATTGAGCCGGTTTCAAGTGAAATCAGCATTGATAACTTCCGTGATGCTAATAATCTTGCGGAAACAGACACCAATGAGCGCCTAACTGCTGCTATCAATGTCTTTTTAGACATGGCCACTAATGACAGCAAAGAAGTGTCACGTATCGACAAGTTATTACTTGATGACTATATCGCTAAAGTCGACAAAATTATTTCTGAACAGCTGGACGAAATTTTACATCATCCGCAGTTTCAAAAAGTAGAGTCAGCGTGGCGTTCACTGCGTTATTTGGTGAATCGTTGTCCAAATAACTCAAACGTAAAGCTTGAGTTACTAGATGTTGATAAAGAAACACTACGTGACGACTTCGAAGAAGCACCAGATACCACGCAATCTGCGCTCTATAAGCAAGTGTATACGGCTGAGTATGACACACCAGGGGGCGAGCCAATTTCGACTATGGTGTCAAACTTCGAATTTGATTGTTCAGCACCGGATGTGTCGTTATTACAAGAAATTTCAAGGGTCTCTGCAGCAGCCCATTGTCCTTTCTTAGGTAGTGTTGGTGCTAAATTCTTCCTAAAAGACTCGCTTGAAGAAGTATCAAAAATTCAGGATTTGGGCTCTTACATGGAGCGTGCTGAGTTTTTACGTTGGAAGAATTTCCGTGAATCAGAAGATGCACGTTACATTGGCTTAGCGTTTCCACGCTTCTTACTGCGTTTACCATATGGTGACTTAAATCCAATTCGCCACTTTAACTATCAAGAAGACGTTAGCAGTGAGCATCATGAACGTTATCTATGGGGTAACGCGACATTTGCGTTCGCGGCAAATATCGTCCGTAGCTTCCACCAAAATGGTTGGGCGGTAAATATTCGTGGTCCACAATCTGGTGGTCGCGTTGAAAATCTACCTCTGCATTCTTTTGAAGCAGGTCGTGGTCAAGAAACTAAGATCCCAACGGAAGTACTTATTTCTGAAACCAAAGAGCTTGAGTTTGCAAACCAAGGGTTTATCCCACTGAGCTACTACAAAAACAGTGACTTTGCGTGTTTCTTCTCTGCAAATAGTGCGCAAAAGCCACAAATTTTTGAGACGCCGGAAGCCACCTCTAACTCGCGGATCAATGCAAGATTACCATACATCTACTTGGTATCGCGTATTGCGCACTATATGAAGGTGATCCAACGTGAAAATATCGGTTCAAGCAAACCTCGTCACGAACTTGAGCAGCAACTTAATGATTGGTTAGGTGCATTAGTTACTAAGATGAATAATCCAGACGAGTCTCTAATTGCGACGCACCCGTTAAAAGATGCCAACGTGACTGTGTCGGAGATCCCGGGTAATCCTGGTTATTACCGTGTGAATACGTATGTGGTTCCACATTTCCAAGTGGAAGGTATCGACGTACGCCTCGCACTCGTTGGGCAAATGCCTGGCGAAAAGTGAAGGCCAGCTGAAGAACCAATGAAGCGTATTTAGGGCAGTGAATGCTGCCCATTATTAAGCATGACATTGAACCTTAATTGTAGAGGCTCAGAAGTATCGGCAAGCGCTTTTGAGATGTTAGTTGAGCTTGCATCTAAAAGTGAAAAAGGAAGAAGTTTCAAACCGGGTTAGGTTGATAGGCGCAATTATGGAAAACGGTTACTAATAAAAAGACCAAATTTAATATGGTTGCTGGTATTAAATGGTATATTTATGAATGTAGAAGCAGACCATATTATTTGGAAAGTTATATTTTTAGTGCAGTGTTCTTTAACTGTATTTTTAATATACGATAATCAGCTTTTCACCTCGTCTGAGATCAGCGTTGCGTTTGTAGACATTGTTGTTTTTGTCTTAGATAGCTTGGTTTTGGCAGCAAACTTATTGCTCATATTACAAGTTCGTGTGTTAAGTCGAAGAACATGGGGTTTGGTAGTTTGGGTGTGGTGGTTTGTAAATATATACTCGTTGTTAAACGAATTCTATTTGGGCGGTTATACCTCGTCTGAAATGTTGTTTTTTGGGAATATAATCTGGATTTTAATTTTATTTTCCTTGCCTGTAGTTAAGTACAGAAGCTTTATAGGAGAACCAATTAAGTCATGAATAAACTTAAAATATTAAATGCTTACTCGTTGTACTCCAAAACAAGTGTTGTGCGATAGAAGACTGAAATATCTGAGAGAAATAAATGATGAGGCAAAGGATTGTCATGTTGAAGCGAAAAATATGTAACTGGTTGATGATACTAAGTACAGTCTTGGTGACTAACTTGTCATATAGCCAAGAGATGACACCAGAGCTCTATTTCGCAAAAAAGAAATTGCAAAAAGCAGCTATAGCTTACACCGCGGCGATGGAAACGTGTTTTGAGCATACTCCACGCGTTCGCCCAAGCGAGTTAGAGACAGACAAGCTCGAGACAGAATTAGTCGTAGAGGCAGTAAATTACCTGCATTACGTGGCGCTTAATGATTGTATGCAAGACCATGATGTAAATTTTTTAAAAGCAGTTGAGCATTACAATCAGACGGCGCCAAAGGATGATCTGATCACGGTAGACAGTTTTGTGACGCTTAGATGGAATGAAGAGCTTAGATCTGAATTCGAATTTAAACAGTTACCCGAAGCGGTTCAGCAGCACTTTTTGCAGCTGGATATACTAAAAACGCCATTTGATGCGGCGACGTTAGTGATGGAATTACGTGGTGACTTATAACATGTAGTGAAAGATTGCCCCAAGTTGGCTGCCACCAACTTGGGACATGTTCCCAAATTGGCATAAAGCGTGGCGCTTTGTTTGGGGATCAAACGTGAAAAACATGCGTTTGATCAATGCCTTTAATAATTAGGAAACATCTTATCTTAAAAGGAGAAATTAAAAATGGCAATTCCAGCGTATATGTGGTTAAAGGACGACCAAGGTAACGACGTTAAAGGTTCAGTAACTGTAGCTGAGCGTGAAGGTTCAATTGAGATTTTGCATTTCGATCACGAATTGCGTATCCCAACTGATAACGACACGGGCGAGCTAACAGGTACTCGTAAGCACGAGCCTTTTGTTATCACAAAAGCTGTGGATGCTGCTACTCCGTACATGTACAAAGCGTGTTCAAACGGTCAAACATTAAAGCAACTTGAGCTTAAATGGTACCGTATTGATGACACGGGTACTGAGCGTGAGTACTTCCGCCATACGCTTGAAGACGTGAAAATCACTTCAATCACGCCAACAATGCACAACGTTAAAGATTTGGATAAAGAGCGTTATCCTCACCTTGAAACAGTGCACATGCGTTACAAGCGCATCACTTGGACGTACCTAGACGGTAACATTGAGTTCTCTGACTCATGGACTGAAGGTCGTTAATTTCGAGTGTTGGAGGCCTATTGGCCTCCTTTTCAAGCTTACACTAGTTCGCATAATGAATAGAGAGCGTATTTTTCTATGGCCTTATTTGATTTGCTAGCTCAGCCATCACGCCAAGCCTATAGCGATAACAATTTATCGCATCTAAGCGACAGCGTATGTAAACACCTGACGCAATTATTGAATGCGCGTAGGGGAGTGCTTGAGCACTTAGGTGATTATGGTTTACCGGATGTGGAAGATCTATATGAAGGGCTACCTTATTCGCAGCAAACACTTGCCAATGAAGTAAAAAGAACCATAGAAAAGTACGAACCAAGAATTACCAACCTCATCGTTCGACCCATCGACATAAAAGAGGAAAACTGTGTGATTCGATTTGAGATAAGAGCGCAATTAAAAACCGGCGAGATAATCAGATTGAATACTAAGTTTGCGTCAGGTGGTAAAGCAAACGTCAATGCAGGAGGAGCAGATTAATGGATATGCAGCAATATTTTGATGCACAAATGAGGCTGTTAACACAGGCAGGTAAACAATTTGCTCAGCAGTATCCTGAACACGCCGGCTTTTTAAATATTGACGCTTTAAAGGATAGAGATCCTCATGTTGAGCGCTTGCTCGAAGGAGTCGCTTACTTAACGGCATTTACGCAAAAGCGATTGGATGAGACGCTACCCGAAGTGTCTGAGCAGGTACTCAGACAGATTTGCCCAATATTATTAAATTATTATCCGTCTACGACGGTGCTAGAGTTTGCGCCAAAACTCACCATGCAAGGACTGGTGAGTGTGCCAAAAGGCGCGAAAATCTCTTCCCATAAAAGTGACAACGCCCCTGTGGCTTGTCACTTTACTACCACCGCAGAAACGAAAGTGCTGCCGTTTGAGATCTACTCTGTGGACTATCATGAGATCCACACTGGTGCAACGTTAAACTTGCACCTCAAGAGGTTAGGCCAAGGCAGTTTAGATGATTACGATCTCTCTAAATTACGGGTGTATTTACGTGGTGACACGCCGCTTTGTGCCAGTCTTTATCAAATGATGAAGAATCCAAACGCAGCGATAGAGGTTGAGACAGGAAAGCTTGGCAGTACGACGCAATATACCTTGAACAAGTCAAAAATTGATGCTGCTTTTCATAAAGACAGCACCGGAATGCTGCCGAATAGCGAACAGAGTCATCCCGCATATGCGTTGCTGCTTGATTACTTTAACTCTCGTGAAAAGTTCTATTTTGTTGAACTAACGGGACTGGATACACTAAATATTGATCCAGACACTAATACCATCAGCATCAAAATAGCCAGTGATATTAAATTACCGCCCGGTAACAAAGTAAATGCGGATAATATCCTGCTTAATTGTGTACCCGCGGTAAATATCTACCCGGTAGATGCGGAGCCTATCCGAGTCAGCGAAAACCAAACCGAATACCAACTGCATCCGGTGCAAAATAAGCTTGGAGAAAGTTTTTGTTATAGCGTTAAGTCGGTACAAGGCACAAGCAGTAGCACTGGAGAAGCCATCGACTTTGTTTCTCGGTATAGCACGGTATATGAAGATAACGCCCATTTGTATTCACTGATAAGCCGTGATATTGGCGGGGTATCGCCACAGACGTACATTCAGCTTTCAATGCAAGAAGTGGGTGATATTACTACTTTATCGACTGATCTATTAGCGCATAACGCAGCGTGGCCAAGGCAAACACTGCAAGAAGGCGATATCAATGCACAAAGCGCTGATGTACCGTCGGTACTTAGCGTTAAAAATGTTGTAAGACCGAGCAAGTTGCTTAATTCTCCTGATCAAGCTCTACATTGGCAGCTCATTAGCTTGTTAAATATGCGTTTTTCTCAGCTTGCCGAGCCCACTCAGCTGAAAAAGCTATTGGCCCTGTTTGATTGGTCGGAGCGCTCTGAAAATAGAAATCGTATCGAGAGCATCCAAGGTGCTGAGTCTAAACCTATCTCATTGCTACAAAAGGGCGTGTTTGTTAAAGGAATAGAGATACACTTAACCCTAAACGAAAAGAGCTTTGTTTGTACAGCCGACGCTTACCATTTTTGCGATGTGTTGCATCAGTTCTTTAAACTATATGCACCAATCAACGAGTGCTTAAAAACCCGAGTGACGCTGCTGCCAAGTTACCACGAGTGGGAGTGGGATGTGACTGCAGGCGATAGTTATCAGGTGTAAATGATGGAGCAGCAAAACCAACCTATTTGGGCAAAACTGCCAGAGCCAATCGCTAAATTGATGGCAACACCTTGGCGTTTTAGTTTGTACAAGGCGCTAACGCTTATTGAACAGCACTGGGCTAGCAATAACGAGTTACAAAGTGGCCACAGTCATCGCGTTGAAATTGCACCGTATAAAGAACTTGGGTTTCCAGCTTCAGACGTTAGACGCTGCGAATTACAAGTAAGGCAACGAGGTAAGCTGAGGCTTGAAACGTCATTTCTCGGTTTATATGGCGTTGACGCTGCGATGCCGCACTACTTATTAGAGCAAGCCGCAGGAGACGAGGAGATAGGTGCTAGAACGCGTGCATTTTTAGATCTCTTTAATCATGTATTGTATTGCCAGCTATTTCAAAGTTGGAAGAAATCTCAGATAAACCTAGCGGGCATAGGTGCGCAGCAATTTGATCAGATAGTTGCTGCAGTATTTGAAAATAACCAATCGGATAAGAGCAAACTAAATCTTATTAGTGCCAAACAAACCAGTGCAGCTGGGCTTGAGCAAGTATTAAAGCAAGCGCTACAAGACGAAAGCTTAACGCTAAAAGACAATATCGTTGAGTGGGAAGATATTACCGAAGCGGGTAAGTTAGGCTCAAAGCAAAGCGGCTTTTCATTGGGTGGCAACGGCGTATTGGGCAAACGCGTATTGGTGACGGGCAATCGTATTTGCATTGAGCTTGGTCCAATGGACGAGGCTGAGGCGCAGCTATATGAGCCAGGTGGTGTAAAGGCCAAACGTTTATCTCAATTATTAAATTGGCACACCTCCACCAAAATGAATTGGCAACTGTTAGTGCAGATCAATCGCCAAGCACGCGAGGGAACTCGGTTAGGTGCTGGCAAGCTTGGGATAAGTTGTGCGATAGGTAAAGTTAACGCACGCGTAGAGAAGAAAATATATTCACAATCACAGTTTTAATGCGAACGGGAATAGCAAGGATTAAAAGATGGACGCAACAGGCATAAAGAATCTCATAGACAAACTCAATCATCACAGCGCGACAGCGTTAGAAGCCGCGGCTGGATTCGCAGCGAGTCGAAAGCATTTTGAAGTGCTACCAGAGCATTACTTATTAAAGTTAATGGAAGAGCACAATGACGGCGATGTTGCGAAGATCTTACCTTTCTTCGAAGTTGATCAAGACGCATTGTGGAATAGTGCGCTCGAATTTATCAATCAACAAGAAGCTGGTAACCCGAGCAAGCCGGTTTTCTCCCGTCGCCTCTATGAGTGGTTAGAAAAAGCATGGCTCAGTGCAAACATGCGCCATCAAAATGATTGGATCACAGGAGCTGCGCTTATTGACTCGTTCAAAGACATGGCGATATACAGCCCTGCATTTGGGCTGGCACGCGAGTTCGACAAGATTGATACGCACTTCTTAAAGCAGAATTTAAATAAGATCTGTAAAGGCTCGACTGAGCGCCAAGTATTTAGTAAGCCAAATGCTGACAACACGGTGTCGAATAGCCGTTCGCAAGGTGAAAGCGCGCTAGAAGCATTTTGTGAAGACCTCACTGAAAAAGCACGTTCTGGTGCAATTGACCCAGTCCTTGGGCGTAGCGAAGAGATCCGTCTCGCAATCGATGTGTTGTGTCGTCGCCGTAAAAATAATCCAATCTTTGTCGGTGAACCCGGTGTTGGTAAAACGGCAGTGGTAGAAGGGCTTGCTCAGCGCGTTGTTGAAGGCCAAGTTCCGCCAGAACTCAAAGAAGTTAAGATCTGCGTACTGGATATGGGGCTGCTACAAGCCGGAGCTGGCGTAAAAGGTGAATTTGAGCGTCGTCTTAAACAAGTCATTGATGAAGTAAAGAGTTCAGCGACGCCCGTTATCTTATTTATTGATGAAGCGCATACCTTGATTGGTGCTGGTGGTGACGCTGGCATGGGGGATGCCGCGAACCTACTAAAACCAGCGCTTGCACGTGGAGAAGTAAGAACACTTGCTGCGACGACATGGAGCGAATATAAAAAATATTTTGAGCGCGATGCTGCGCTTGAACGCCGTTTTCAATTAATTAAAGTCGATGAGCCAACCGAGCAAGCCGCAAAGCTCATGCTCACGGGTCTTAAAGATAAATACGAAAAGCACCACCAAATTCAAATCACAGACAGTGCAATTGAAGCCGCGGTTACTTTGTCTGCACGATATATCACAGGTAGACAATTACCTGACAAAGCCATTGATGTACTAGATACCGCAGCTGCTATGGTCAGAATGGGACCTGCAACGTCGCCTGTTGTGATTGATAAAGCCAAAGAGCAGATCCGTTACTATCAAAGCAGAATTGAACGCTTGGCAATTGAGTCACAGCTTGGGATTGCAGATCAAACCTGTATTCAAAGTCTCACCGATGCGCTTACACAAGCTCAAGAGCAGCTTGCTGAGCTTGAGCAAAGTCGAGAGCTGCAAATTGATGCTTATAACGCCTTGCACGGTGCGAGTGACGAAGAGAAACCTGCGATTAGACAAGCGCTTGCTGCGTTAAATCAAGATGATAATGCGATTTTCTCCGAAGTGACCAGCGATACGGTAGCGCAAGTGATCGCAAGTTGGACTGGGATCCCTGTTGGTAACATGGTGAAAGACGAGCTGGAGAACTTACTTAAGCTTGAGCAATCACTAGCGCAAAGTGTTGTGGGGCAAAATGCAGGATTGACTGCGATTGCACAAACCTTACGGGTAGCAAAAGCGGGTGTATCGGCCTCATCTGGCCCATTGGGCGTATTCTTATTAGCAGGCCCTTCAGGGGTTGGTAAAACCGAAACGGCAAAACACATAGCCGAGTTATTATTTGGTGGCGAGAAGTTCTTAACCACGATAAACATGAGTGAATATCAGGAGTCACACACAGTATCACAACTTAAAGGCTCGCCACCGGGTTATGTGGGTTATGGTGAAGGTGGGGTGTTAACCGAAGCTGTGCGCCAACGTCCATATTCTGTGGTGTTACTTGACGAAGTGGAAAAAGCCCACGCAGATGTCATGAATATGTTCTACCAAGTGTTTGAAATGGGCGTAATGCGTGATGGTGAAGGGCGTGAAATCGATTTTAGAAACACGGTTATCATCATGACTTCTAATTTAGGGGCTGAGCAAATCATCAATGCTTGTACACCAGAAACCGAGCAGCAGGCCATGCAGCAAATGGTTGATGGGATCATTCAGCAGGGTGTACCTGAAGACGAAGAAGCACAAGACAATAACGAAGAAGAAACAGCGTTTGAGAGACCGAGCTTTCAGCAGCTAGTCAGCTTAATTAAGCCAAACTTGCTCGCGCATTTTGCACCTGCGCTTTTAGCGCGTATGCAGGTTGTGCCTTTCTTCCCGCTTGATACTGATGTGTTAAAACATATCGTGGCACTAAAGCTTGAGAAGGTCGCGGCGCGACTTCGTGACAATCACGCTATACAACTGCGCGTAGATCAAACGGCGCTAGATTATCTAGCCGATAAATGCGCTATGTCTGATAGCGGTGCAAGATTGGTTAACGCAACAATTGAACAACAAATTTTACCTGGGATCGCTCGCTCAATTTTGGGCTTTATGAGCGAAGAAGATATGCCAGATCTGCTGACGCTGACACTGGATGAAAATGGTGAAATTGAAGCCGTATTCGCCGACTTAAGTTAACGGTAGATACGAGTAAGGAGACAAAAATGGAAATGTTCGCATCACTTGCCGATAAACTGCCTAAGGCAAACGAAAGTCACTTTGCAATCGAAATTGCGGGGCTGTCTGGGAGTTTATTTAAAGTATTGAGTTTTGAATCACAGAATGACAGCCTATGCAGTGACTATCGCTTCGATATTGAGGTGTTAAGTGAAGAACTAATTGAGCCTGATCTGGTGATTGGTAAAGATGTTACATTTTCCATTACGTGGGCCATGTCTGACAGAACGGTTTCGGGAATTATTACCGAATATGTTTGCCATGGTCGCAGTCATCAAGGCTACGTCTATACCTTATCTTTTCAATCACTTTTGGTGTTGCTCAAACATCAGCGATCTAATCGCGTTTATACCGACATGCCTGCGGATGCCATTATTAAAAGCGTGTTAGATAAGGCAGGGTTCCCGTCAGGAAAATTGCAATTTAAGGCTTCATCACCATCCCTTGCCATGACAGTGCAATACGACGAGAGTGATTTTGACTTTGTAACGCGTTTAATGCGCCGCTACGGTTTTGTTTACGGCAGCACAGAGTCAACGGGTAGCCAAGCCAACCTGTCGGTGTTTGGCAGCAGCAGTGATTTTTCTTCAGAGATGGAAGAGATCACCTTGCCTTATGCGTCACCCACCGGACAAGTTAGACCGAGTGAGTCTGTCTTTGCCTTTTCTAAAAAAGCGAGCCTACTAAATAGCGGCTTTAGGCTGTATGACGAAGACTATGAAAAAGCCTGCGCACTGTCTGTAAATAGTAATAATCAAACAGAGGTTGGCGGCTTTGGTGAAGACAGTATATTTGCTGAAAACTTCATGACTGAAGGAGATGGCGATGCACTTACCAAAGTACACCAGCAAAGCATTGATTGTCAGCGTAATCTTTTTGTAATCGATACCGACTGTCGAGCGCTTCGCCCGGGCGTAGCTTTAACCATAACCGATCACCTTAATTATAGTGGTCGTTACTTAGTGGTGTCCGTTGCCCACAAAGGCTGCCAAGGCGGTAGTGTTGAATACGGCTCCAAGGTAAAAGGCTTAACCTATAAAAACCAAGCGACGATTATCCCAATTGATGTGCAGTTTAAAGCGCCTGTTATTAAGCGCAAAAAGGTATTTGCATCGTTTAACGCCACCATTGAGCAAGAAGTGGATGACAAAGGGCGCTATAAAGTCAAGCTGCCATTTAACCAAGATGGTGAAGGGGAAGAGAGTAAACCGACTCGGCTTATGCAGCACTATGGTGGACCTGGCGGGCACGGCATGCACTTTCCTTTAAACAAAGGAACCGAGGTTATGGTGGCGGGCGAAAATGGTGACTTAGACAGACCGGTTATTCTTGGTGCGCTATTTAACGATGAAGCACTAAGCCCGGTGACTGCAGAGAATGCCACCGAAAATAAATTGGTCACAAAGGCAGAAAACACCTTGTTGATGGATGACAAACAAGGCGAAGAGAAAATCCAACTGTTCACCAAAGCGCAAGAAAACATACTCGAATTTAATGCCACCGAAGGCAGCGAATTTATCAAGCTTGAAACCAAAAAAGGTTACATCGATATTAAATCGAAAGAAGCGATGACACTGCAATCACAAGCGAATATTGTGGCACAAGCCGACAAAGAAATAAGCATTCGCGCAGAAGATGCTGTTTATATCCAAAGTATTGAGTCCAATATTGAGATCAATGCCAAAGAGGCGATTCAACTCACCGCAGACACCGACATTAAAATTCAGTCTGCTGACAGCAATATTCAATTCGAAGCGCAACAATCCATCAATCTTGAGGCCGCGCAAGACATCAGTTACTTCAGTGTTGATGGTAACGTCGAGCTTGCGGCGCAAAATGGTAACTTCACTATCAATGCCGATAGAAACATTTCTATCGTTGGCCAAGGTAGCGGCTCAATTCAGCTTTCTCAAGGCGGCGGTAAAATAGAAATTGATGCGGCAGGTAATATTACCATTGATGCGAACAACTTGAACTTAAGCGCCAGCAACATTTCAGTGTCTGGCTCTGCAATTAGCCATAACTAAGCAGGGAGCAAAGTCTATGAAAACTAATGTCGTACAATTTCCACCATCGTTGAGTAATATAGTATGGCGTGTATCTGCCATTGATAAATTAGGCAAAGTGTTACGAGTGAAGTGTGACGAATCTAATGTAGAAATGAAGGTTAAAGGTCAATTAGACAGTGTGACACGCGTAAGTATTGACGATGAAGTGTTGCTACATAGTGTGGCAATGCCTATCGTTATTGGTCGCTTAGCTGCACCGCAAGACTTTCCGGCGGCGTCGGTGACAAATAACAACGGCACTGTGGTGTTAAATGGCGAGCAAAAAGTCTGTGTCAAAACCAAAAATGGCAGCATTGCGATCAACGGCAATGGTGAGATACAGCTTGAAGGTAAACTGTTAAACGCCGATATTGAGCAAGATCTCAGCCTCCAAGGCTGGCCAATTCGATTAAATTAAGCTGATACGGTGTGACTATGTTTTTAGCTGCAACCAAATTGGCCGTTCACCGTCAACAACTCAAGTCGCTTTGGCGTCATTATCAAAAGTTTAATGCACGTCAAGTAGTTGAGACTGGGCGTTTACATGCCCTTGAAAAACAACTAGTAAATCATGTGTATACCTTAGCTGAGACGGACGACGAGCACTGGATAAATCGCTCACAACTAGATTGTATCGCGCACGGGTCGATTGACGATGTATTTACGTTAACCCAAGAGATTGACTCACCTCAGCTGTTGTTACTTATTAACCATCTCTTTGGTACAAGAGCGCTTGAAGATCAATCTAGTGAAATCATCACGGCGATTAACAGCGAGCCTGCGCTTGCTGAGCTGCTCATGCATAACTTATCAGCATGGCGCGTTGATTTTGGTGATGCACTCAGGCAGCGAATTTTATCAACAGATGAAAATTGGCCTACGAGCCTTATCTATTTAGCATTTAGTACGGCTAACTTGTCGCGCCACCAACTCATGGCCGCGCTTGATCATAGCAACCCTGAAATTGCCTACACGGCATTGGTAAATATGTGGCTGTGTAATACAGAGCAACTTTCAGAGCACTTAGTAAAGCGGTTTGCGATGACCGATGATGCCGCGCTAAAAGCAAAATTATTGCAGCTGGCAGGTTTACTCGATGAGCCAAAATGGGATGAACCATGCTTACTTTATTGTCAGCATAATCCAAGCTACATTGCAGAAGTATTTCCGTACTTTTCTCATATCCGCTCGTTACAAAATCAAGTTAAGTTACTCGAAGTTCCAAGTACCGCACGTCCGGCTTACGAGGCGTGGAAACAAATCACCGCTATCGACTTGCCTGAAGAATTTGCAATAAGTGATGCGAAAACTGGGGTTAAATCTCAAAAGTCGCAAAAACTACCCAGTTTTAAGCAAGCAGAGTATGAACGCCAAGCCTTAATAACCGCAAATACCCAACATCAACTCGCAGGACGTGAAGTCTCTGAGCCAAAAGCTTGGTTACAGCAGGGATTGGCTGGCCTTGCTATACAGCGCAAGCTTTCCAAAATTTCCTCGCACGCACTTGGCGCTGCGCTTTTTTACATGCCGATGGCTTATCTTCAGTGGCAATCAGTGAAACAGGAGTTGAACCATGCTAGTGAATGAATCCGAGTGGCAAAGTAGCACGGTTGAGGCTTGGGATGAGGAAAAAGATCCCATCGTAGTCATCGCTGTGAAGCAGAACTTTGAATACGACGTAAAGGGTAATGTGCATCCCGATCCAACTGGAGCGCCTGTTGTACTTGCAGATGACTTTGACGGTGAAGGGCTTGAAGCCAGCCTAACCGCCGTTAGCGAAGTTCAGCCCTATAAAACCGGTTTTGAAGTATATGGTGAATTGACCTGTTTTCCACCAACCGACAAGCAAGCGCGAGTGATTGAAGTAGGACTAAAACTCGGCTGTGATGACAGGGTCTTTGTTAATAAATTACTGCGAGTTACTGGTGAGCGTATGTGGAAGCGCTCTCTATTCGGGCCCGTGGCGAGCGATCCACAAGTATTATCGTCCTGTGTATTAAATTACCAACTTGCCTATGGCGGCACAAGTCCGTCGGATGAAGAACAAGTTTCAACCCAAAATCCCCTTGGTCGTGGCTATAAGCTCAAAAATAAAGAAGCGAAAGGCCAACCATTGCCGCAAGTGGAATATGCCAATCAGGTATTAAAAAAGCCGAGTCACGACACTGCGGTTGCAAGTTTTGCAGCGATCCCACCATTTTGGTCGCCGAGGAGTGACAAACTCCCTGAGGTTGACGAAGCCCATGCTTTAGCGGGCAAGTTCCCATTCAAAGAAGCAGTCCCTGCTGCGCATTATCAAGTCGCACCGCAAGACCAACAAACTCAAAACCCATTTAGTGATGGCTGGTGGATTGACATGATGGGCTTGACACCAGATTTACCTTATGGACAAAGTCTAAAGCTAACGTTGCCCAGAATCATGCCTCGCTGTCGTTTGGTTAATGGACCAGACGCCATGCCTATTGATATGCAGTGTGATACGCTGGTAATTGACTCGCAAACACAACAGTTTTCATTAATATGGCGAGGAAGGGTAAAAAAGAGCCAAACAGGCAGTAACAGTGTGTTCTTAGTCGAAGAGGCGCAAGCGCAAGGAGTGGCACATGCAGTTTGAATTAGTCGCGCTAGAAACCCCCGCCGGTAACCACCACAGTGCTTTATATACCGCGGTCGCAAACAACATGCGCTTTTGCACGCCAAGCAAAGCCATTGTTAGATACGATAGAAGCCTCGATGCCCCATACTTGCGCGCACAAATTGAAGAAATCTCGGTCACACGACGTAAAGACCGCTGTTTAGCCATTCTAGAATCTTTATTAAGCCAGACAAAGCAACGGCTTGATGGCAGTGCCAACACATGGGACGGCACCATTAATCTAATTACTGCCTACGCAAAAGCAGAAGAACCATATATAGAGCTGTCTGATGTAAGGACGCTTTGTGACCACCTTGAGCTGAATGTTGACAATATTCAGTTGCATCAAACGCTTGATATTGATTCGCTCTCGCCAAATAGCCTCTATGTATTTGTAGATAGTTGCGTTGGTTATGATGAAGCGTCAAAGGCAAACTGGGTAGGCAAGCTACAAGTTGTTGGCGGTCCTGAAGGTGTTGTATTAAGTGAAGGCGGTTGCGTACTGCTTGGTGCAAACGCGAGTAAAGATGGATGCCAAATTAAAGCATATCAGGGCGACTTAGGTGAGCTATTAAAAGAGCTGCACGCAGAGATAAACGAGCCTTATATTTCGACCCGCTTACTCAGTGAACAGTGGCAAAGAGAATGGCTCAATGCCAGCCGTGCCTTGTACCAAGAGCACGACGCGTTAATAGAGCTAAACAACACGGCAAATACCATTGGTTATATTGGCGCTGGCCATAATGCAATGGGACTTGCCGTTGCCAGTAGTTATCTACATAACCCGTTAAATCGCCATATTGACAGAGTGTGGCTGATCACAGAGCAAGAAAAACCACAATTAATCTCAGTAACAAGGAGTGTGTTATGAGCTTTATCGCAGCAGTAAAGGGAAAAGAGCCAGATTCGATTCAGTACGATCAAGATGCCATGTCTGCAATGCTTCGAGTAGGTGGGAGCGTGTCGTGGCGACATAATAATCCCGCATTGCTAAAGCTTACTATCGCAGCGAAAAATAATGGTGCCATTGGTTGTGTAAATGGGATTGCCGTATTTCCTGACAAAGCCAGCGGTGAAAACGCATTTATAGATGAGATTGCGCGCGCTAAATATGGCGATATGGTATTGGGTGAAATGATAACTGAGTTTGCCAATGACTATATTGTCCCACCGCCTAAGTGGAACGATGAAAAAAACGAGCCAATTTTACCTCATCAAGAGCCAGATACTGGCATGGACATGCACAAACCGGTTGACAATGCTCGAGCATTTTTGGATTTGGTTGAACGCAAAATTGGATGGCAGGCTGGCACTGAGGAACAAATTGAAAAAGACGTGGATAGCGAAGCGCAGCAAGTCGGTATCGTAAGCGGCCAAAACGTATTAATTAATGGTCGCACCGCAGTCCATAAAGATAGTGGTGGCATGCTAAATACCATAGATGTGTGCTGGACTAAGATTGGTAAGGTTGTTGTGCCAATTCCTTATAGCAATCTCGCCAAATCAGGTGATGCAGCGAGCACGGCAAGCTCGGTAAAAATTAATGGCAACCCTGCAGCCAATATAAAAAGTAACTTTTCAAAAAGCACAGGTGACCAACCCGGTAAAAAGAAAGGCATTGCCAGCGGCACTATCAAAGGCAAAGCAGAGTTTATTACCAGCTCTTTTGATGTGTATATCGAAGGAAAACCCGCCGTTCGCCAAGGAGATCTTATGATCTCTAACAGTAAAAACACGCCACCTTCTCCTCTTAACCAACCTGGCGGTGCAACCCCTAGCTCACTGTCAGTGGCAAAAAGAGATGCAACGGGTACAGAACAAGACCCAATCCAAAGTGCATTTGGTCTAAATAACCAAAGCAGCCGTAGTCTTATTTCACAGGGAAATTTTGTGACAAAGCAAGGCGCAAATAAACAACAAAAAAAACTAGAGCAGGGAGGGTAATAAAGTATGGGCACACATATTTTTAATACGGAACTCAATGACGAGCAAGTACCTTGTACGCTGGAATTGCAACTTCAAGGATTAAATGGCAAAGATTGTACTGTGCCACTTGGTTTTGCTGAAGTTCAACGAGCATCATCACCAAAGCCGGATGATCAAATCCCTTTTGTGGAGACGGTTGAACTACGCGTGTTCTCCGACGCTTCGCTTGATATTAACAAAGCAAAGGCTCCTGAATACGTGCCTATGTTTAAAGATCAAAAAGAATTTCAAGAAGATGAGCCGGTTGGTTACTACTACTTTTTTGTTAATGGTTATTTATGGCGAGAAATAGCCGCCATTTCAGGTGGCATGCTCAGTGAAGTTGACCTTCGTGAGTATCACGGTCAAAGCTTCAGGCCCAACAACGGCACGCATATGCCAAGACTCACATTGCCAATTCGCGCAAAAGGCCTATTCTCAGACTCAACTTCAGTTGAAACTATGACTTATCAAGTTGCCTTTTCACGCGTGCAATGGTCGTGGGATTACATCAGTGCACTGGGTGATATGAAGCCAGATGACAGCCGCTTTGATAAAAAGCCGATGACGTCAAAGTGCCCAAACGAAGGAAAAGCCTCGACCTATCGTAGCGAGCGCATGCAAACCATAGATTTTTCATCAGCCCCCAATTGGGACAGTATTGAAAACTTAAAAGCCAACGAAGACGGTGAACCCTGTATTTATTTGCATGATGTTTTGGGGATAGCGCAGAAATATTATTTAGAAGGGGAAGCTGCATTACATAGCCTGAGAAATAGACAAACTGAGCTGTCTAAAAATGGGTTTCAAAAGTCAGCATTAATTGCTCATAAGCTCCTTTTTGATGAGTCACTCTATGAAATTGATTACACAAAAATGAGAAACAGACTCGCAACAAACTTATATGAACAGAATGACAGTACTTCTAAAGTGCTCAGAAAGGCAGCAGCCTTAGTATCTGAGGATAAGTTAGAGCAATATCTTCTAGGCGAAAAACCACAAGAAGTTGTTAACGAATTGCAGTCAATAATTGATGCTAGAAATAACTTGTATGATATCTACAATAGAAAAATTGAGGCTCAGAACACTACACTTTCTAATCTTTGTTCTAGAAATAATATTGCGAGCCCGCCGACCCAAAAATCTGTACTAATCGACTTTAGTACACTTGAACAATCGGCTTTTGATGATGGACTAGGACTAACATCCGAACATTTTTTACTATTAACTATGCCAGATGATTCTATACCTTTATACATAGATTCAATGGTTAACAAAACAGAGTTAACACGAATCAGAAAAGACCTACAGCTTCAACAAAGTAAAGCGCTAGAGTTTGTATGGCAACATTTTGACAATGAGAGTAGCTTTTTTAATGTTCTATTTTGTGCTCACCCAGATGCTTACGGAGATATGCTCAAGAGTTCCATTTATGACGAAGAATTGATTTCCTCTGAGCTTGGCGAATTCACACCGAAAAAGTTTAAAAGTGATATCCAAGGTAATCAGCACATCAATATGGGAGGATCCATTTTTAATGTTGCTAAAGGAGGAGTTGATATTTCACTAAAGGGTGTACAAGAGTACGTCGCACTTCAGCAACAGTTAGCTGTACTGAAATTTGAGAAGATACCACCTAGTGAAAGACTATTACATATTGTTGGTGCAACGATAAAAGCGAGGTCTCCAAGTTGGTTTGGTGAACTAGAGATTCACTCTTTAGGAGCGATACCAAACGATAGAGTCGCAATTACTAAAGAATTCGTTGATTTGCCTGTTTTGCAGAAACTTGTCACGGGCGAGGCAAAAAAACCTTTTCAGCGGATACTCAGACAGGCAAGTAACGGAAAGCAAGCAAATATAGCAAAAAGAGATCTTGAAGTTGTTGCTGGTGCATTAAAGCTAAAAATTAAAGGGCCTGGAAACAAACCTCACAATGCTGAAATGTTAAAAAAGACCAAAGAGGTTATTATAGCTTTAGCACTGAGGGTTTCAGATATTAAGGGGGTTCAAGATTCCGTGCTCAGGGGTAAAAGTGCGCTTACCATGCCAAAAACGTCACTTTATAAAGGTGGATTTGCTTTTAATGTGGCACAAGAATTAGGCGGAGACTATTCCATTAATGGAATATCCTCTACAAAAGCAAACTTAGGTGCTCAGCTTATAAATAAATCTGTTACCCATATTGTTTTTATGTTGGTTTCTTACAGTACCTATCTTGCTTATTCTGATTATAAAAAGAATTTTGAAGGTAAAGGGGAGAGTTATGAGGACGAAAAAAATGTCGCGATAATTGGGGCTCAAATAGCAGCATCCGCTTCTCTTTTTAATGCAATTAATCAGGTTAAAGAAGTTGAACATGCTATTAAAATTCGTAGCTCAATATTATTGTTTACAAAGCTTAGGTTGTTTAGTGGGGTTGTTGGCGCAATAGGAACTCGGGTGTTGTTTAAAGATGCTATTAAGCTTATAGAAAAAAATGATACGGTAGCGGGTACTGCTATGTTAGTTGCCTCAGGTGTGACATTTTTTTCAGCGGTTTATGGTATATTTGCTGCCACGATGGGTCCGGTAGGTTGGGCTTTACTTGTCGGAAGTATAATAACTACAATAGTAGCTGAGTCATTAATCGAGTCAAAGTTAGAAATTTGGGCTAAAAATGGTCCCTTCTCAAAGTCTGGTGAAAATCTACCAGCTTTTATAAACCCTGAAAAGTATCATAATTATATTAACTCTATACTTTTTGAGCCGAAAGTCTCAATATCCAACTTAGGAGACAATGCTTATTTGGTAAAGGTGTTAACACCAAGGTTTGAGGTTGGGGTGTCTGATTTGAGTCTAGTTGTTAATTATGAGTATCGACATAAAGTGACACTTAATAAGCATAAAGGAACATGGGTTTATGGAACTCAAGATTATAACCCTACTTTTTCTAAAGAAAATGAGCACGTTTCAGGTGACTTCTATTTCAATATTCCAGATGATGTAACTAGCATTAGTATAAGTCCTAAGTTGATTTTAGATAATTATATGACTCTCCCTATAGATTATGAAAGTTATGAGACCGGTGGAGGTTACTGAAAGTGAGAGGTACACGATATAATGGGTTTTTTAAAGAGTGTAATATACTGTACCTTATGGGGCCGAAAGAAAAGGGAGTAGCCTTACTTAACGATGAAACGGACGGAAAGATTTTTCAAAATATAAAAAAGGATGGGTGGCGATATCATTTGGTGTTAGATGAAGGAGGGTTTAAACGTTTTTTGATGTTTTTACCTCTTGGTTTATGCTGTACATTATGGTTTTTTTTGCTTTTGGATTCTTTAGGTTATTTTCTTTATGATGATTTTACATTTGAAGAGATAATTGAGCTCTCTGCTGGTCACTTTGTTTTCAACGTAGCTGTTTCACTTTTTTTTCTAAATATTTATCCATACTTTTTGAGAATGTTGGGGCATAAATATGCCTACTTCGATAGAGTTAAACAAACCGTTAGTTTTAGTTTTGATGTTGGCACAGACGAGCTGGATGAGTTTGGCAATCAGTGTTTTCCATGGCTGGATATAGAAGCAGAAATTTTTGAGCAAATTGGCGATATGGGAGTTCCACGCTTTTTTGTCCGTTTAGTGCACAAAGATCGTGATAAATACCCTATGGTAAACCTTCGTATGGATGTTGTGGGAATACAAAATTCAGCTATGTACTGCCATTTAAGGTGGGAGCTGATAATTCGACATATGGATAATACTAAACCACTACCAGATATTCCTATTTATGAGCTTACTAGAAGCAAAGATGAATTGACCAAGGAGTTTGATAAGCAAAACAATCGACCAAAGCTTTTTTGGGCTGGGTTTAGTTTGGGAGAGCAGAGTCGATTAAAACGACTTTATGAAGAAGACGCTGCAGATTTTAACTTCACTTACGGCCCTGAACGTGAGGAAATTGTAAAGCCTTGGTTAAAGTGGAAACCAGACCTGACTCAAGAGCAGGTCAATAAAAAGCAAAGCTTTATAAAAGTCTCGTTAATACAAATTTTAACGGGGTTGCCTTAACAGCTGTTACAGCTTTTTCAGGGAGGAAAATAGTGAATACACTTCAGAAAAATAGTTTCTTTAATCGATTTTTTAGCGAGTATAGCTTTAAAGGTGGGGTGAATAGAGAGCGGTGTGGGCTAGCGTTTTATAAAAAGTTTTACGATCCTAAGAGTGAAGTTTTCTTCAAATTAAAGTCTAGGTATTTATATAAAGCAAAGGATGGTGATATTCTTTTCTTTTTACTTTGTATACCAGGAGGGGTATCTTTTTATTTTTGGTTTATCCTTGTTCTTAATTCACTTGTTGCACTATTTTCGGAGGAGGATTTTACGTGGTATATTGTCTATCTAATTCCCATATATTCTTTGTTCGTGGTTAACTTGTTGGGGCTGTTCTATGACCGAATGCCTATTAGGGGCGCTTATTTTGACCGCATAGAGCAAAAAGTAAGTTTTACATGGAAAATAGGAAATGCTGAAGAGCTTGATGAGTTTGGCAATCCAATATTTGATTGGGATGACATAGAGTGCATAATTAAAAATGAGCTAGGTGCTTTAGCTTTGATGAAAGCGTTTATTGAAATCAGGCATAAAGATGTAGAACGTTACCCAAATGCGAAGTTGACATTATCAGTGAATGGAGATACATCAAACCCAGTACGATGTTTTATGGAGTGGGAGTCGATTGTTAGGCACATGGAGCAAGATAGAGCTTTACCCGATACACCGGAGTACGAGCTGTATCGAGAGTTGGATCCACTAACTAAGTCTTTTGATGAAAGCAATGGTCGACCAAAAGGCTTTTGGACACAATTTAGTCTTGAACAGCAAAGAGAAATTGAAGAGCAAATATTTCAGGAGGCTTTAAAGTTTGACTGGTCTGAGGGCAAAGTTCAACCAGAAATTACAAAACCGTGGGAAGTATGGACCCCTGACCCCAAACGGCCACCCAAGCCAAGAGGTATGTTCACCATGATAATGTTACAGCTAGTACTTTGCTATCCGGAATAGGGTTTATAGTTATAACTGGCTTCAGACTTGATGCCAATGACTGCCAAGTAAATCGCATGGAAGTGTGGTAGGGCGTTAATCATTACAAGTGCTTTCTAGTGGTTGACTAAAAGGAATTGGTGATGAAAAAGATTGAAGAGATGACTCAAGAAGAGTTAAACGAATATTTAGAGGAAAGAGCTAAGGAAAGAGAACGATATAACCGTGAAGAAGCTACGGAAGAAGAAAAGAAAAAGGATGCTGAAATAGACGCATACTTTGATAGACAATTAGTTTATCGTCGGAGTGGTATTTTTTATGAAGAACAAACAAAAGATCATCTCCATAACCAAAGCTATAAGGAACGCTTAGCCAAGGCTGAAGAACTAAACGGTTGTAAGTTTAAAGACGCAAAACCCTGTAAAGACAGATTTGCGCCGAGAGATGACTTTGGTGGTGTAAGTTACCCTAGCCAATGCGATGGTCGGGTTGTTTCGGTACCGCGCTCACCGGGATTATGGTCCCTTAGGCTACATGGGTTGGTATTGGGCCCTATTATTGGTATTTGTCTGCTAGGGGTAAGTATGACAGACGACAGTATGCCAGCTTGGCATTCATGGTTGGGGCTGTTTTTACTGACTGCATTCCCTTTAATAATGTACAAATTAGGGAATGCAATTCGTTTTATTGATGCAATCGAGTTTAACCGTCATACCGGACTGGTAAGAACGCCCTACACCTTATTCAGAAAGCCATTTTATATCCCCATAGAAGACCTAGAGTATGTTGTTGGTCCAGAAGTAAAAAATATGCGAGGCAGCGCATCGATGCAAACGGGTTACTTAAGTTGTAGAAAATACCCCGAGCACTATTGGTTTGGAAATCGTATAGGTATTGCGGGAGGTGGCGATACTCACGATTGGTCACAAATGAATAGGTTTATGGATATTACTCAACCAATCAACCGCTATTATTATAAAGCTATGGAGTATACGTTTAAGAAGAATAGGAATGCTCACGGCAATGGTCCATTTCCAGAGGTGATGAAAAAGTACTTTGATGCAGATGACTGCCAAGTAAACCGCTGGAAAGTGTGGTGATACGACTTCTAAAAACTTTTATCTGCAGCTGCGCGGGTCTCAGTATGATAGCTATTTCAACAAGCAATCCAATTTAATATCAGTCTCCAATTAGGTGGATACCAAGGTACCAGTAATAAAGCGGGTATTCATTTTTGGCCGTCTAGAGTGCATGTTAAGTTTTTGTGGCAAAGCAGCTGCATGTACTAAATGAGCCAAAAATTTAGGAGATTATGTAATGGATAGAAAATGGTTATTACCATCATTGTTGGCATCAAGTAGCCTTCTGGTCGCATGTGGGGGCGGAAGTGATGACGATCCACAACCTGGCGATAACACCGGAGCCAAAGGTTCAATAAAGGTCATTGTACAGGGCTTACCCGCAGGTGCCGAGGCAGACCTAACGCTAACAGGTCCATCAAGCTATAGCGAAGATATTTCTACTACCACTACACTCAATGCGCTTGCTACGGGTGAATATAAGCTAACCGCTACCTCTCGCTCTGTAAATCAGGCACTTTATCAACCTAATGAAGAATCAATTACCGTTGATTTAAGTAGCAACGAAGAAGAAACAATCACTATTACCTACCGCACATCAGTTAATGCAAAGGGAACGGTAACGGGATTCGGCAGTGTGTATGTGAACGGTGTACGTTATGAAACAACACCAGAGCAACAAGCAAACCTTAAAGTTGGTATGCAGGTTGACTTACAAGGTAAACAAGGAGCTGATGGTGGTTTTGCGGTTGCAGACTCTATTACCTACGACGCAACCGCTAAAGGTGTAGTGACGGCAGTCGACTACGCCAAACAAACAATCACTGTGTTGGGTCAAGAATTTAATGTCGATAAGCGCACAAAGCTAGATATCGCATTTACTGAGTTAAATACGGGAGACTTCGTTGAGATCAGTGCGCTGCATCAAGGGCAGGGTCAATACATCGCTACCCGTATTGATGTTGAAGAACAAAGTGGCGAGTTTGAGGTTGAAGGCAGGGTTTCTGAACTAAACCTTGATGCCAAGACATTTAAATTAGGCGCGCTTATTGTTGACTACAGTCAAGCAACAGCGGTTGAAGGCACAATAGAAAATGATGCAATAGTAGAAGTAGAAGCATCAAACTTACCTGTAGAAGGCGTTTTACTTGCTGACAGCATCGAAGTTGAAAGCGCCAATTCAGCGCCTTCGGGAGCGGTGGCTAAATTCGAAGGAATAGTAACGCAAGTCAGTGACGATGCTTTTGCAATTGGCGGCCATACTTTTACATTGAGCGATGAGACTGACTATAAGAAAGGCGACGATGACGACTTACAAGTCGGTATGCGTGTATTTGTGCTTGCAGTTGCAACTGAAGAAGGTTTAATCGCCAAAAAAGTACGCTTCGATAAACAGTCAGAAATAGAACTAACTGGTGTAATTGACGCAATTGATCTTGAAGCACAAACACTAACGGTATTTGGTAGCACCTATTTTGTGGATAGCTATACCCAGTTTGAAGATGAGTCAGATGCTGAGGACAGCGAACTTAAACTTGAGAAGCTTAATATTGGCGATGTCGTTGAGATTGAGGCTTTTGGCTTTGAAGGTGCTTATGTCGTGAGAGACTTAGAGCGCATCTCTGCGAGTGATTTTAATGATCAGCAAGAGCATGAAGTTGAAGGAAAAGTTACTGCTGTGAATGCAGCTGAGCAGACTATCACTGTTGGTAAACTGGTCTTTGCCATCAATGGAGCAACCGAACTTGAGCTTGAGAGTGATGTTGATCTAACTGTATTTTTTGAAAAAGTGGCGGCAGGTGATATCGCGGAAGTTGACTATGTGATCCAAGGCGATGCACTTATCGCAACAAAAGTAGAGGTTGACGACAAGGACGACGACTTTGATGACCGAACTTTTGAATTAACAGGTAAGGTTTCGGACTTTAACCCTGTCGATGCAACTTTTAGCCTCAATGGTAAAACCGTGTTTTTTGATGAAAACACTGAGTTTAAAAGCGGCATATTTGTTAATGACGACTTCGTTGAAGTCAAAGCGATTCAGCGTGCCGACGGCTCAGTTTTTGCGCTTAAAATTGAAATCGAATCTGAAGACGGCATTGAGCTTGAAGTTGAAGGTAATGTCACCAACTTTGTCTCAGCGTCTGAGTTTATGGTAAATGGCATTTCAATTATCACGGATAACAATACTGAGTTTAAAGATGGCAGCCGTGAAAACTTAGCTAATGGCGTCTCTGTTGAGGTCGAAGGGGTGTTAACCCAAGATAACGTACTATTGGCTAAGAAAGTTGAATTTGATGATGACGATGCCGAAGAAGTAGAGATTGCGGGGGTTATCGAAGACTTAGTTAAGGACTCTCCGTTTGATTATCAGTTCAATTTCGGCGCGCAGCGTGTTCAAGTTACCGCAAACACCGAGTTTAAGCATGGTAATTTTGAAAAACTAGATAATGGTTTAGAAGTGGAAGTCGAAGGGTACACCACAGATGGCGTGACAGTGGTTGCTAAAGAGCTAAAGTTTCAAGCAATAAAGTACGTAGAAGTTGAGGGGTCAATCACGCAAGTTGATTCAGCAACCATGTTTTATGTACTTGGCCAAAAGATTAAAGTGTCTGAGCAAACTCAGTTTGAAGATGGTGAACAGTCTGATATTGCAACGGGTAAAAACGTTGAAGTGGAGGGCTATTTAGTAACCGAGGATGGTGAAACTTATATTCAAGCAGAAAAAGTAGAGTTCGAAGACTAAGTATTACTAAATGTTAAGCAAGCAATTAAAGCCTCCAATATGGAGGCTTTTTTGTATATTTATCACTTTAAAGTTAATTCACTTCGCCTGACTTAGTACCGTCATATTTCTAGCACTTAACTGCCATAAAAGCTTAGCTTTCTTGACTTTTTTCCCTCGTATAGTGACACCCGCCACGCAAAACGCAACGGTTTATCCTGACTCGCTGTTCTTCTTGGTTCGTTTCTATGAAGTGGAATAAGAAGAGACGTGAATTGGTATTACTGAAATAACTAAAGCATGCGCACGGGTATGCAAACAAAGTAAAGAAAGGACTTATGAAAACAAAACTACTTCCAATCGCACTGCTGTGCGGTGCCACAAGCATTATTACTGGTTGCTCAGATTCAGATAACGATATTGATATAAATGTGCCGAAAGGACCTGATATTCCAAAAGAGGGCACTGCGGTGTCTTTGCGTTTACTAGAAACCACAGATTTGCATGCAAATGTATTGAACTACAACTACTTCTCAGACAAGCAAGATGACAAAGTGGGTCTAGTGAAAACCGCGGCGTTAATCCATCAAGCGAGAAGCCAAGTTAAAAACTCCATGCTGGTAGATAATGGCGACTTGATCCAAGGTAGTCCGCTTGGCGACTATATGGCGAAGATAAAAAACCTCAAAGAGGGAGAAGTTCACCCTGTTTATAAGGCAATGAACACACTAGAGTACGACGTCGCAAACATTGGTAATCATGAGTTTAACTTTGGTTTAGCGTTTTTAGACGAAGCAATTGACGATGCGAACTTTCCCTATATTAGTGCAAACGTATTTAAGGTTGATGGCGACGAAGATGAAACAAATGATGTGCCGTTATTTAAGCCTTACCTAATTCAAGAAAAACAATTCTTTGATGAGAATGACAAACTTCAGGTGATTAAAGTCGGCTTCATCGGGTTTGTTCCACCACAAATCATGCAATGGGATAAGGCCAATCTTGAAGGCAAAGTGATCGCTAAAGACATCGTAAAAATGGCAAAGCACTACGTACCTAAGATGAAAGCTGAAGGCGCGGATATTGTCGTTGCTATTCCGCACTCAGGCCTAGACGTGTCAGCCGATAAGCCAATGGCTGAAAATGCATCTTATGCTTTGTCCAAGGTGGATGATATAGACGCCATTATGTTTGGTCACGCGCATGCAAACTTCCCTGGTTCGGGCTACGCAGACTTAGCGGCACATGGTGTCGATAACGACAAAGGCACAATCAATGGCGTTGCGGCTGTAATGCCTGGTTTTTGGGGCAATCATCTTGGTGTAATTGATCTAGATATCCAATTTAAATCAGGTAAATGGGTGGTGGTTGACTCACAGTCTACGCTGAAAGCTATCTATGAAACGGATGAAAATCGTAATACGGTATCGTTGGTAGAAAGCGATGCGGCAATTGAAGCAGCGGTACATCGTGAGCATGCTGAAACTCGCGCATGGGTGAATGAGCCTTTTGCTAAAATTACCAACACAGTGAACAGCTATTTTGCGTTAGTGAATGACGATCCCTCAATCCAAATCGTGACTGACGCACAAGCATGGTATACAGCAAAAATCGTGCAAGGTACTGAGCTTGATGGATTACCTATTCTGTCTGCGGGTGCGCCTTTCAGAGCAGGGCGTGGCGGGCCAGATGACTTTACCGCAATACCTGCAGGTGATATCGCCTATCGTAACGTTGCGGATATGTACATTTACCCGAACGTACTTAAGGTGCTGAAGCTCAAAGGGAGCGAAGTGCGCGAATGGCTTGAAATGTCTGCAGGACAGTTCAATCAAATCACACCAAATACTGAAGGCGTTCAAGCGCTGATCAATCCAGACTTTCCTTCATATAACTATGATGTACTAGATGGTGTGACGTATCAAATTGATGTCACTGAGCCTGCACGCTACGCGGCAAACGGTGAAAAGGTGTCAAACGGTAACCGCATTAAGGCATTGAAGTATCAAGGTGAGTTGGTGAAGGACGACCAAGTATTCTTGGTTGCAACGAATAACTATCGTGCATCTGGTGGCGGTAATTTCCCAAATATTAAGGGAGATAAAATCGTTGTCGACTCGCCAAATGAGAACCGTCAGGTCGTTGCTGACTATATTACTTTTGTTAGCGACCAAAATGGTGCTGCAGGACTTGATCCGTCCGCCGATATGAACTGGTCGTTTGCACCTGTAGTTGGCGCCAATATTGAATTCTTTAGCTCAACCAGTGCGGATGCTGAAACTTACAGTCAGCAATTTAATCATATTCTACCTACCGGCAAAACCGACGAAAGAGGTTTTGCACTTTATCAGCTGGATTTAACACAACCGCTGAACTAATACACTACGCCGCCATATTTTGGCGGCTTTTTTATTGCTTCTTTTTATAATTTTCAACAGGATTTGACGAATGAAACAAGTAAACTTCAAGCTTTGCAGCGTAGTTTTGGCTGCAGCTATATCCACCTCTGTATTTGCAGCGCAGCCGTATGACTGGAATAACCACATTCCAGTCAAAATACCAAGCACAAACAACAATGGTAAGACAGTATTATTTGATGTGTCACACGGTGGCGTTGAAGGAAATGCCGACTGGGTTATTGATGGTGCGTTTTCAGACTTTGCGGATGCATTAGTTAATGAAGGATATACCGTAAAAGAATATCGTGGTGTTGATTTAAACAATGACGGCAAGATTAGATTCTTTGACGACCGAACCTCTCAAAGCAATCAAAATGAAGCGGTTATCAGCTATGATGCGATTAAAGATGCCGATGTCTTTGTATTGGCAGAAACTAACCGTCCTTTCACTCAATCAGAGCAAGCGGCGTTATTGCAGTTTGTAGCGGATGGAAAAGGGATATTTTTTATTGCAGATCATTATGACGCGGATCGTAATCTAAATACGTGGGATGCCACTGAAGTCTTTAACGGCTACAACCGCTCAGATCTGGCTAAGTATAATCTAGGTGGTGAGTACGGTGACTGGCGTAATCCAAAATCAGCAGACATGGGATGGCTTGCAGAAAATTTTGGGATCCGCTTTCGCTTTAATGCCGCGGATTACAAACAAGGCGTAAGTGGTATTGAGTCTGCGAGCAAAACAGAAGGGATCACACTCGGAGTTACTCCTGTATTGATGGCCGCCGGCGCGACGCTTGCGATTGTAGATGAACAAAAAGCGAAAGGCTTGGTTTATTTTTCACCTTCAGATACACCGGCTAAATGGCGTCATGCTAAAGATGATGGACTTTACTTTGGTGGTAGAAATGAAGGCCCGTATGTTGCTATCTCAAAAGCTGGGTTAGGCAAAGCCGCATTTATTGGTGATTCTTCCCCAATTGAAGACGCTACACCTAAGTACAAGCGTCAGGATAATGGCAATAGTAAAAAGACGTACCCAGGCTGGACGGACAGTGGTAATGCCGCTGTACTTTCGGTCAACATCATCAATTGGCTAGCAACGCCTGAGTCGTATCAGTACTTTGATGGTACTAACGGTCATGCAAGCGGTGAAGTAACACCTGTGCCAATGGCGCCGCAAGAAATGTCTGATCCAAACAATGGTCAACCATGGGGGACGCCTGCATCGGGTTTTGATGCGTGGAATACAGATAGCTATAAAAATAACTCTTTCAATGCGCCTTATGGTTCAGGGCAAACCAACCCAGATCCTAATCCCGATCCAGAGCCAACTCCTGATGGCACGATTTCTGTAGCACAGGCCCTTGCTGCTTCTACTGGGTCTAAATTTGCTGTGTTAGGTAAAGTGACAGCCGAAGTAAACGGCATCTATGGCCTACTACTCACAGATACTGCCAACGCATCGTTAAGTATCAACGTAAAGCTTGAATCTGCTCAGCGCAGTGACTTTAACCCGCAACTCAATCCTGAGATCCTTGGTCAATCAGTTATAGTGACTGGTACTCGAGACAGTTACATGGGTGAGGCTGGTATTCGTTATGTAAGCGATATTCAGATTGCACCAGTGGCATTGTCGGTTGAGCAGGCGCTTGCAACCGCCGAGGGCAATGAAATTGAGCTTGTAGGGCGTGTTAAATCTGCACTTAATGATATCTATGCTTTAGTACTTGAGGACAGCCAAAATCCAAATCATACGATAAATGTTAAACTTGAAAGTCACCAGCGTGCTGCATTTAGTCCGCAGCTTAATCCATCCATTCTTGATTCTACTTTAGTTATCAAAGGTGTTCGCTCATCGTATATGAGTGCACCGGGGATACGAGAAGTCAGTGAAATACAAACCGTTGGTACAACGACAGAGCCATCTAGTGATATGAGTGTTGCTGACGTATTAGCGCTAAATAATGGCTCGGCAGTGGTAGTCAGTGGCAAAATCACAGGAGCTGTAAACGATATCTATGCGCTTGAATTAAGTGACTCAACTGTCGTTGGCAACAAACTATATATTAAGTTGGAAGCAGCTCAGCGTGATGCATATAGTCCCAAGCTTAACCCGAGTTTGATTGGTAAATCACTGAGAGTTGAAGGGATTAAAAATGACTATATGAGTCATCCCGGTGTTCGCAATGTTACCTCACTTGTATTGTTAAATTAAATCAGCGTAATTGACCCTCCTCAAAGTAGGCATGGCAACGTTTATGCCTACTTTATTCCAAGCGTTATTCCCGTATATTCTTTGTTCATTCATTATTTCACAAACTACACTTTTGAGGTCATTTGCCTAGTTTGGATGGTAATGATTTTTATTTGTGTTAGTGTGGCGGCGTTATAGTGACATAAACTCGCAAGCTACAATGTTTAGTCGAGATCAGTAGGTGCTATTACTAAGTGTTTACTGAAAGGAATAGTGTTTTTAACTTTGGAACAAACTACATGAAATGCGTTTGCTTAATACTCTCTCTTTTATCCTTTAACCTTTATGCTGCAGCGGTCAACGTTGTGGTCACTGATGTAAAGCAACAACAGCTCGAACGAACGCTGTCTTTAACGGGCTCAATTAGTGCAGCACAACACGCACAAGTGTCAAGTTTAACCGATGGTGTAATAACTAAGATCTCAGCTGAAGCCGGAGATATTGTTGAAGCAAATGCTGTACTGCTGAGTCTCGATGCCGCTTTAGTAAAAGCTGAGCTGAAAAGCGTAGAAGCAGCACTTGAGCGCGCCAAGGTCGATCGCAATAATGCGATAAGATTGGTAAAAGAAGCACAGTCTCTGTCGCAGCAAAAATTATTTGCGCAAACTGAGCTTGCTGACAGAGAGTCTAAGTTACAAGCATCAGAAGCAACTCTTTTAGAAGCACAAGCTAAGATAGCTTATCAGCGAGAGCTCGTTAACCGCCATCAATTAAAAGCGCCTTTTACGGGGGTCATAGCAAGGCGCGCGGTTAATTTAGGTGAGTGGGTGACGCGTGGACAAACGGTGTTTGAATTAGTGAGTAGTGATGTTTTGTGGCTCGATTTGCAAGTGCCACAAGAATACTTTCAGCTTATTAACCTTGGCCGTGTCGTTAATTTTAGTGTCGCAAGCGCGCCAAGTGTGCTGCATCAAGCTCATGTATTGGCAAAACTTCCGGTAGTTGACAAAACCAGTCGCTCGTTTCTATTAAGATTGGCAATTCCAAAAGATGCGCAGTTGCGTGTCGGCGCATCGGCTACGGCAAAACTGCCGCTAATTCGAGCACAAGACCACAGTGTGATTATTCCTAGTGATGCGATTTTGCGTCATCCCGACGGTGGGTTCAGTGTCTTTGTGGCCGTTGACGGTCAAGCAAAGCGGTTAAACGTTCAAATTGGTGAGCGAATTAATGGTCATATTGAAGTTTTATCTGGCTTAGAGATAGGGCAACAAGTGGTGGTTGAAGGCAATGAGTTACTGCAAGAAGGCCAGGCATTAAACATTGTACCGAGATTATAGGAGCGGGTGATGTTAAGAGCCAGTGTAAATCACGCCATTTTAGTTGCTGTCACGGTATTGATCTGTTCGATATTGGGCATTGTTGCGGCGTTTAAAATTCCGGTGCAAATGATCCCAGATCTTGAAGTAAGAACCATCACTGTGGTGACCAATTGGCCCGGTGCCACGCCGCAGGATGTTGAAAAAGAAATACTTATAGAGCAAGAAAGGTATCTTCGCTCACTTGCGAATCTAACTCGAATGTCCAGTTATGCCAATACTGGTGAGGCAGAGATAGAGCTTGAGTTTCCATTTGGTGTCGACGTCAACGAAGCGCTCATAAACGTGAGTAATGCGTTATCTCAAGTGCCAAATTATCCTGAAAACGTTGACCAGCCGGTGTTATACAGCAGCGCGTTTTCGAGCAATGCCTTTATGTTTTTTAATCTAAAACCACAACCGGGGAACCCACTCAATCTTGATATTGATATGCTTCGCGATTATGCCGAAGACTTTATTCGTCCAGAAATGGAAAGGGTCAGCGGAGTATCACAGGTTGGTGTGCGTGGTGGTGCACTCTATCAAGTACAAATTTTGGTAGATCAAGAACAACTGGCGAGCCGTGGAATTAGCTTAGTTGATGTTAGAAATGCAATACGCAGTCGTAACCAAGATGCCTCTGCCGGCGATATAGACAGCGGTAAACGGCGTTATTTACTGCGTATGGTCGGCCGCTTTGAGTCAGCTAAAGCGCTAGAAGAGCTGGTAGTCAGTCACCGTGCGGGCACTACAATTAAGCTCAAAGACATCGCTCAGGTAAAGCTTGATCATTATGAAGTGCGGGATATTGCCTATAACAATGGCGAGCGAGCCTTAATGCTCTCGGTGAGACGAGAAAGCGGTTCTAACGTTATGGCCATTAAAGAAGAAATGATGGAGGTAGTGGCTCGTATCAACCGTGACATGCTCGCAAGTAATGGACTACAACTGACTCTATTGAGCGATGATGTTCGTTACGTTAAAGGATCTGTTGAAAATGTTTGGACTAATTTAGCGCTGGGTGCGGTGCTTGCGACTCTGGTGATGTTTTGGTTTTTAAAGAGCCCACGCTCGACCTTTATTGGTGTGATGGGCGTTCCAATTTGTACCATCGCGGCATTTTTGGGTCTGTTGCTATTTGACAGAACGATCAACGTGATTTCCCTCGCCGGCGTTGCGTTCGCCATTGGCATGACGGTTGATAACACCATTGTTGTACTTGAGAACATAGAGCAAGCCAGACGCCGAGGTCTCGACAAACTTCAAGCAGCTATTACCGGAGTTCAAGAGGTATGGCCTGCGGTGCTCGCTTCAACCCTGACCACAGTGTTGGTATTCGCACCTATTTTATTTATTCAGCAAGAAGCCGGACAGCTTTATTCCGATGTCGCAATTGCGATTTCTGCCGCAATCATCGCTTCTATGTTGGTAGCCTTGTTTGTGGTGCCTGCGGCAAATGCAAATTTTGCCTGTAAGGAGATCTCCAGTGGCATGTTGTCTACGCCTAAACTGCCAACGTTTATTCCGGCGATGTTATCAAGTTCACGTGCTCGCATAGTGTGTATTGTATTCGGTAGTGTGTTGTTACTCGGTGGGGCGTGGTTATTTATGCCTAAAGCTGAATATTTGCCGGAGGGAGAGGAGCCAAAAGCGTTCTCTATGATGATAGCGCCTCCGGGCTATAACCTCAGCCATATGCAAAAAATTGGTGATGAACTACTTCCTTATTTAAACAAGCATTTGGAAAACGATGACAGCGATTTTGTATCAGGTAAAACGTCCTTGCCACCTTTAAAGTATTATTCGATGTCTGTTGGTGTTGGTAGCATTTGGTTATTGAGTGAACCATACAACCGTGAATACATCGATGAAATGATGGAGGCAATCACGACCAAGTTTAGAAGCTACCCAGGAATGCGTGCATTTTCTTCACGAGGCTCGATTATCTCAAGTAATGATGGCGGTTCAAGAGCGGTCGCTTTGGATATTAGCGGTACAGATCAAACGGCGCTCTACCGGGCGGCAGATGCAGTGTATCGGTTAGCGGGGGAGGTCTTTGATAATCCACAAGTGGATTCTGCACCATCTTCTCTGACACTCGACCAACCGCTAATAGAAATTCAACCAAGGTGGCAACGGTTGGCTGAAGTGGGTATGAGTGCAGACGAACTCGGCTATACGGTCGCAGCCTTGAGTGACGGCGCTTATGTTGACGAGTTGATTTTAGACGATGACAAAGTAGACGTCTTTTTATTTTCTGAGTCGGGTAATCAGCAAAGTCTTTCGCAATTAGCGCAATCTCCGGTTGTGACCAAAGCTGGTCTGATCCCGCTGAGCGCTTTGGCCGATTTACGAGAAAAAGCAGACAGTGATAGTTTGCGTCGAGTTGATGGTCGTAGAACCGTGACTGTATATATTATTCCGCCAAGAAATGTTGCGCTAGAAGAAGCACAGGAATTAGTAAGAACGGAATTATTACCGCAGCTTCAGAGGCAGGGCGATCTGCTTCTTGGTGTCAATGTGAGTATCGGTGGCGCTGCCGACCAACTAGACAAAACCAAAGAAGCGCTGGGCAGTAATTTTGTCGTTGCATTAGCGCTGTGTTACTTATTACTTGTCGCAATCTTCAAGCATTGGGGCTATCCGCTATTTATTATGGCAACAGTGCCGCTTGGCATGGCAGGGGGATTACTTGGACTAATTGCTATTAATGGCATTGGTAGCATAACAGGCACTTTCCACCAGCCTTTTGACATGATCACCATGCTCGGCTTTTTAATCTTGTTAGGGACTGTGGTGAATAACCCTATTCTGATTGTCGATCAAAGCCGCAGAAACCTTGAGAGTACCGCGATGAGTGTGTACGAGGCGGTGATCTCCGCGCTACAAACGCGATTAAAACCGATTGTGATGTCAACGATGACAACCCTATGCGGTCTTGCGCCATTGGTATTCATTCCAGGAGAAGGATCTGAGCTTTATCGAGGCGTTGGCATGATAGTGCTTTGTGGTATTGCTATGGCAACTATCGTTACACTCACCATTTTACCGGCGCTATTAGTCAGCTTTTTAAAACGGCCGATAGAGAGTTCTGTAAGCAAACTTTAACCACATATTAATCACACTGTGGATATTATGAATGCCTTGCTTTAACGTTTCTGTTCAGCAGGGCATTTTTTATTGCTAAGTTGTATGGAAGCTTGAATTTCTAGGTTTTGCCCACAGTAAAATAAGATGCGTACAGGTTTATATAATAAAAAGAGCACAACATGACAAATAACATACGCTCTGCAATTATCGCTGAGGGCGGAGGTCAAAAAGGCATTTTTACAGCGGGCGTGCTGGATGCTTTTCTTGAGAAAAAATTTACGCCTTTTGATTTAAAAGTGGGTGTCTCCGCGGGTGCACAAAACCTCGCAGCCTATTGTGCTCGCGCAAGTCAATATGCGCAAACTGCTATCGAATCTCTGACGACGGAGCAGCAGTTTTTCCGTCCCGCGCGATTTTTTACCGGTGGTAATGTCATTGACTTGGATTGGTATTTTCAACAAGTAGAGCACAGCGGCAAAGTACGGTTTCCAACTGAGCCTAACCACCTCACGCCGGAAAGTAACTTTTATGCGGTTGCAAGTCACTTAGACTCGCTTGAGCCACATTATTTGCATACCTGGCACGATAACATGTTTACCCATTTAAAGGCTTCTAGTGCAATCCCTTTTTTATATCGTCCAGGCGTTAAAGTTGCGGGTCACGGCATGATGGATGGTGGTGTAGGCGATCCTTTACCCGTACGCTGGGCACACAGTCAAGGGGCAAAGACTATTTGGGTGATCAGAACCATTGAGGCACATGACGATGGCAAAATGCCTGTGCTTGAGCGCTTAAAGCCAATCATGCGACGCGTTAATCAATCTCCTCGAATGTTTGAAATGTATCATCACTATCAAAGTCGTTATGCCGATGCGGTTAACTTTATGAATTCACCACCAGAAGATGTTAACGTCATTCAAATAGCGCCCAATAGACCACTGGAATCTATGATTTTAGGCTCAAGCCCAGAGACCTTAAAGTCAGATTATAAATTGGGATTTGAACTTGGATTAAAAGCGGTAGATAAATGGCGAGATATGCTTGAAGTAAGTGTAATGTGACAAGCAAGTCTCAGGTTGAGACTTGCTAAGTATTGTGTGCGTTTAAGACTTACGAATTGAAATAGAAGTCGCTTCAATATCAATTCGGCCGTCTTTAAACAAACCACCGATGGCTTTTTTAAAGTTAGCTTTAGAGGTAGAGAAAGTACGCTTGATTGCGTCAGGATCTGACTTATCGCCTAGCGGTAAATAGCCCCCACTTTCTTCGAGCTTGCTATAAATGATTTCCGCAAGGTCTTTAACCTTACCAATACCCGGCTTTTCTAACACGATATCAATCTTATCTTCGTCATGAACTGCTTTTACAAAGCCCTTCATGCGCTGACCAATATACATCCGCTTAAATACATCATTGAAAAAGACCAATCCAAAGTGTTTTTCATTGACTATCACTTTATAGCCAAGATCGGTTTTTGCCGCGACGATTAGGTCTACTTCTTCGAATTTTTCGTACTCGGCTTTTGATTTACTCAAAAATTTACCCAACGCACTAGACGCACAAATACGCTTACTGGCGTTGTCTAGGTAAAGCCTAACCAAATAGCTATAGCCGTCGCGCATTTTCGGTTTTTGTTCATTGAAAGGCGCTAACACGTCTTTTTCAATACCCAAATCCATAAAAGCACCAACCTTATTGATCTCTTTTACGCGAAGCAGGGCAAACTCACCGACTTGTGCAAGTGGCTTTTTGGTTGTTGCCGTTGCGTGTCCCAAGTTATCTAAATAGATAAATACTTCAACAGAGTCACCTTCTTCGGTGTGCTTTGGCACCTCTGCTCGAGGAAGAAATACGTCACCAAGCTCACCACCGTTTAAATAAGCCCCTTCAGCGGTAAGCTCTTCAATGGTTAACATTTTGATTTGACCTAACATGATTATTCCTCGTCAGTTTGTGGTTTTGGTTTGCGACGCATCGGCATAGTACCGTCAATATCAATCGGTGGCGGGACCACTTTTCTCGGTTTTGACTTTTTCACCGGCTTTTTCTTAGGTTTACTTGTTTGCTTTGGCGCAGACTCTGCAGGGCGGTTTTTACTCTGCTGCGGTTTTTGCTTAAGTCCTTTGAATTTACCAACAAGACCGGGGACTTCTTCAAAACGTAGTGGCTCATCAAGATAGTTTTTGATTGCCACATAGCTATCCCAATCTTTGGGGCCAACAAATGAAATCGCAGTGCCTTTAAACCCGGCACGTCCTGTACGACCGATACGGTGGACATATTCTTCTGCCTGCTTAGGCAAGTCAAAATTCATAACATGGGTAACAGAGAGCAAATCGAGACCACGAGAAGCAACGTCTGTGGTAACAAGTACTTTATAGATACCACGGCTGAAGCTTTCCATAATGTCTAACCGCTTATTTTGCGGCATATCGCCCGACAGCGATACCGCCTTAATCGACATTTCATTTAGCAGTTTGCTTAATCGGTCTGTATCGCCGCGGGTCGCGGTAAAGATAATGCATTGTCCTACCTCATCTTGTGTGATGAAGTGCTTAAGCAGCGCTTCTTTATGATCTAAATGATCGGCAAAGTAGAGTGCTTGCTTTATGTCTTCATGCTGCTGGTGGGCATTGCTCAACATAATACGCTTTGGCGATTTGAGTAATTGACGTGACGATGCTTCAACTTGAGTATGGTCTAGTGTGGCTGAAAATAGCAGCGTTTGTCTTTGGCGGTGATCTGCAGAGTCATTAATGACGTCCAACTGTTTTTCAAAGCCAAGGTCAAACATACGATCTGCTTCATCAAAAATAAGTAGTTCAAGACCGCCTAAAAATAATGAGCGATTTTCAACGTGATCGGCAATACGACCAGGAGTCCCCACCACAAAATGCGGGTCGCGGCGTAGCGCTTTTACCTGATCATTGTAGTTTTCACCACCCAAAATCTTACAGACTTGAATATTAGTGCCAGCACACAGTGCACGACACTCAGAGAACACTTGAGTCGCGAGTTCACGAGTTGGGGCTACGATAACAACGCGAGGATCGCGTTTGCTCAGCGCTTTTTGTTTCATTACACGCTGTACGGCAGGCAGCAAGAAGGCTAGGGTTTTGCCAGAGCCTGTTTTAGACTGCGCAAAAACATCGTGGCCAGCTAGAGCCGTTGGGATGGCATGCGCTTGGATCTCGGTCGGTTCCGTGATCCCTTGGTGAGCCAGTTGTTGTTCTAGGCGCGTATCTATCCCAAGTTCAGTGAATCTCAAGTCAATTTCTCCAAGTCTTGAATTTTAAAAACACGAGATTATACCAAAGCATAGACGCTATCGGATATAGAATTTGTGTTTTTTGCATTTTAATCAAAAATCCGTAAAATACGCGCCTCAGCGCCGGGTTTGCGACTCGGTTTTCGTGCTTTACACATCGTCATGCTTAATGTGTAAGCTAATCAAAGCTTAAATCTAGGAAAATACAATGTCAGAACAATACGTTGTTTGTGCTATGTACAAGTTTGTCTCTTTACCTAACTATCAAGAGATAAGACAGCCACTTCACGATGTGATGGAAGCGAATGAAGTTCGCGGTACGTTATTACTTGCCGAAGAAGGCATTAACGGTACCGTTGCCGGTAAACGTGAAGGCATTGATGCGCTACTTACATGGTTAGACAAACAACCGGGCCTTGATAACATCGTTTATAAAGAGTCGTTCGATGAAACTTGCCCTTTCTACCGCACTAAAGTAAAGCTTAAGAAAGAAATCGTGACCATGGGTGTACAAGGTATCAATCCTAAAGAAGTGGTTGGTACGTACGTAAAACCACAAGATTGGAACGCATTGATTTCAGATCCTGACGTTGTGCTAGTTGATACGCGTAACGACTATGAAATCGAGATCGGCACGTTTAAAAATGCCATCGATCCTAAAACCAAGACTTTCCGTGAGTTCCCTGAGTGGGCGAAAAATAACTTGAACCCAGAAAAACACAAAAAAGTGGCGATGTTCTGTACTGGCGGGATCCGCTGTGAAAAATCAACAGCGTATATGAAAGAGCAAGGCTTCGAAGAGGTTTACCACTTGGAAGGCGGTATTCTTAAATACTTGGAAGATGTGCCAAAAGAAGAAACCATGTGGGAAGGTGAGTGCTTTGTGTTTGATAACCGTGTTGCTGTCGATCATGATTTAAACAAAGGGTCTTACGACCAATGCCATGCTTGTCGTATGCCAATCACGGAAGCAGAGAAGCAACTCGAAGAATATATGGAAGGGGTGTCTTGTCATCACTGCCACAAAGACTTAACAGAAGAGCAAGTTGCACGATTTGCTGAGCGCCAAAAGCAAATTGAACTGGCTAAGCTACGCGGCGAAGGTCATATCGGTCATGAAGCACAGGATGCTATTCGTAAGCGTAAAGAAGAAAAGCTAGCGCAAAAAGAAGCGCAACGTCAAAAACGCTAAAGGCGTATTGTACTCAGAATACATAACAGAGGGACCGGATGGTCCCTTTTCTTTACTAAACCTTTCACTGCCAGCTATTTGTGCAAGCGCCATTCGCTCTGCAAACTTTTCATATTAGGTGTGTAGTCTTTTCTAATTCCCGTTCTCAAATTTTTCGAAACCTATTTCAGGAATCAAATTAAGTTATATTAATCAATTAGATAGAAGTTATCTTCAGATTGGTGTCTTCCTTGCTTATTCAAAGGCTATCGCTGTAAATCTAAAAATTGATTTACGCCGTTAAATTTTCGAAGGAGCTTCATGATGTCAAATACGGTAACCACAATTAATCCTGCGACAGAGCAACCCGTTAATGAATATACGTTAATGAGCTTGGACGAGGCGCAAAAGTCGGTGGACTTAGCCAATGACTGTTATTCATTTTGGAAGAAAACCACATTTACGCAAAGAGCACAAAAGCTAAACAGGCTTGCTGACTTAATTGAGCAAAATAAATCAAAGTTAGTCTCACTGATGACCGAGGAAATGGGCAAAGTGACGGAGCAGGGCGAGCAGGAAGTTTCTTTGTGTGCTGAAATTTGCCGATATACCGCTGAGCATGGCGAAAAAGAATTACAGGATGAACATCGGGTATTTGAGCAGGGACATGCCATTATCACTTACCAACCAATAGGTGTGATCTTAGGAATACAACCTTGGAACTTTCCGCTTTATCAGGTTATTAGATACAGTGTTTCGAACGTGATGGCGGGTAATACCACGGTAATGAAACATGCCTCAAATGTATTTGGAATGGCTAAATTAATTGAAGAATTGTACCTAGAGGCAGGTTTTCCAAAAGGTTGTTACCAGTCACTGTTAATAGACGGCGAGACAGCAAGCGAGTTGATAAAGAACCCACATATTCGCGGGGTTACGTTTACCGGAAGCGATAAAGTAGGTAAGCAAGTTGCAAAACAAGCTGCTGAGCTTTCTAAAAAAACCGTCCTAGAGCTTGGCAGTAACGATGCCTTTGTGGTGCTGGCAGATGCTGATATTAACAAAGCGGTGTCCGCGTGTATTCAAGGTCGTATTGTTAACAACGGTGAAACCTGCGTTGCAGCAAAGCGCTTTATTATCGTTGATGAAATCTATGAGCAATTTAGAGAGGCTTTCGTGGCCGGATTTAAGCAGCTTAAGGTGGGAGATCCAAGCGCAGCAGACACCGACTTAGGTCCAATGGCGCGTAAAGATCTACGTGATGAATTACACCAACAAGTTGAAGCGTCCGTTAAGGCGGGAGCGACTTGTCCACTTGGTGGAGAAATTCCAAAGCAACAGGGGTTTTATTATCCAGTCACCATTTTGGAAGACGTTAAACCCGGTATGCCAGCTTATGATGATGAACTATTTGGCCCTGTAGCGTCGCTGATCCGTGTGCATGATGAGGCTGAGGCAATGATGGTAGCCAATGATTCACGCTATGGTTTAGGTGGCGGCATTTTTTCTGAAGACACTCAACGTGCAACAGAGCTTGCTATCAAAGAGTTTGATACTGGCATGGTGAACATCAATGGCTATTCGTTGGCACAACCAAATTTGCCGTTTGGTGGTGTTAAAGACAGTGGTTATGGTAGAGAGCATGGTGGCTTTGGGATCAAAGAGTTTGTTAACGTGAAAACCGTGATGGTCGCAAGCGCTGAATAACGCTAACCGCTCCTGATGTTAGCTTTTACGCTGGAGCCAGTAATACTGGCTCTTTGCATTTTAAATTGGTTATAATTCGCGTCCATTTTTTACAGCGAGAAAGACACGTGGGCGAAGCAAGCTTAACTACCTTACATTTACTGGCAACCGATCCAAGCGCAGTGGCGCAAGCGGCTGAACTTGCACGTGATGGTCAACTTGTTGCGGTTCCAACAGAAACCGTTTACGGATTAGCAGCAGATGCAAGGCAACCCGATGCGGTAAAAAAAATCTTTGCAGCAAAAGGACGCCCAGCAGATCACCCGTTAATCGTACATCTCGCTGACAAGTCTTTGGTCACTGAGTGGGTGGAAACTTTGCCAGACTATTTTGATGCTTTAGCTGATGCGTTTTGGCCGGGACCACTGACGATCGTTGCCAAAAAGCAAGCACATGTGAGCGATATAGTGACAGGCGGCCACCCAACCGTGGGTATTCGTGTGCCAAATCATCCTGCAATGCTAGCTTTATTGCAGCGCATTAACTCCGGACTTGCTGCGCCTTCTGCCAATCCTTACAAAAAAATTAGTCCAACCACCGCCGAGCAAGTGTTGTTTGGATTGTCTGGCAAAATAGCAGCTGTGTTAGACGGTGGTCCGTGTGAAGTAGGACTTGAGTCGACGATTGTCGATATATCTTCAGCCACACCGAGGATATTGCGAGCGGGCCCTATTACCAAAGCTGCACTTGAAGCGGTGCTCAATATTGAAGTAGATGAGCCTGATGTACACACTGTAGCCGTCCCAGGTAACGTAAAAGCCCATTACCAACCAAGCAAACCGCTTACCCTGTTGTCGACGGAAGAATTAGTTGCTCGCCTAAGCGGCCAGTGCGAAGCGAATACCGGTGTGTTGTATTATTCATCGCAAATTGAGCGAATGCTCTCTGAGAATTCAGCACACAACGAGCTGGTGGATCTCAAACTTGGTGCTGACAAAGCCAAGTATGCGCAGGGCCTTTATCACGGGTTACATCAATTGGACCAATCAAGTGCAACCGAGATTTTGTTGGAAGCACCACCAACAGCGCCCGAGTGGCGAGATGTTAACGATAGACTGATGCGCGCGGCCGCACAATAGTCATGATTTGGCGCGGTAGTCTATTGCGCCTCACTCTCCCTCAATCTTTACATAACTTTACCTTACTTTACATGGGCTTATCTTGCCTTTAAAACGCTGCAAGGCATACTGCATCTTATCGCACTTATCCTGTGTGTTATCGAATAGTTTATCTTGATGTGAGTGATTAACTGTTACACTCAAATATAGCTGAGAACAATGGAAATTATTAAGGTTAATATGTGTAAAGTAACGCGCTTGGTGGTTTTTACGGCCACTATGCTGATAACCAATGCCGCTTTGGCGAAACCTTCGCAAGTGATTGCAGAGCCTATTCAATTTGAAAGCAGTAGCCAGCAAATTCAGGCAGTAGGTAATGCTGAAGCTATTCAATCGGTTATTTTATATCCCGCGATTGGTGATAGGGTGACTGCGGTACATTTTAAACCGGGCGATCAGGTTAAAGCGGGTACTTTGCTATTGGAGCTAGACTCACGCCGCCAAAAAGCGGCGCTTGAAGAAGCTAAAATTCGTCTTGCAGATGCGCAGCGCACCGTCGACCGCCTAACTGATAGCCAAAAGCGCGGCGCTGTTCCAATTAATGAATTAGATAAAGCGGTAACGGACAGAGACTTAGCAAAGGTCGCCTTGAACCAAGCTAAGAATGAATTAGAAGACCGCCAAGTGATCGCCCCTTTTTCTGGCGTAATGGGACTCACCGACGTTGAGGTTGGAGATCGCATTACCACCCAAACCGCGATTGCGAGTATCGATAACTTTGATAAGTTGTATGTTCAATTTGCGGCACCAGAATCGGCGTATGGCATGCTTAAATCGACCGATAGCGTGCTGCTGACACCTTGGAATGATAATTCAACACGGATCGACGCAAAGATAGCGCAAATGGACTCTAGAATAGACCCAACAGCCCGCACACTAAAAATCAAAGCCATCTTTGAAAACCGCAATGACCGTTTTTTGCCTGGAATGAGCTTTAGAGTATCGCTAACGGTATTGGGTGAAGAGTTTGCCGTTATTCCTGAAGCCGCACTGCTTTGGGGCGCAACAGGTCCTTATGTATGGAAAGAAGTAGATGGCAAAGCTAAGCGTATTGATGTGAAAATCCAACAGCGTTTGCCGGGTAAATTGCTGGTATCAGGCGATTTGGCTGCAAGAGAGTTATTAGTTGTAGAAGGGGTGCAACGTCTTCGTCCTGGGCAAGAAATTGCGGTGACGAATGCACTGGCGAAGGAATAAATCGTGACTAAACCGGAGTTACCACAGTTACAAGATTTACCGTCGATGGCCATTCGCCGTCCGGTATTAATCGTTGTATTAAATTTGTTGATTATTATTGCAGGTATTGCTGCTCTTGCCGGCGTTGAAGTTCGTGAACTGCCCGATGTAGATAGGCCACGATTAACGGTGTCTGCATCGTTTCCTGGCGGCTCGCCTGAGACCGTCGACACCGAAGTCACGAGTAAGTTAGAAGGCGCTGTCGCGCGTGTCAGTGGTGTAAAAAGCATTCGTGCACAAAGTGAAGAGAATAATGCGCGGATTGTTGTTGAATTTCGTCCGGGCATTAATCTAGATGATGCAGCAAATGAAACACGCGAATCCGTTTCTCGAGTACAAAGAGAGCTACCTGAAGAAGTTGAGCGGGTGTCCATTATTAAAGCGGATAATGACGCAGAAGCCGTGGTGTCTTTAACTGTAAGTAGTGCCTCCTTAACACTTGAAGGATTGACCGAGCGAGTAGAAAAAGACTTAGCGCCGCAGTTTTTAACTATTCCAGGCGTAGCCGATGTGCGCCTGAACGGCGATAGAGAGCGAGTGCTGCGCGTAAGGCTGGATCCCTTAAAACTAACAAGCTTTAATCTAACCGTTCCTGATGTTGCTGCAGCGCTTAGACAAGCCCCGTTTGATGTACCTGCGGGCAGTTTAAAGTCAGACGATCAACAGCTGATTGTCCGTGCTGATGCCACTTCTGTAACCGCTGAGCAGGTGAGTGATATCATCATTCGTGGTGAAACTCGGGTGGGGGATATTGCCTCTGTGTATTTTGGACCGGCTGATCCTCGCTCTATGGTGAGGCTTGATGGAGAGCCTGTAATTGGTCTTGAGATCATTCGCCAAGCACAGTCCAATACCATTGAAATCTCAGACGAAGTGCTGCAGCTCGTTGATAAGATAAAAGTACGCTTTCCAGATCTGGAGCTATTCGTCACCTCCGATGATGCACAGTTTATTCGCTCATCCGTAGACGAAGTCTTAAGCTCTTTGGTGATAACCATATTGCTGGTGGTATTCACGCTTTGGGTATTTATTGGCTCGTGGCGTGCGACGCTTATTCCAGCTTTTGCAATCCCGGTTGCGCTTATCGGCTCTTTGGCGCTGATCTGGGCGCTTGGCTTCTCGGTTAATATTTTAACCTTGCTAGCACTGGTGTTGGCCACTGGACTTATCGTAGATGATGCGATTGTTGTTAGTGAGAATATTCAGCGTCGTCGTGGCGAAGGGATAGGTCGTCGCGCTGCTGCGGTACTTGGGACAAGAGAAGTCTTCTTTGCTGTAGTTGCGACAACCGCAGTACTTGCTGCGGTATTCGTACCGATTGCTTTTTTACCCTCAACCGCCGGCCGACTGTTCAGGGAGTTTGGTGGCGTGTTAGCTGGTGCCGTGATTATTTCTTCATTTGTGGCCCTGTCATTGGTGCCAGCATTAACATCTAAGTTAAAAGTAAAGCAAGATAGCAAAAAGCATCTATTTTCGAGTATTGGTGTGAAACTCGCAGAAATGTATCGCGGTACGATCCACTGGGTACTTGACCATGCATGGCTAACCTTTGGTGTATTTGTGGTTATTGCGAGCTTATCTGGTGCGCTCTATTCGCAATTGGATAATGAGCTTTTGCCATCTGAAGACAGAGGTAAAATTCGCATTTTCGCAAGAGGGCCTGACGGTGTTGGTCTTAACTTTATGGATAGACAGGCCAAACAGATGGAGGACATCTTATTACCCTTTGTAGAAAGCGGAGAAATAGAGTCAATCTATACGGTTGTCGGTCAGTGGGATCCAAATATCGTGTTCATCACTGTGCCATTAAAGCATTGGGATGAGCGTCATTTCTCGCAACAGGAAATTATCGATAAGATCAGAGGACCGCTTGGTAATATACCAGGTGCACCTGCTCGTGCCTTTGGTGCAAACAGCTTAAACCTAAGAGGCCAAGGTGGTGGTATCGAGCTTGCGCTACTTGGTAACGACTATTTAGAGATTTTTAAAGCAGCGCAACAATTTGCAGCTTTGGTTGAAAAAGAAATGCCAGACGTGGCTCCGGTACAAATCTCTTATCAACCCTCACAACCTCAGCTGCGCGTAAACATTGACCGTCGAAGAGCAGAAGAGCTTGGCGTTAGTTTGAGTGATATTTCAACGACACTTAGGGCAGCCATTAATGGCGATGATGTTGCTGATTTGAATGTTGGCGACCAATCCATACCAATTATGCTGCAAGCTCAAAATCATACCATCAGAGACCCAAGTGATTTGGCCAATCTTTATGTTGGCAGCCGCTCTGGTGCATTAGTTCCGCTAAGTAGCCTTGCCGTTATTGTAGAAGAGGGCGTAGCTGCTGAGCTTGAACGCCATGCTCAGCGTCGTAGTATCGAGCTGGATATGAAACAGCCCGAAGACATGCCTATGGCAGAAGTGGTTGAAAAATTACGAACGCTGGCAGATCAGAGTTTACCTGACAGCGTGACGCTGGCGTTTAAAGGGGAAGCGTTAACCTTTGAAGAAACGGCCAACGAAGTGTTACTTACCTACGTGCTGGCGTTTTTGATTGTGTTGCTCGTACTTGCTGCACAATTTGAAAGTGTAAATAGTGCCGTTGTAGTTATGATCACAGTTCCGTTTGGGATCACCTCCGCCATATTGGCGCTGTATCTTACAGGTACTTCGCTAAACATATATTCGCAAATCGGTTTAGTGATGTTGATTGGTTTAATTGCTAAAAATGCTATCTTGTTAGTTGAGTTCGCAGATCAGTTACGTGATAAAGGACGTTCGGTAAGACAAGCCGTTGAAGAAGCAGCAGTGATCCGTTTACGTCCTATCATGATGACCTTAGTGTCCACATTGCTTGGTGCTTTACCATTGATTTTATCGGTTGGCGCAGGTGCTGAGTCGAGAAATGCAATTGGCTGGGTCGTATTTGGCGGTTTAGGATTAGCGGTTTTCTTTACGCTTTACCTCACACCTGTCGTTTATCTCGGTTTAGCGAGATTTACAAAACCGAGGGCTGATGAAACTAAATTATTAGTGGATGAACTTGATAAAGCTGAAAGTTAAATTCCCCGGGTAAAAATAAAGTGGGGTGAGCGCAGCAATGGCTGCGCTTTTTTTATACAGTGATTAATGTTGTGGTAACACATTCTTTGATACTTTTTGTTGAACTTTTCATTATTTAAACTGTCACAACCGATGTGGTTGTTTTATAGCCAGTATGTTTGCTACTCTAAGACAGTAAATCCTGTTTTCTATAACAATAATAAAAATAACAAGCTAATTGAAAGAAGATGTGCCATGGGTAATTTATTTTTAAAAGAACGGGAAAATTGGACCGCTTGGATTATTTGGAGCTTGATAGGATGCACGGCAACCGTTGCATTATCGAGTTATACCAGTGAGATATGGATGGGGCTATTAGCGCCTATTTTGGTATTAGGATTACTAACAACATGGATGAGTTACACCAAGCGATTTGATTTTTCCAGAGCATTTAAAGTGCTCAGTACCGTTGTGTTGTTTTCATCTATTCCGGTTATCATTGAAAAAGTGCTGCCTGCAAAAAACGCGGTCATTGGTATGATTGACTCAGGGATCATCGTGATTGCAATGGTTATCGCTAGTTGTATTTTTGCTTACATTGCCAAAAGGCCAAAGCAATATTATTGATTATTCGGCTATTATTTGCGCTTTTGAATGCAAAAATCGAAATAGTGCTTTACAACCGATGGATAACTCCATAAAATGCGCGCCAACAACGGAGAGATGGCTGAGTGGTTGAAAGCACCGGTCTTGAAAACCGGCATACGTTAATAGCGTATCTAGGGTTCAAATCCCTATCTCTCCGCCACCTCATTCCCAAAACCGCCTCCAAATGGCGGTTTTTTTCGTTTGGAGGCGTGTATGTCTGCGGCTAGTAACATGGCAATAATAAAACATAGTTCTATTTGGATTGTATTTAGTTATTTTTATCTTAGTGGCCTAAACATGGCGCTTACGTTGTCGATTGATTCGCAACAAGACCCTGATATCACAATGACGCTGCTGCATGTTTTTTTATTCAATTGCCTTGTCGGTCATTTGATCACTAAATATGAAAAATCTTGGCCAGAAATCGCCAGTGTGGTTATTGCATTATTTGGTGTGGTTGGATTTGGACACTACTTTGTTGGTAGCTTGGGTGAGTACAGTGATGAGCTTAATATTGGTCTTGTATTATTGCTGCCATTTGCAACCTTTGTGATGAAAAAACTCAAACAATATGCCGAAGAGAAAGCCGCTAGTTAGCGGTTTTTTTGTGTCCGACGAATAGCTTGACTGCTTGATAATCAAGCAGCTCCGGTATCTTGCCTATTTTGGCTGTGATACAATCTAAGGTTCTTGTTAATAAAAAATATGGAAAGACTATGTCTCAATTCAACACAGACGCAGATAAAGCGAGCTACGGTATTGGTTTACAAATGGGTGAGCAACTTAAAGCTAACCCTTTTGAAGGTCTAAACCTTAACTCTGTATTCGAAGGTATGAAAGACGCTTATGCTGGTGACAGCTTCCGCGTTGAGATCCCTGAAATTCAAGCAGCATTTGAGAAGATCAATGCTGAAATCCAACAGCGTCGTGAAGAAGAAGCGAAAGTATTAGCAGCTGAAGGTGTTGCATTTCTAGAAGAAAATGCAAAGCGTGCTGAAGTAACGGTAACTGAGTCAGGTCTTCAATATGAAGTAGTTGAAACTGGCGAAGGTGATAAGCCTGTTGAAGATTCAAAAGTACGCGTTCATTACCACGGTACTCTAATCAACGGTACGACTTTTGACAGCTCTTACGAGCGCGGCCAACCAGCTGAATTCCCAGTAAATGGCGTGATCAAAGGTTGGACTGAAGCACTTCAAATGATGCCTGCGGGTTCAAAATGGCGTTTATACGTACCGCATGAGCTTGCATACGGCGAGCGTGGTGCAGGTGCTGCAATTGCACCTTTCTCAACGCTAATTTTCGATGTTGAGCTACTAGAAGTTCTATAATAGCATCGCGTGATCAAAAAAGGCCTTCTTATATGAAGGCCTTTTTGCGTTTAGCCAAAGCTGCTGAGAACACAACTTTGGTTGTTCGACAAGACTTTAGTAAGTCGCGCTGCCTTTAGTACGAGGGAAGGCAATAACGTCACGTACGTTGCCCATGCCAGTAACATAAGCAACCAAGCGCTCAAAGCCAAGACCAAAGCCTGAGTGAGGCACTGTTCCATACTTACGTAGGTCGCGGTACCAGCTGTAATCTTCTTTGTTTAAGCCCATCTCTTCAAGACGCGCATCTAGCACATCTAAACGCTCTTCACGTTGTGAACCACCAATGATTTCACCAATACCAGGCGCAACGACGTCCATAGCGGCAACGGTTTTACCGTCTTCGTTTTGGCGCATGTAGAATGCTTTGATATCACGAGGGTAGTTTTTAATAACTACTGGTGCATTAAAGTGTACTTCAGCAAGGTAGCGTTCGTGCTCTGATTGTAAGTCTACGCCCCACTCAACAGGGAATTCAAACTCTTTATCACATGCTTTTAGAATTTCGATAGCGTCTGTGTAATCTACCTGAGCAAAGTCTTTATCGATGAATGATTCTAGGCGAGTAATGGCATCTTTTTCGATGCGCTGTGCGAAAAACTCCATATCATCACGTCGTTCGTCAAGTACTGCTTTAAACACATACTTCAACATGTCTTCTGCAAGCGCTGCGATGTCGTTAAGGTCGGCGAATGCCACTTCAGGCTCAACCATCCAAAATTCTGCCAAGTGACGAGAAGTGTTTGAGTTTTCAGCACGGAATGTTGGACCAAAAGTATAGATTTTTGAAAGGGCACTCGCGTATGTTTCACCGTTAAGCTGACCTGATACGGTCAAGAATGCTTCTTTTCCAAAAAAGTCTTCTGAATAGTCTACATCGCCTTTGTCTGTGCGTGGTAGGTTGTTCATATCAAGTGTAGATACACGGAACATCTCGCCTGCGCCTTCACAGTCACTTGCGGTAATGATAGGCGTGCTGATCCACTGGTAGCCACGCTCATGATAAAAACGGTGAATAGCTTGTGCAAGACAGTTACGTACACGCGTAACCGCGCCCATAACATTAGTGCGAGGGCGAAGGTGCGCATGTTCGCGTAAGTATTCAATACTGTGGCGTTTTGCAGCCATTGGGTATGAATCTGGATTCTCAACCCAGCCTAATACCTCAACGCTGTTCGCTTGGATCTCAAAAGATTGACCTTGACCTTGTGATTGTACAAGCACACCAGTCACCGCTACTGAACACCCAGCAGTAAGACGAGTCACTTCGTCATAATTATTCAGCGAATTAGGGACTACGGCTTGAATAGGGTCAAAACAAGAACCGTCATGAACGGCTAGAAATGAAATACCTGCTTTTGAATCACGTCGTGTACGGATCCAGCCCTTTACTGTTACTTGGCTGTCAACCGCAACGGTGCCTGCTAGTAGCTCCGTTATCGCTGTGTGGCTCATCTTTACTCCAAATGATTTATTTTTTATTTGTAAATTAAAAGACAGAGTGTCTTATCGTCATGTAAGCCGTATCTTACCTGCGATGGACAAATAAAAAAACACTAAATGCAAAAAACTGGGCTGAAAAGAATGAGTAAAAGCCATGAAAAAACAGTCGGACTGTGGCATTATGAATGTTCGATGATAAAAATAGCTTTATTAATACTAACAGTGACGTTCAAAACTCGATGAAACAAGTTTTTATTTTGAGGGGTCTACCTGGCTCTGGAAAATCGCATTATGCGCAAACGCTAGCCGACGATCTCGTCTCCGGCGATGAAACACAGTATTTTATCTGTTCAACCGATGATTATTTTCTTAATGAGAACGGCGAGTATCATTTTGAAAAACAACGCCTTTCAGAATATCACAACTTAAACTTAGCGCGGTTTATTAATGCCTTAGCTGAAGGTATCCCTTTGGTCGTAGTTGATAACACCAATATCAAGAAATGGGAGTTTGTTGCTTATGCGTCAGCTGCCGTGGCAATGGGTTATCAAGTGAAAGAAGTCATTGTTGGCGAAATTAAAGATAAGTCCCTACAGCACTTATATGCTAAGCGTAATAGTCATGGCATTGGCTTGAAAACAATTTCAAAAATGGCTCACCTTTTCGAATGGTGATAAAGCTTAGGGTAGAGTAACGCTAACAACGCTCGTGCTTGTTAAACAGGGTAGTATCATATCCGATCTTACAGTTAAAAAGAGCGGGGTTATACTTCACCTTCGAGCAAACAAGAGACGGTCGTCAATGTCAGCTTCTTTCTACATAGCGGCCGTTTAGTCAGCTCATTCTTGCCCCATTTCGATTCAGCAGTGGAATGTGCAACCAACTTTTTTAGCTTCAGTTGACCCAACTTTAGTAATGCTACTGAGTTTCGAAAGGGCTCTGACATTT